>DATDHI010000336.1:0-47290 GCA_036521655.1 Pseudonocardiaceae bacterium | reverse complement strand
CGGGCAGGCATTCGGAAGGTCGTCGAGGGCGACCTGTCCGCGAGCGAGAAGTCGGGTCTGCGCGAGGCGGCGGAGGCCGTGCGCGCGAAGCAGGCCGACGTAGCCAACCTCTGACCGCACTGGTCAGAGCCACAGAGAGGTACCAGTGACGTGAGCAAGATCAAGGTCGAGGGCACCGTCGTCGAGCTCGATGGCGACGAGATGACCCGGATCATCTGGCAGTTCATCAAAGACAAGCTGATCCTGCCCTATCTCGACATCACCCTTGACTACTACGACCTCGGCATCGAGCACCGGGACGCCACCGAGGACCAGGTCACCGTCGATGCCGCACACGCGATCGCCCGGCACGGGGTGGGCGTCAAATGCGCCACCATCACACCCGACGAGGCGCGGGTCGAGGAGTTCGGCCTGCGGAAGATGTGGCGTTCGCCCAACGGCACGATCCGCAACATCCTCGGCGGCGTGATCTTCCGCGAACCGATTGTCTGCTCGAACATTCCCCGCCTGGTTCCCACCTGGACCAAGCCCATCATCATCGGCCGCCACGCCCACGGTGACCAGTACAACGCCACCGACTTCACGGTCCCCGGCCCGGGCACCCTCACGATCACCTACACCCCCGACGACGGCCGTGAGCCACTGCAGATCCAGGTGGCGAGGTTCCCGGAGGGGGGTGGTGTCGCACTCGGGATGTACAATTTCCGCCGGTCCATCGAGGATTTCGCCCGGGCATCCATGCGCTATGGCCTGGCCCGGGGGTACCCGGTATACTTGTCGACCAAGAATACGATCCTCAAGGCCTATGACGGCATGTTCAAAGACGTGTTCGCCGAGATCTATGAGTCCGAGTTCAAAGGCGAGTTCGAGGAGCACGACCTCACCTATGAACACCGGCTGATCGACGACATGGTGGCCGCCGCGTTGAAATGGGAGGGTGGCTACGTCTGGGCCTGCAAGAACTACGACGGCGACGTGCAGTCCGACACCGTCGCGCAGGGCTTCGGCTCGCTGGGTTTGATGACCAGCGTGTTGATGACGCCGGACGGCCGGACGGTCGAGGCGGAAGCCGCACACGGCACCGTCACCCGGCACTTCCGGCAGCATCAGCAGGGCAAGCCCACCTCGACCAACCCGATCGCGTCGATCTTCGCGTGGACCGGCGGTCTGCGCCACCGCGGTACCCTGGACGGGACCCCTGAGGTCACCCACTTCGCCGATACCCTGGAGCGGGTCTGCGTTGACACCGTCGAGGGTGGGAGGATGACCAAGGATCTGGCGGTCCTGGTCGGCGCCAACACCCCGTTCCTGACCACCGAGGAGTTTCTCGACGAGCTCGAACAGGGGTTGCGGTATGCCACGCGCTGACTTTGATCACTGCGCCCGGCAGTGGAGAGTGAGCCGTGGCTGACGACAATAAGTCCAAGAGATCGCGCTACTGGATCATTGGGGGAGGGGTGGCGGTGGCCGTGATCCTGCTGGTTGCCGAGCACCAGAGCGTCCCCGGCGCGTCGCTGTTGCCATCGGTTCCGCCGTCGTCGTTGTGCACCATGAAGGTCACGGGCGGCCTCGATCTCAACGTGCGCAACGGGCCCAGCACCAACAACGCTGTGGTGGGGACCCTCAGCCCGGGAGCGGTAGTCGGTGCGGACACCGTGACCAGCAACGGCTTCCGGCAGCTCGGGCCCTCCCGCTGGGCCATGGAGCAGTACCTCGCCCCGGAACCCGGTGCCGTCTGCAGCTGACTCCCTGACCTGGCGATGAAGCGGCTCAGTGCCGGCTGCAACAATCCCGGCATGTCGTCTTCTGTGACCGGCCGTCGCCCCCGGGTGCTCTCCGGTATCCAGCCCACTGCGGACTCGTTCCACCTCGGCAACTACCTCGGCGCGATCCGGCAGTGGGTGGCGCTGCAGTCCGACCACGAGGCGTTCTACTGCGTGGTCGACCTGCATGCGATCACTGCCGAGCAGGATCCCGAGAAGCTGCGCCGCCGAACCCGGCTGGCTGCGGCGCAGATGCTCGCGCTGGGCGTCGACCCGGATCGCTCCACGGTGTTCGTGCAGAGTCACGTCACCGAGCACACCCAGCTGTGCTGGGTGCTGGAGTGCCTCACCGGCTTCGGCGAGGCGTCCCGGATGACGCAGTTCAAGGACAAGTCCGCCAAGCTGGGCGGAGACAGTGTCCGGGTCGGGTTGTTCACCTACCCGATCCTGCAGGCCGCCGACATCCTGCTCTACCAGGCCGACCAGGTGCCGGTGGGTGAGGACCAGCGTCAGCACATCGAGCTCACCCGGGATCTCGCTGTGCGGTTCAACTCCCGGTACGGCCCGACGTTCACCGTGCCGGCACCGCATATCGTCAAGGGTGCGCAGAAGATCTACGATCTGGCCGAGCCGACGGCCAAGATGAGCAAGTCGACGTCCTCGCCGGCCGGCGTGATCGACCTGCTCGACGAGCCCAAGGTGTCCGCCAAGAAGATCCGCTCGGCCGTCACCGACACCGGCCGGGAGATCCAGTACGACCCCGCGTCCAAGGCCGGCGTCTCGAACCTGTTGACGATCTACTCGGCGCTGTCCGGGCGCAGCATCGACGATCTCATCGTGGCGTACGAGGGTAAGGGGTACGGCGCGCTGAAGTCCGACGTCGCGCAGGCGCTGGCCGACTTCGTGACCCCGCTGCGCCAGCAGGTGGCCGGCTACACCGACGACCCTGCCGAGCTGGACAAGCTGCTGGCCCGGGGCGCCGAGCGGGCCCGGGAGGTCGCTGCCGAGACGGTTCGGGTGGTGTACGACCGGGTGGGCTTCCTGCCTCCAGGGGGCTGAACCGGCGGGCCCCGGCTAACGTGGCAGGGTATGTGGGGGCAGGGCCAGCCGCAGGAGGACGGCAAGCCGGGCGTATTCGCGCGCTACCGGTTGCGCTACCCGTGGTTGGACAGGCTGGTTCGGGCCGGGAAGTCCTACACCACCCGCCACGGCGACCACTACGCGGCTGCGATCACGTTCTTCAGCGTCCTGTCGCTGGTTCCGCTGCTGATGATCGCCTTCGCGGCTGCCGGCTTCGTGCTGGCCGGCGACCCGGAGCTGCTGCGCCGCCTGCAGGACCTGATCCTGGCGGCGGCGCCTGCCGGGTTGGGCGCGACCCTCAATCAGGTCATCAACCAGGCGATCGCATCACGCAGCAACGTCGGGATCGTGGGTTTGCTTGGCGCGCTGTACTCCGGGCTGGGCTGGATGGACAACCTCCGCGAGGCGCTCACCGCCCAATGGGACCAGCCGCCTGAACCACCGAGTTTCCTGCGCGCCAAGGTTTTTGACCTGGGGGCGCTGATCGGTCTGGGGTTGGCCCTGGTGGTGTCCTTTGTCCTCACTAGTGCCGGTACCGCCTTCGCCACGTTCGTGCTGAACGCGATCGGGCTCGGGCAGGTCGCTGGTGCCCGGCTGGTCTTCTTCCTCCTCGCGTTGGTGCTGTCGCTGGCCGGCAACTGGCTGGTGTTCGTCTGGGTGATCGCCCGGCTGCCGCGGCAGCCGGTCCCGCTGCACAGCGCGATGCGCGCCGCGGCCTTCGGGGCAATCGGCTTCGAGGTGCTCAAGCAGGGCTTCGCGATCTATCTCAATACCGTGCTGGCCAGCCCCGCCGGTGTGCTGTTCGGCCCGGTGATCGGCCTGATGTTGTTCTCCTACTTCGTCTCCCGGTTTCTGCTGTTCATCACGGCGTGGGCGGCCGTCGCCCAGCCCAGTGCCCACGAACACGTCCGGGAGGACCGCCCACAGGTCCCATCCCCGAGGTCAGCGGTGCCGTGACAGGGCTCGCGCCAGGGTTAACCCCGATGCGTAGCGCTTCCGCGAGGTGTGTACTGGGAACATCGGGTCACTCAGACAGTGCCCACAAGGTAGGAGACCTCATGCAGACCTTGATAAAGGTGCTCGGGATCATCGCGTTGATCTGGATTGGGATCACCGTGCTGGGCTGGGTCCTGGGTGCCGCATTCCAGCTGCTGTTCTGGCTCGTCGTGATCGGTGCGGTGCTGTTCGTCGGCACGGCCGCCTACACTGCGGTGAAGAACAGGTCGCACCGTAATGTCATCGAGCGGTAGCTGCCCGCGGTCAGGCTGAGTCCGACCCGGTCAACACCCGCCGGACCAGATGCATCGCGACGGTCACCGCACGGTCGCGGATCGTGGCGCGGTCACCGGGCAGCACCGGGTCGCGGGCCACGACGGCGCCCTCGCTGGTGGTCACGCAGATGCACACGTAGCCAACCGGCTTGGCCTCGGTGCCACCGTCCGGGCCCGCCAGGCCGGTGATCCCGGCGCCGACGTCAGCAGCGAAACGGTGCCGCGCTCCGTCCGCCATCGCTCGCGCGACCTGCGGTGACACCGCACCGTGCTGCTCGATCAGCTCAGCGGGCACGCCGAGCAGCTCGGTCTTGGCGGCGTTGGAGTAAGCGACCACGCCGCCCGCGACGTAGCTCGACGACCCTGGCCGCTCGGTGAGCCGGGCGGCCATCAGCCCGCCGGTGCAGGATTCGCCGAGCCCGATCAGCCGGCCCTGCAGCAGCCCGGCTAGCTGATCGTCCAGCGTGCTGCCATCGGTGGCGACCAGGTACCGCCCGTGCCGGGCGCGGATCTGGTCGACCAGTGCATCGCGGGTCGCCCAGGCCCCCGGACGATGCCGGATGTCGATCTCCAGTTCGCCACGCCGCAGGCAGGTGGTGATCTCCAGCGGCGTCAGGTCCAGGGTGGCACCCACGTCGCGGAGCGCCGCCGCGATCTCCGACTCGGGCAGCCCGAACAGCCGCAACCGCATCGACTCGAGGGGCTGGGTACCCGCCAGAACCGCTTTGGCTGCGGGCGTGGCCAGCGCCGCAGGCCACATGGTCTGCAGTTCGCGGGGCGGTCCGGGTAGCACGATCACCGTCGGCCCACCGGTGACCGGGACCACCAGCCCGGGTGCCGTCCCCACCGGGTCGAGCGCCTCGGCGCCGCGCGGCACCATCGCCTGCTTGCGGTTCGCTATCCGCAGCGCCTCCGGGTCGAAGCTTGAGAGGTGCCGGAACCGGGCGAGGATGCCGGCGATCCGCTGTTCCATCGCCTCGTCGAGCTCCAGCTTCACGCCGGCGAACCCGGCGACCACCTCGGCGGTCAGATCGTCGGCGGTGGGGCCAAGCCCACCGCTGGTGACGATCAGGCCGACGCCCTGATCGGCCAGGAATTGAAGTGCCGCCGCCAGGTCCTGCCGCCGGTCCCCGACGCAGAGCAGGTGGGCCACCTCGACGCCGAGCTCGCCCAGCCGCTGCGCCAGCCACGGGCCGTTGCGATCGGTGATGGTGCCGCTGAGCAGCTCCGTTCCGGTGACCACGATCCCGGCCCGCAGGCCCGCTCCATCACTAATCACGAGACGGCACGCTAGCGCGGCAGGCATGCTCTCCTAGTGGGAGGCCGCGATGAGACTCAGGCGTACCACTGACGCTGCCGCACCCAATGCCGGCGTGCCGACACTGATCGGGGTTGATGACGTCAAGACGCCGCCCTGGGCGGAGGTCATGGAGACGGTGGTCGGCTCGGGCATTGGCCGGAAACTGCGGGCGGCGCCAGCCGCGCTGCGCGTACTGGTGCGCCTGACCTGGCAGACCTCGCCGCGGTTAACGATGCTTGCGGTGGCTGTCGAAGTGGTCGCGGGGTGTGCCACGGCGTTCGGATTGCTGGCCACCGCGAACGTGCTCACCCAGCTGTTGGTGCAGGGCCCGACTCCGGAGCGGGTGGTGGCGGCGTTACCGGCGCTGGCCCTGGTGATGGCCTCCTACGCGGCCCGTGGACTGCTGGACGCGGCGATCGGCTCCGTGCAGGCGGTGCTGGCTCCGCGGGTGGAGCTGCGCGCCCAGGACGAGCTGCACGCGGCGGTGATCGAGGTGGAGCTGGTCGCCTTCGACGACGCGGACTTCGTCGAGCTGGTGCGCCGGACGTCAGTGCAGGGGATCATGGCCGTCCGTCAAGGGGTCGCCGATACCGGGAACCTGCTCAGTTCGGCGATCACGCTCGCTGCCGCGATCGTCACCGCGGGCCTGCTCAACCCGGTGCTGGCGCCGGTGGTGCTGCTGGCCGCAGTGCCCAATGGGTGGGCCAGCGTGCGGGCCGCGATGCTGTCCTACGAGTCGTTCGTGCGGATGGTCTCGCGCATGCGCAGGTTGGGGATCACCAGTGATCTGATCACCGGCCGGCCCCAGGCAGCCGAGGTGCGCGCCTTCACCACCCAGGACACCTTGCTGAGTGAGCACCGACGTATCGGGTCACAACTGGCCACCGAAGCGGTTGCGGTCGAGCACCGCAAGACCAGGATCCGGCTGCTCGGCCGGGGCCTAGCCGGTGTCGGCACTGCGCTGGCCTACTGCGTACTCGGCGTGCTGCTCTACACCGGGGTGATGCCGCTGGCGCTGGCCGCAGCGGCGGCGGTCGCCATGCGCACCGCGACGACGGCGGTGTCCACCACGGTATTCGCCGCCAACCGGCTCTTCGAGCACAGCTTCTACCTCGACATGATGACCAGCTGCCTTGCTCAGGCCCGCGGCCACCACCGGGCCGCTGCCGTGCGGCGGTTGCCGCGCGACCCGCAGCTCATCGAGTTGCACGAGGTGTCCTTCAGCTACCCCGGCAAGGATGAGCCGGCCCTGCATGAGGTGAGTTTGACGATCTGCCGTGGCCAGGTCATCGCGCTGGTGGGGGAGAACGGCTCCGGGAAATCCACCCTAGCCAAGGTGATCACCGGGCTCTACCTGCCCGATCAGGGACGGGTGACCTGGGATGGGGTGAACATCGCCCAGGTCGACCAGCGCGAGCTGCACTCCCGGGTCGGGGTCGTGCTGCAGGACCCCGTCGAATGGCCGATGACCGCCGAGAACAACATCCGCATCGGCCGGCTGGAACGGGCCGATCCCGGCGGCCGCGTGCTGGCGACCGTCGCGGCCGAGTCTGGCGCCGACGCCGTCATCGCCGAGCTCCCCCAGGGCTGGGACAGCGTGCTGTCCCGGGAGTTTCAGAATGGCTCTGACCTCTCCGGTGGGCAGTGGCAGCGAATCAGCGTGGCCCGCGGTATGTACCGGGATGCGCCGCTGCTCGTCGCTGACGAACCCACGGCAGCGATGGATGCGCGGGCCGAGCACGCCGTGCTCCGATCCCTGCAGTCATTGAGCCGTGCCCGCGGTGCGTCGCACAATGGCGATAGCCCGGAACCGGCCCGGACAACGGTGCTGATCACTCACCGGCTGGCGAATATCCGGCACGCCGACCAGATCATCGTCCTGCACCATGGGCGTATCACCGAGCAGGGCACTCACGACGAGCTGGTTGCTCGCGGCGGCGGCTACGCCGAGCTTTACACCCTGCAAGCCAAGGCCTACCTGGACGGCACTGACAAGCTCAGTCAGCTCGGGAGCCCTGATGAGAGCCGTCCCCATCGTTGAGTGCCTGTTGCGCGCGGATCCGGCGTACCAGGGCGTCGACGAGTCCGTCGTTGGCGGCGTTGTCACCCCGCTCGGCGTTGGCGAGAAAGAGGTCGCGCAGCGCCTTGGCGGCAGCGTCCGCGCTGATCAACTGGCCACCGGGCGCAGTGGAACTCGGCTCGTCCGGGATCTTGCGGTCTTGTGAAGCTTGGTCCACAACAGCTGCACTCCGGTCTGCAATGGAATCTGTAGTGGAAGACGACGACCCCGCCCGGTTATTTGTCAAGGGCGGGGCCGTCGCCGCTCATCGATGCCCTGACGAGCTGACTGAGCGGGCGAGAGCCGAGACGCGCGCCTCCACAGGGGCTACGATCACGTCACGAGTGCCGCCGAGGGAAGGGACCCTCCAGTCGAGTAGCTCTGGGCATGGGGAAAGTGAATCAGCAACCGAGCGGTCAGGGCAGGGCGGAAGAAGGCGACAGCAGGGCAAAAGGAGGGCAAGGAGGCGCCCCGAGCGTGAGCCAGGCAGGGAGACAGGGTCGATCAATGGTCGCGGGAGGTGTCTCGACTGGAGATTGGGGCGAAAGTCTCCGGTGGTGGCGCGAGGAAGAGCAGAAGTGGTCACGGAAAGAGTTCTGTGAGCAAGTGGAAGCGATGGCCTATAGGACGAAGGAGGTGCGAGGAACCAAGTTAGACGAGAAGATGGTCTGGCGGTGGGAGTCTGGTCAGACGAAAAGACCGCGCGGCTTCTATCTGCGTATCCTTGCTGCAATGGGTGCCCCGTTGCCGTCTCCTGCTCGATCCGCCGTCGTTTCACCACCCGAGAGCCTGCCAACAGCAGTCGTGGGGACTGCGGGCCCCGAGGATGATGGAGAAATGGACAGACGCGGATTTCTGCGTGGCGCGGGCAGTGCCGCCGCCATAACCTGTTCTGGCGTTGCCGCTGCCATACCATTCAAGGTCGAACCCGCGCACATCCGGGAACTTCGCACATCGGTAGATGACCTGTATACCAAGGATCAGTATGTGGGGGGTGCAGCACTGACGGGCGCCGCTCTCCGTCATTACCGTCTGGTCCGCCACATGTTAGATGAAGCTGACTATAATGAGTCAATCGGTCGACAGCTCATGAGTATGGCCGGCGAACTAGCAGTGTGTGTTGGCTGGCTCAGCTACGACGGGGATGATCAGGGCCGAGCCCGTGAGCTGTATTCTGAGGCTTTCCTCCTAGCCGACCAGGCGGGAGACACCGGATTAGCGGTGAGGGCGACAGAGAAAATGTCACTGCAATCGGCTCAGATGGCGAGTAAACGCAGTAACCGTGGGTTTGCTCGTGAGGCCGTGCGGCTCAGTGCTCGGGCTGTCCAGTTGGCGCGACATGATACATCGCCACGGCTGCACGCATTGTTGGCTGGCCGGGAGGCGATCGCGCACGCGGCGGCTGGCAACGGCGATGGTTTTGATGCAGCCATCATACGGGCTAAGCGTGAGACGGACCGTGCTGGATTCGCTGAGGATGAAGCGGTCTGGCTTCGGTTTGCCACAGCGAGTGAGATCACTGTACACGAGGCTAAGGGCCGATCGTATCTCGGTGACCTGAGCACGGCGTCCATGCTCTATCGGGCCAGTCTGGCGGAACCGAGCCTGTCTCCGCGTAATCGTGCCAACTATCGCGCCCAGTTAGCTGCCACACTCGCCGCACGTGGCGATACAGCTGAGGCAATTTCAGAGGGTCTGGCTGTGCTTCCCGCACTTGAGGGCCAGGTCGCATCTCCGCGAACCATCGCAGAGCTGCGCCCCGTGCGACAAATCGCGCAGGGCGGTACACATGACGAGTTCTGCGGTCGGTACGACGCTCTGTCCACCACGTCACGCGCATGACGGCGTCGACCGACGTCACTTTCCGCCGCTACGATGCCGCCGGAGCGCGTCAGATCCGCGCAGTGGTTGAGGCTGTCTACATGGGTTCATACGTCGATGCGATTGCCAGCGGCGATCCCTTTGATAGTGTCGAGGCGTTCATGCACAGGTTTGACTCGTACGCTTCGCGATCTACCTTTGACTTAGTGGTGGCTTACCAAGGAGATGACGCGGTCGGGCAGACCTGGGGTTGGCCGCTTGATGAGCGAGCATCTACTACTGGCTGGTGGACCGGGTTGCTTGACGAACCGGAGGCGGGTTTTACCCGGGAGGATGGCCGCCGAACTTTTGCTCTTTCTGAGATCATGGTTCTTCGAGATTGCTCCGGAAAGGGTATTGCACATGCGCTCCATGACCAGCTCCTGCTCGATCGAACGGAGCAGCGGGCCACTCTGCTTGTCGAGCCGGACAACGTTAATGCCAGCCGCGCGTATTTGCATTGGGGATGGCGCAAGGTGGCGCAGCTGCGACCCGGATGGGACCATTCGCCCTTGTTTGACGTACTGATTCTGCCGCTTCCGCTCCCCCCGCTTCCCCGTTGAGAAGGAATCAAGAACGGAAGTGTGGTTCGCGCGGGACGAGGTGGAGTGCTTCCAGACGATCCGGCGACCCCGCGTCTTTCATCGGCAACCTCGTCACCCAGAGCCGACTTCTATCACTGGATCGCGCTCCGGCGAGCGAGGCTGGTCGGGCACCAACGCCGGGCACACCGTGCACCGGGACGCGACACACCGTGCATAGGAGCACGACACGCGGGGGGAGGTACCCTGACGGATGTTGAGAAGATCGCGGAGCAGCTGGCGGTGTGGAGCAAGCGCTAGCGATGGCGTTGGCGAGCTACCAGGGCACCTAGCACTGCGAGTACGACGGCCGCCAGGCCGATCGAGAAGACCACTGGGATCAGAGCGCTACGTCCTGGGGATCCGCCTGACCCGTTCTGCCCCAGTGCGCTGTCACCGGCCGACGGTTCGGGGTCCGCGTCGCTGGTTTCGGGCGGTGGAGCCTCGTTCACCAGCCGCCCAACCGGTTGGCCTGGGGGCAGCGCGAATCCGTAGTCCAGTAACCGGGCGGCCTGCTCCGACATCGACACCGGCTGCTGCTCGCCGTGCATCAGTACCACGATCAAGCGACGCCCGCCGCGCTGTGCGGCGTCGAGTTGGGTGTGCCGGGCGTCGTCGGTAAAGCCGGTCTTGCCACCCAGCGCGCCCCGGTAGTTGGCGAGCAGCTTGTTGTCGTTGGCGAGCTCGAACCCCGGCCGGCCGGGGAACCCGGGAAAGGCAGCCTGCCGGGTGCCCAGCAGCTCGGTCAGCAGTGGACGGCTGAGCACCTGGCGAAACGCTAGCGCCAGATCGTAGGCGGAGGTGCTCATGCCCGGACCGTCCAATCCAGACGGGGTGGCGGTCCGGGTGTCCAGCGCGCCCAGCTTGGCGGCCAGCTCATTCATCTGATCGACGGTCTGCGGGACGCCACCCAGCTGTCCGGCCAGCGCGTGGGCGGCATCGTTACCCGAGGCCAGCAGCAGGCCGGTGAGCAGCTGCCGGACGGTGTAGGAGCCTCCGGGGCCCAGCCCCACCCGGCTTCCCTCCTGGTCGGTGTCGGTCTGTGTGGCGACCACCACCCGGTCGGCCGGCAGCCGGTCGACGGCCAGCAGCGCGGCAAACACCTTGATCGTCGACGCCGGGCGGTTGCGCGCGTGGGGGTCCCGGGCGGCGATCACCTCACCGGAGTCTGCGTCGGCCAGTAACCAGGACGTCGAGCTGATCCCCAACGGCGGGGCTGGCGCACCGGCGGGCAGTATCAGCCCGCATTGGCCCATCCGCGGGCCGCCTACCGGACGGTCGGGAACGGCAACCGGCTCCGGGGTCAGCCTGCCAGGCGCCGGGATCTCTGATCGGTCGACTGGCGGGGGCGGGGCGACCTGGCTCACGCATCCCGCGGTGGCCGATGTGACCTGCCGGGACGCCGGCTGGGCGGCGCTTGGTATCGCGCCAAGCAGGGTAGTGGCGCCGAGAGTGGCGATCAGGCTCACGACCGCCCGAAACCGGAGCATGCGCACGCGCGTAGGCTAGCCGGTCTGCTCAGTTAACTGCGTGCTGTCCCCAGACTGCCGTTTCTGCGACTGTGGTGACGTGCACGGTGATGTTGACTGGGATGGGCTGCGGGACGCTGCGGTGGGCGCGGCGGCGCTGGCGCACTGCCCGTACTCCGGGCTGCAGGTGGGCGCGGCCGCCCTGTGCGACGACGGCCGTGTGGTGATCGGCTGCAACGTGGAGAACGCCTCCTATGGCCTGTCGTTGTGCGCCGAGTGCACGATGGCCGGGCAGTTGCGGCTCTCCGGTGGCGGCCGGTTCGTCGCAGTGGCGTGCCGCTCGGGCATCGGCGAGTTGCTGATGCCCTGCGGGCGCTGCCGCCAGGTGCTCCACGAGCTCGGCGGACCCGGCTGCCTGGTGGACACCGCGCGCGGGGCCCGCCCGCTGCGCGACCTGCTGCCCGACGCATTCGGGTCGTGAGTGCGTAACAGTGTTACCGCACCCAATGCCACTCACGAGCATGATCGAGGTGATCCGCGCCAAGCGAGACGGCAGGTGCCTGCGCGAGGACCAGATCGACTGGGTGGTCGACGCCTATACCCGGGGGACGATCGCCGACGAGCAGATGGCCGCCCTGTCGATGGCGATCCTGCTCAATGGGATGGATGCCGCCGAGACCGCCCGCTGGACCCTGGCCATGATCGAGTCGGGGGAGCGGCTGCAGTGGAGCGATCTGAGCCGGCCGACCGTCGACAAGCACTCCACCGGCGGGGTCGGCGACAAGATCACCCTGGTGCTGGCGCCACTGGTGGCGACCTGTGGTGCCGCGATGCCGCATCTGGCGGGTCGGGGGCTCGGGTACACCGGGGGGACGCTGGACAAGCTGGAGTCGATCCCGGGATGGCGGGCCCGGCTCTCGATCGAGGAGATCACCCGCCAGCTGTCCGATGTCGGCGCGGTGGTGTGCGCCTCCACCGACCGGCTGGCGCCTGCCGACCGCAAGCTCTACGCGCTGCGTGACGTCACCGGCACCGTCGAGTCGATCCCGCTGATCGCCAGCTCGATCATGAGCAAGAAGATCGCCGCGGGCGCCGGGGCGCTGGTACTGGACGTCAAGGCCGGCTCGGGTGCGTTCATGAACACTCATGAACGGGCGCGTGAGCTTGCGCTCGCGATGATGGCGATCGGCGTCGCCCACGGCATCCGGGTGAGCGCGCTGGTCACCGACATGTCCGTTCCGCTGGGAGCCGCGGTGGGCAACGCGCTGGAGGTCGCCGAGTCGGTGCAGGTGCTGCGGGGCGGCGGCCCTGCCGACGTGATCGAACTCACTGTCGCACTGGCCCGGGAGATGCTGGCACTCGCCGGGATCACCGGTGTCGACCCGGCCGCGGTGCTCGCGTCGGGGGCCGCCTACGAGACCTGGTGCCGGATGATCTCCGGCCAGGGCGGCGACCCGTCGGCGCCGCTGCCGGTGGCCGCCCACGTGCACCACGTCCTGGCCACGGACGCGGGAGTGCTCACTGGGCTGGACGCTCAGACCGTCGGCATCGCGGCCTGGCGGCTGGGCGCCGGTCGGGCCCGCAAGGAGGATCCCGTCCGCAGCTGCGCGGGGGTGCGTTGCCTGGTCCGGCCCGGTGATCAGGTGGCGGTCGGCCAGCCGGTGCTCGAACTGCACACCGACACCCCGAGTGCCCTGCCCGCGGCCCTGGACGCGCTGCGCAACGCCGCCCAGGTCGGCGCGCGGTCCGGCCTGGGTCGTCTGCTGGTGCTCGACGTGCTGCGCTGACTACGTGCTGGAGCCGTCCCCGGAGTCCTTGTCCTGGTCAGGCTCGGCCGACTTGACCGGGCTCTTGCGGACCCGACGCTGCACCGGTCGAGGGGCCGGCGGCGGTGTCGGGGGCAGCTGGGCCGGCATCCCGCTACTCATGATGATCTCCGCGAAGGTGGCCATCGCCTCGTCGAGCGCAACGGTGTAGCGCATCTCCGACTCCTCGTTGGCTTTCCGGACCAGGCCGGCCAGGGAGTCGGCGTCGGGGCGATGCGCGAGCGCGCCGTCCAGCGCGCCCAGGCGTTCGGTGACCGAGACGATCCGGCCACCGACGCCCTCCTCCAGCGTGTCGAGCCGGGCAGACAGCGCGTCCAGCCGCTGGACGACGGCGTCCAGGGCAACGGACAGCGACTCGCGGGTCTCGCCCAGCCGGGTGTCCAGGGTGGGCAACCCGTCGAGCCGGCCATCCTGCTTGTCGAGGTGGTGGTCCAGGTCGTCGATCCGCTTGTGCAGCCCGACGATCCGATCCTCCAGGCCGTCCATCCGGCCGGCGACACCTTCGAACCGGCCCGCGACACCGTCCAGCCGTCCGCCGAGCTCGGCGAATGGCCTGGCCATCTTGTCCACGATGGACTCGACGGCTCTCAGCATGTCGGCCATCCGGTCGGCCAAACTGCTGACCTCGGTGCGGTCCGGCATCTCGGAAAGGCGCTTGCGGACCGAGCCCAGAGACTCCAAGGGAGCCAGCCGGGCGTGAATCTCGTCCAATGCGTCGAAGATCTGTTGCTGCTCGCTGTCGCGGATCTCGGCGGCACGCACGAGCATGCTGCGCATCCGGTCGAAGGACTGGGTTCCGGCGTTGCTGAGATTGCTCACTTGTGGGCTTTCGGTGAGGGGGCGGACCGGCTGGATGAGCGCGCAGCCTAGCCGTGACGGCACCCACCGTGAAGGTCGGGCAACGAAGTAGCGGCTACCGTAGCCCGGTGGTGAACGCGCTGACCCTGGAGAACATCCGTACCGCACCCAAGGTGCTGTTACACGATCACCTGGATGGTGGGTTGCGGCCCGCGACCGTGCTGGAGCTGGCGCAGCAGTCCGGCTACGCAGCCCTGCCCTGCACCAGCGTCGGTGCGCTGGAAGCCTGGTTCCGCACGGCGGCGGCCTCCGGCAGCCTGGAGCGCTACCTCGAGCTCTTCGAGCACACCGTCGGGGTGATGCAGACCGCGCCTGCGCTGCGCCGGGTGGCGGCCGAATGCGCCGAGGACCTCGCCGCCGACGGCGTCGTCTACGCGGAGGTGCGCTTCGCGCCCGAGTTGCACACCGAAGGCGGGCTGCACCTCGACGAGGTGGTGGAGGCGGTGCTCGCCGGCTTCGCCGAGGGCAGCACGCGGGCTGCACAGGCCGGTTATCCGGTGAGCGGGCCGATCCGGGTGGGCTGCCTGCTCACCGCGATGCGGCACGCCGCGCGGTCTCGGGAGATCGCCGAGCTCGCGGTGCGCTACCGCGACGCCGGCGTTGTCGGCTTCGACATCGCCGGTGCAGAGGCGGGCTTTCCCCCTACCCGGCACCTGGACGCCTTCGAGTACCTGCGTCAGCAGAACTCCCACTTCACCATCCACGCCGGCGAGGCGTTCGGGTTGCCCTCGATCTGGGAGGCGCTGCAGTGGTGCGGCGCGGACCGGCTGGGGCACGGCGTCCGGATCGTCGATGACATCGCGGTGGCTGCCGACGGGACCGTCAAGATCGGCCGGCTGGCGGCCTACGTGCGGGACAAGCGCATCCCGCTGGAGCTCTGCCCGTCCTCCAACGTGCAGACCGGGGCGGCCTCCTCGATCGCCGAACACCCCTTCGGCCTGCTGGCTGACCTGCGGTTCCGGGTCACTGTCAACACCGACAACCGGCTGATGTCGGGTTGCACGATGTCCAGCGAGATGGCCGCGCTGGTGGACGCATTCGGCTACGGCTGGACCGATTTGCAACGATTCAGTATCAATGCGATGAAATCGGCGTTCCTGCCCTTCGATGAGCGGCTCGCGCTGATCGACGACGTGATCAAGCCAGGCTTTGCGATTGTCATCGGCTGAACCCAGGCACGGCGTGCCGGCATCCCATGCACGGTGTGTCGGCGTCTTGTGCGCTCAGTGCACGCGCAGCCGGTCCTCGAAGCCGCCGACCAGGGTCCGCCAGGCCTGCACCTCCGCCTCGAAGGGAGGGCTGGGGGCCAGCCGCGTCGGGTCGGGCCGCAGCAGGAAGGAGACTAACCAGCCCAGCGGTTCGGAACCGGCCAGCGCCTTGTCCGCGGCGTCCGACCCGGCCCACTGCTCGGCGTCGGTGATCAGCTCCACAGCCAGGTCGAGCTGCACCGGATCGACGGTCTCGGGACCCCCGGCGAGGTCGTCGGCCAGGCCGGAGAGTACATAGCTGTTGCCCACGTCGACGGCCACCTCGAGCCCGCCGGCTTGGGCCCGTTTCGTCACCTGCGACCAGGTGGACACCTCGTCGAGGTCGTGGCCTTCGGGTTTGCCTGCGAGGTGCCGGGCCAGGGAGCGCGCCGAGCCGAAGACGTCGATCCGCCCGCCTCGGCCCAGGAAAACCGGCGCGCCGTCGAGGTAGCAGCGCAGCGTGTAGTGATCGCCCAGATCGCTGATGATCCGGATCGGATCGATGCCGACCTCGGACCAGAAAGCCAGTGTGGGTTCGGGGGCTCGGGCTGCGGCAGCCGCCAGCTCCGCCTCCGAGGCGGAGGCCTGCGCCTCCGCCTCGGCTTCAGCCTCGGCCAGCTCGGCCTTCGCGGTGGCCAACGCTGCAGGGTCGACGTCGGGCGTGCGGACCACCCCGTCGACCGCATCGAGCACCTCGTCCCAGCGCTGCGCGATCACCAGGCACAGCGCCTCCCACTGCCGCTCGCCCTCCCGGCCACCAAAGGCCAGGGTGCCTCCTTGGAGCATGCCGAACCCCGGTGCGGAGTCGAGCACCTCGTGCACGCCGTCCAGACCGCACACGTCGGCCAGCGAGCGCACGATCGACACCACGTCGGCGAGCTCACTGATTACCCAGGTGTCCGGTGGTTGGGCGACCACTTCGGGCGCGCCGACGAGGTCGTAGCGGTGGGACTGCGCCGGCCGCAGATCCGCCGCAGGCAGCCGCGGTACCAGCGCCCAGGCCGGGTGGTCGACGAGGTCGTGGTCGGGCGCCGTGCGCACGAAACCGACCAGCGCCGCGACGTCGCCGAAGGCGTAGATCTCGTCGTCGCCGAGGAACGCCTCCCATTCCTCGCCGTCCTCGCGCCAGCGGGGCGCCCACAGCGTCACCATGTCCCCGGCGGTCAGGGCGAGCTCGATCGGCACGATGTCCGCAGCCATGGTGCGGCAGCCTAGCTGCTCGTGAGTGCGTAACAGTGTTCCGTACTCAGTCTCAGGCCCGAGCCACTCACGACCAGATCGTTTTGGTCTCCATGAAGGCCCGCAGCCGGCGGATGTCGGGCGGGCGGGTCCAATCCGGTTCGGCGGCCGGCGTGGGCAGCACCCGCTTGACCGTCCCGGCGGCGGTGCGTTCGAGGTCGGCGCTGATCGGCGCCGGGGCGCCGACCAGATCCAGGGCGTTGACGTCGGCGTGCGCAGCCAGCCACGGGGCGAGCTCGGCGGTACGGCCGGTGAGGACGTTGACCACGCCGGGGGAAAGCTCGGAGGTGGCCAGCGCCTCCGACAGGGTGACCGCCGGCAGCGGCCGGTTCTGGCTGGCCACCACCACCGCGGTATTCCCGGCGGCGATCACCGGCGCCAGCACGCTGACCAGGCCCAGCAGCGCGGAGGCCTGCGGGGCCACGATGGCGACGACCCCGGTCGGCTCTAGCACGCTAAGGCAGAGGTAGGGTCCCGCGACCGGGTTGACCGACCCCAGCACGGTCGCGATCTTGTCGGTCCAGCCCGCGTACCACACCCATCGGTCGATGGTGGCGCCCACCACGGCAGCCGCCCGGCGCGCCGGCGTACCCTCAGCCGCGCCGACCTCGGCGACGAACTGCTCGCGTCGCCGCTCCAGCATCTCGGCGATCCGGTAGAGCACCTGACCCCGGTGGTAGGCGGTGGCGCCGGCCCACCCGGGAAGCGCCGCACGGGCGGCCATCACCGCGTCCCGGGCATCCCTGCGGGATGCCTGCGCGGCGTTGGCCAGAAAGGTCCCCCTATGGTCGGTGACCGGGTACACCCGCCCGGACTCCGAGCGGGGAAACGCGCCGCCCAGGTACAGCTTGTAGGTCAAGGTGGCGGGCAACCGGTCCTGCGCCTGGCCTTTGTCTGGCGTCGAGGCGCTAGACATCGAGGTAGGCCGCCAACCCCGCGCGACCGCCATGGACGCCCAAGCCCGACTCCCGGTACCCGCCGGCGGCCGCGGTGGGATCAAGGCGGTTGACGGCGTTGGCCCACGCCACTCCGGCGTGCACCCGCTGCGCCGCCCACCGGATCCGGGAGCCCTTCTCGGTCCAGATCCCCGCGGCCCGGCTCGCGGGCATGTTGTTCGCCTTCGCGACGGCTTCCTCCGGTCTTCCGAAGGTCAGGACTGGGAGCACCGGACCGGTGATCTCCTCTCGAGCGATTCGCATCGTCTGGCTGACCTCGGCGAACACGGTCGGGGGAAGAAAGAACCCGTGGCCGGGTAGTTGGCAGGGGCTGGTCCAGCGCTGCGCGCCGTCGCCCTCAGCACTGTCGGCGAGCTCCCGGATCCGGGTCAGCCGCCGGCCCGAGCGGAGCGCGCCGACATCGGTGTTCTTGTCCAACGGATCACCTATTCGCAGCCCGGCGACCCGGACTCGCAGCGCGGCGAGCAGCTGCTCGGCGATCGACTCCTGCACCAGCATCCGAGTGCCAGCGCCCCCGGACCCGAAGGCTCCGCAGACGATGCCGTCGACGGCCTGGTCGAACGGCGCGTCGTCGAAGACCACAGTGGTCGCCGGGCTCCCGAGTGCGAGGGTCAGCCGGCGGCCGGTGCCTGCCAGGGTGTGCTGGACCCGCTTGCCCACCGCGGTGGAGCCGGTGAACGTCACTGTGTTCAGGCCGTCGTGCCCGGCCAGCGCAGCGCCGATCTCGGCCATACCCGGTAGGACGTTCAGCACACCCGGCGGCAGCTCGGCCTGCTGGCAGATTTCGGCCAGTACCAGTGCGGTCAACGGTGTCGTGTCAGCAGGTTTGAGCACGACGGTATTGCCGCAGGCCAGCGCCGGGGCCACGGTCCCGGCGGCGGTGACCAGCGGGAGATCGCACGAGATCACCTGACCGGCGACGCCCAGCGGCCTGGGGTCTGCGCCGTGGCCGGCGTACCCCAGCTTGTCGGCCCATCCGGCGTGGTAGAAGAACTGCGCCGCGACGGCGGGCAGGTGGGTGTCCCGGCATTCCCGGATCGGCATGCCGCTGTTCAGGCACTCCAGCACGGCGAGTTCGCGGGCCCGGTCCTGGATCAACCGGGCGACGCGGAGCAGGTACTTGGCCCGCTCGGCGCCCGGCATCCGCGACCAGACCCTGTCGTAGGCCCGGCGGGCGGCCCGCACCGCGGCGTCCACATCGGCCGGACTGGCGGGGCTCACCGCGGCGAGCACCTCCTCGGTGGCCGGGTTGATCGTCGTGCCGGGGCCGCCGCTGCCGTCTCTGAACTTGCCGTCGACGAACATCCGGTAACTGCGCTGCACCCGGGCGATCTCTGGCGACTCGGGGGCTGGGGCAGAACTCAACGGCATCACTGTGCCGCCAGGCAGTCGGGGCCGCTGTACTGCGCCACCCGTCGTCCTCCTTCGCCTGCGCTATAGCGTGCGGGCCCATGGACGTACTGCTCGTGGACCATCCGTTGGCGCGGGCCCGGCTGACCGCGATGCGCGATGTGCGAAGCGACAATGCCACCTTCCGAGCCGCCCTGCGCGACATCACCTTGATGCTCATCTACGAGGCTACCCGCGACGCCGCCGTCAGCACCGTGTCGCTGCGCAGTCCGATGGCGGCCACCACCGGGTACCGGCTGGCCGACCCACCGCTGCTGGTACCGGTGCTGCGGGCCGGGTTGGGGATGGCGGATCAAGCGCACGCCCTGATCCCGGAGGCGCAGATGGGTTTCGTCGGGGTGGCCCGCGATGAACAGACGTTGCGACCTACGCCGTACATGGAGTCGCTGCCCGAGGTGCTGGCGGACCGGCCGGTCTTCGTCCTGGACCCGATGCTGGCCACCGGCGGGTCGATGGAGCACACGATCCGCCTGCTGACCACCCGCGGTGCCACCGACGTCACCGCGATCTGTGCCCTAGCTGCCCCGGAAGGCATCTCCCGCCTGCGAGACTCCCGCCTACCCGTCCGCGTGGTGACGGCCAGCGTAGACGAAGGACTCGATGCTTCCGGCTTCATCATCCCCGGCCTGGGCGACGCCGGTGACCGCCAGTTCGGCGCCGTCTAGCTTTCCGCATTCAGCGGGCTGAGCGGGGCTATCAAGTATCGGTAACCCCGCTCAGCCCGCTGAATGCGGGGGTCAGCGCCGCCAGCCGTTGAGGGTGGCGTGGATTGTGGACTCGAAGATTTCGGCGGGAGTGGGGGCTTGGGGGGGTAGGGCGCAGGTGAGTTCCAGCGAGACCAGGCCGTGCACGGTGGCCCACGCCGCGGTGGCGATGAGGCCGGGATCTTCGTCGCGCAGCAGCCCCGCCGCGATCGCCCGGCGAACCGCGTCGAGCAGTGGCATGAAGGTGGCCTCGGCATGCGCTCGGTCCTGCGGAGCAGGCTCGAATCCAGGCACCGGCGAGCCGAACATCACCGCGTACAGGTGCGGGTCGGCCCTGGCGCTGGCCCGGTAGGCGCGCGCGAGCGCGAGGATGTCGGCCAGTGGATCGTCTGAGGGCGCGACCGTGTCCAGATGCGCCCCGAACCTGCTGAAGGCCTCGATGAACAGCGCCCGCAGGAGCCCCGGCTTGCCGCCGAACAGCGCGTACACCGCGCTGGTCGAGGTGCCGGCCGCGGCGGCGAGCCTGCGCAGGTTCAGCGCGCCCGGGCCCTCGGAGGTGAGCAGCTCGGCCGCAGTGTCGAGCAGGCGGGTCCGCAGGGCGTCGTCATGCAGTTTCGGTCGCGGCACTTGACAAGCTTATCGCAACAGCGTTTTATAACGGTGTTATGCCACACTGCGGGAGGGCCTCCGACATGGAATCGCAGCCTGGGCAACACGCCGTCGTCGTCGGTGCAAGCATGGCCGGCCTGCTGGCCGCGCGGGTGCTCGCCAACCACTTCGAGCAGGTGACGCTCGTCGAGCGCGACGCGCTGACCGGCAGCGTCGCGCCTCGCAAGGGCGTTCCGCAGGGGCGCATGCTGCATGTGCTGTTGCCCCGAGGTCGGGAAATCGTGGAGCGGCTGTTCCCCGGCTACAACGACGAGCTGGAGACCGCTGGGGCGGTGTCCGTGCGGATGCCCACCGAAGCACTCGTTCTGACCCCGGCCGGCTGGATGGACCGGCGGGCCACCGGGTGGTCCCTGCTGTCGGCCAGCAGGCCGCTGGTGGAGGCGGCCGTGCGCCGGCGGCTTCGGGAGCTGCCGGGTGTGACCATCCTCGACCGCCAGGACGTGACGTCGCTGCGCACCTCGCGCGACGGCCGGCAGGTCACCGGTGTGACGCTCCGCGCCCTCGATGACGCAGGTAGCGGAGCTGTGCAGCTCGCCGCCGACCTTGTGGTCGATGCCACCGGCCGCGGCTCCCGTGCCCCGGCCTGGCTCTCGGAGGCCGGCTACGCCACACCCACCAAGACGGACATTGACCCAAACATTGCCTACGCCTGCCGGATCTACCGCATCCCGGATGGGTTCAATGCGGACTGGCAGCTGGCGATGCTGCTCTCCAAGCCGCCGTCGATACCGCGCACCGGCTACCTGTTCCCGATCGAGAACGGCCAGTGGATGGTGGCGCTCATGGGGGCTGCCGGCCAGCACCCGCCGACCGACGAGGACGGCTTCGCCGCTTTCACCCGCAGCCTGCGCCACCCCGTCATCGCTGAGGCGCTCGCGGTCGCCGAGCCCGTCACCCCGATCCGCGGCTACCGCGGCACGGCTAACCGGCTGTGGCACTACGAGCGCATGCGCCGCTGGCCGGAGCGGTTCGTCGTCCTCGGCGACGCGGTCTGCGCGTTCAACCCGATCTACGGCCAGGGCATGAGTGCCGTTGCCGTCGCCGCCGAAACCCTCGACGACTGCCTGCGCGAGCAGCGGAATCGGCGGTCCGTTGACGATCTCGACGGGCTGGCCGGCCGCTTTCAACGGCAGCTGGCCCGCCGCAACGCAGACCTCTGGCTGGTGTCGGCCGGAGAGGATCTCCGCTACCCGACCACGACCGGCGCGCGGGTGACCGTGCCGACGCGGCTGCAGCACCGTTACCTCGACCGGGTGCAGGCCGCCGCGACCCAGGATCCCGCCACCGCCGACCGGCTCGCACGGGTGATTGGCATGCTCGCCCGCCCGACCTCGCTGTTCGCCCCCCGAACCCTGGCCGCTGTGGCCCGGACCATGGCCCGACCTCAAGGCGCCCGACCTGGTGGTGACCCCATGCCATCGGACTCCGCGCTACCTGCTCGCCCGCTGGTGCCCCCGAGCTAGGTGCGATCATCCCAGGAGATGCCACCATGACCAGCACCGAAGCGCAACGGCTCTCCCCTGTCGTCGAGGATGCCGTCACCGTCGGCGGCATCCGCAGCCCCTACCTGCACGCCGGGCCGGCCGGCGCGGCTGAGGCGGTCGTGTTCGTGCACGGCAATCCGGGCCCGGCCGCTGACTGGCGGCGCCTGGTGGCCCGCACCGGCACGTTCGCCCGAGCGGTTGCGCCCGACCTGCCCGGCTACGGCGGCGCCGACAAACCTGATCGCTTCGACTACACCCTCGACGGCTACGCCCGCCACCTCGGCGGGATCCTCGACCAGCTCGGCGTCCACCGCGCACACCTGGTACCGCACGATCCCGATCGCTCCGGGCACCTGCCCCGTAGGGTGTGATCGCCTTTTGTGTGCGTATAACGACACTACGTGTCGCCGGAGGCACACAAACGGTGATCATGGTGTCTTGTGGCGCGGCAGTGCCCGGCCAGTGCTTGGAGGAGTGCCAGGGTGGCGTCGCGCAGTTCGGTCAGGCGTTGTTCGGCTGCCTGCCGGTCCAGCATGCCGGGGGGCCGCACCACCTCCAGGTATGACTTGAGCTTGGGTTCGGTGCCCGAGGGTCGCACCATGATCCGGAACCAGTCGCCGCGGAGCGCGAGGATGTCGTCGGGCCGGCGCGGATGCTGTAGCAGGTCCTGCACCTGCACCGGGTGCCCGCCGACCTCGCGGGGCGGGCGGGCGCGGAGCCCGGCCATCGCGGCGGTGACTGAGGTCTGGTCGGTCAGCCGCACCGACACCTGGCCGGTGTGGTGCACGCCGTGCGCGAGGGCGAGTGCGTCGAGCAGGTCGTCCAGGGTGCGGCCGGCGGCTCGGGCGGTGGCCGCCAGGTCGCAGGCCAGCACGGCGGCCGAGATGCCGTCCTTGTCGCGTCCCGCGTCCGGGTCCACGCAGTACCCGAGGGCCTCCTCGTAGGCGTAGACCAGCCGATCCCCCGCGCGCATCAGCCACTTGAAGCCGGTGGGTGTCTCGGCATACCGGGCGCTGTGCGCCGCTGCGATGGAGCGCAGCAGGCTGCTGGAGACGATCGAGGTGGCCACCAGCGGGTCGGGCTGGTGCGGTCCGGCGAGCAGGTAATCGCCCAGCAGCGCCCCTGTTTCATCGCCACGCAGCATCCGCCAGGTCCCATGGCGGTCGCGGGCACCCAGGGCGCAGCGGTCGGCGTCGGGGTCCAGAGCGATCGCGAGGTCGGCGTCGAGCTCGGCGGCCAGCGCGAGCAGTGCGTCGGCGGCGCCGGGCTCCTCGGGATTGGGGAAGCTGACCGTCGGGAAGGCCGGGTCCGGCTCGGCCTGGGCTGCGACCAGGTGAACGTCGGTGAATCCGGCTCGTTGCAGGGCCTCGACCAGCACCGACCCGCCCACGCCGTGCAACGGGGTGGCGACTACTCGCAGCGCCCGCGCGGTCCCGCGAGGGAGCCCGGCGGCCCGCTGCAGGTAGGCCTCCAGGACGTCGCCGGGTCGCACCGGCCCGTCCCGGGGAACTGCCACGGCGGGCGGTGCGGACGCGATCGCGGCCTCGATGGCGGCGTCGGTGGGTGGCGCGATCAGCGTCCCGTCCTCGGCGTAGACCTTGTAGCCGTTGTCTCCGGGTGGGTTGTGCGAGGCGGTGATCTGCACTGCGGCGACCGCACCGAGCGCCCGTGCGGCGAAGGCGAGCACCGGGGTGGGCAGCGGCCCCGGCAGCGCCACGGCGTCGAATCCCGCGGCGCCGAACACCCCGGCGGTGTCCGCTGCGAACTCCTCGGACCGGTGCCGCGCGTCCCGGCCGACCACCACAGTGCCGCCGGTCAGGCCTTGGCCTGCCAACCAACTCGCCAACCCGGCCGAGGTGCGCAGCACCACTGCGCGGTTCATTCCAGCGGGACCGGCCCGCAGCGGGCCGCGCAACCCGGCGGTGCCGAAGCGCAGCGGTCCGGCCATCCGGGCGGTCAGCTCCACGGTGGCCACCGGGTCACCGGCGAGCGCGGCGGCGAGTACTTGCTGCAGTTCGAGCCGGTCGCTGGGATCCACGTCGTCGGCGATCCAGCGCATCGCGGCATCGCGCAACGCCGGGGTCAGCCGGCCGCTCATGCGCTGCTGACCAGTTCGCGCAGCAGCTCGCCCATCCGCTGCGCGGCCCCTTCCCCAGCGGCAAGCACCTCCTGGTGATCCAGTGGTGCCCCCGTGAGGCCGGCCGCGAGGTTGGTGACCAGTGAGATCCCCAGCACCTCGGCGCCCTCGGCGCGGGTAGCGATGGCCTCCAGCACGGTGGACATCCCGACCAGGTCGGCGCCCAGCAGGCGCAGCATGCGGATCTCCGCCGGGGTCTCGAAATGTGGACCGGGCACCCCGGCGTAGACGCCTTCGACCAGGCTCGGATCGATCTGCCGGGCCAGCGAGCGCAACCGGGCGGAGTAGGTGTCGGTGAGGTCGACGAAGCGCGGCCCGACCAGTGGGGAGGTTGCGGTGAGATTGAGGTGGTCGGAGATCAACACCGGCTGGCCGACCTTGAGCCCCTCGGCGATCCCGCCCGCGGCGTTGGTGAGCACCACGGCCCGCACGCCCGCCGCGCACGCGGTGCGCACCCCGTGCACGACCTGGGCCACCCTACGACCCTCGTAGCTGTGCGTGCGGCCGAGCAGTACCAGAACCCGCCGCCCGTCCAGCTCCGCCGAGTGCACTATCCCGGCATGCCCGAGGACCTCCGGCGGTACGAACCCGGGCAGCGCGGTGAACGGGATCTCCACTGCGTTCTCACCGGTGGCGCTCAACACGTCTGCTGCGGGCCGCCAGCCCGAGCCCAACACCACGGCGATGTCGTGCTGGGGTGACCCGGTGCGTTGGGCGATCACGGCCGCGGCGTCCCGGGCGAGCTGTGCAGGGTCGAATGGCACGGGATCGAATGGCACCGGGTCGAATGACACCGCGCGATACTTACCACAAGACGAACACGGTGGGCCCCGGTTACTAGGGTTTCTCGTTCGGGGCCGCTCCGGTGAACTCGACGGTGGTCTCCTCGAATTTCTTCTAGCGCTGCGTGCTCGCGTAGGAGCGGTAGCAGCGACGGTCGGCGTGGGTGAGGGCGCGCCGTGGCCACGGTGGTGACCGGCGCACCCGATTCCAAAGCCGACCCCGTAGGCGCCGCGCGCGCTGTGGTCGGCCGCTGGTCGTGATCGCGTGGCGGCCCTCCGTGCGCCGAGTTCGACATCAGCGTTGCCCGCCCGGCTCCGGACAGCGCTGGTGTCGAACTCGGCGACAGCAGAGCGGGTCGTGGCCCCCGGTATTTTGAAGCAAGCACACCCCGCACAATCAGCTGCCCGGAGCGAAGCCCGCCACCACCGGCTCAAACAGTCTCGTGTGCCCTGCCACCTCCCGCTCGGTCGGCACGGTGACCTGCAGCACCCACAGATCCGCCCTGGCAGGTACCAGCCGCAAGTAGGTGGTGCGGCGCAGCCCGCCGCCCTCCTGGGTGCGGAATGTGGCGTCCAGCACACCGCCGGGAAGCTTCTGCCGCCGGGCCTCGACGAGCTGAGGTACCGCTTGCGCCAGGCTGCGGATGTAGCTGCTCAGGTGATCTTCGGGAACGCCGCCGGGCAGGAAATCGGCGATCCGCTCCACGGCGATGGCTTCAGAGCCATCCGGTGATACGAAGCGCACCACGGTGCCCGAGTCCTTCCCGATCACCCGCTGCTCGTGGAACTCCGGCCAACCCACGGGCACACTGATGGTGATCTGAGCTGGCGCCCTGCCGCCGTCTGGCCCGGCTACTTGCAGGTGGCGGGGGGTCAGCACCACCGCGGCGTCAGTGCTCGCCCCCGGCGTCGCCCCGGGCCCCAGGTGGGGCAGCGCAGATGCGCCGAGGGCCACCCGGGCGGCACTGAAGCCGCCGGTCGCCGCGCCGAGGAACAGCAGGCCGGCGAGGACCCATTGGGTGGCTCGCCGCCCCGTCGAGCCGCCATCGGCTCGGCGCCGCGCGGCCCGGGTGCCGGTGTCGGTCGCGGCCCGAGTGGCGAAGGGCAGCGGACCTGGATCCGAAGCCAGCTGTCCGGTCCCTGATCCTGGCGCGACGGGCCGTGGTGCGGTCAACGCTGGGGCTGGGGCAGGCGGCGATGGCGCCTTCGAGGACGGCGGCGGCGACGCCGGGGACGCACCCAGCAGCCTGCGCACCTGCGACAGCGGCATCCGGCGCGCTGGATCCTTGACCATCAACCCGCCGATCACCTCGGCGAGCGCTCCGGTGCACGACGGCATGGGGATGTCGCCCTGGACCACGGCGGCCACCGTCGCCATCGGGCCGCCGGCGTCATAGGGGGGCCTGCCCTCGACGGCGGCGAACAGCGTCGCGCCCAGCCCCCACAGGTCTGCGGCCGGGCTGACCGCGCTGCCAGAGGCGATCTCAGGAGCGATATAGGCGGGGGAGCCGAGCATCAGACCGGTCGCGGTCAGCGTCTGATCGGCCGGGTTGCGGGCGATCCCGAAGTCGGCCAGCTTGATCCGGCCGTCGTGCGCCACCAGCACATTGCCCGGCTTGACGTCCCGGTGCGTGATGCCCGCCGCGTGCGCGGCCTGCAGCGCCGCCGCCACCGCGACTCCGACGGCGCCCACCCGCTGCGTCGGTAGCGCGCCCTCCTTCAACAGCTCGGCCAGGCTGCGCGACTCCACCAGCTCCATCACCACGAACGGTGCGCCGTCCTCCCGGGCCACGTCGTAGAGGGTGACCACGTTCGGGTGGGACAGCGCGGCGATGGCCCGGGCCTCCCGCAACGTGCGCTCGCGCAGCGCGTCAGCCTCGGCGTCGGGGATCCCAGGCGGCAGCAGCACCTCCTTGACAGCGACCGGCCGCCCGAGCATCTCGTCGTGTGCCGACCACACCGTGCCCATCGTGCCCCGGCCCAGCACGGAGCCGAGCCGATAGCGCCCCGCCACCAGGCGAGATGAGGGGTTGGTCACTGCCACATGATGCCCGCGTTGTGGACGCTGCCTGGGTGTGTCATACAGGCGGGGCGCGGTGAAGGAGGAACGGTAATGATGGGGAACATGGCCGCAGGGAAGAGGACAGAGTCGGGCTTCGGGGTCAAGCCGGTGTACCACGCGGACGATGTCGCAGACGGCCTGGCCGGCCGGCTCGGCGAGCCAGGGGAGTTCCCGTTCACCCGCGGTGTATACCCCACCATGTACACCCAGCGCCCGTGGACCATGCGTCAGTACGCCGGTTTCGGCACCGCCACCGAGTCCAACGCCCGCTACCACCAGTTGCTCGAGGCTGGGCAGACCGGACTGTCTGTGGCCTTCGACCTGCCCACCCAGATGGGTTACGACTCAGACGAGGCCATCGCACACGGCGAGGTCGGCAAGGTCGGGGTGGCCATCGACTCGATCGAGGACATGCGCACGCTGTTCGCCGGGATCCCGCTGGCCGAGGTGTCCACCTCGATGACCATCAACGCCCCGGCGAGCCTACTGTTGCTGCTCTACCAGCTGGTGGCCGAGGAAAACGGGGTGCCGGGGGCGAAGCTGACCGGCACCGTCCAGAACGACGTGCTCAAGGAGTACATCGCCCGGGGCACCTACATCTACCCGCCCGCGCACTCGCTGCGGCTCACCGCGGACATCTTCGCCTACTGCAAGGCCGAGATCCCGCGCTGGAACACCATCTCGATCTCCGGCTACCACATGGCTGAGGCGGGGGCGAACCCTGCGCAGGAGATCGCCTTCACGCTGACTGACGGGGCGCAGTACGTGCAGGCCGCGCTGGATGCCGGGATGGCCGTCGACGAGTTCGCCCCGCGGTTGTCGTTCTTCTTCGTCTCTCGCACCACGCTGCTGGAGGAGGTCGCGAAGTTCCGTGCCGCCCGGCGGATCTGGGCCCGGATGATGAAGGAGCGCTTCGGGGCTCAGAACCCCAAGTCGCTGATGCTGCGGTTCCACACCCAGACCGCCGGGGTGCAGCTCACCGCGCAGCAGCCCGAGGTCAACCTGATCCGGGTGACCGCGCAGGCTATCGCGGCGATCTTCGGCGGCACCCAGTCGTTGCACACCAACGCCTACGACGAGGCGATCGCGCTGCCCACCGAGAAGGCCGCCCGGCTCGCGCTGCGAACCCAGCAGGTGCTGGCCTACGAGACCGATCTGACGTCCACAGTGGATCCCTTTGCCGGTTCCTACGCGGTCGAGGCGATGACCGACGAGGTCGAGGCCGCCGCGCTGGCGCTGATCGAGCAGGTGGATTCGCTGGGCGGTGCCGTGCACGCCATCGAGGTGGGCTTCCAGAAGTCGGAGATCGAGCGGACTGCGTACCGCGCCGCGCAGGAGATCGACTCCGGCGACCGCGTGGTGGTGGGGCTCAACCGGTACCGGCTGGAGGCTGAGGAGCCCTACCAGCCCCTGCGGGTGGACCCCTCGATCGAGGACAGCGCCCGGCAGCGGCTCGCCGCGTTGCGCTCGTCGCGGTCCTCCGTCGAGGTCAACCGCAGGCTGGACGCGCTGCGTCACGCCGCAGCGGGCCGTGACAATGTGCTCTACCCGATGAAGCAGGCACTGGCCGCCTGCGCCACCGTGGGTGAGGTATGTCACGCCCTTCGCGACGTCTGGGGCACCCACGTGCCCGCCGAGCACTTCTAATCCCGTACCCGGCGTGTCGTCCTCTCGTGCCCGGCGTGTCGTCCTTCTGTGCACGGTATGTCCGGCCCACAGGCACAGGTCCAAACGGCGGTATCGGTAGGGCCGAAAGGTCGATCCGGTGGTCAAATAGCAGACGTTGAGCAACGGGTGGGCGACCGGCGGGTTCACCCATAGTGTCAGTGATACCGCCGATCAGGCAGAATCACGAGATGAGCACAGCGGCAGCTACCCTCGCCGCCGCCGTCGATCGGCGGGCCGAACGCTTACGTGCGCTGTCCCGTAGCATTCATGCGGAGCCCGAGCTGGCTTTTGCCGAGTACCGCAGTGCGGCCAAGGTGGCCGACCTGGTCGAGGCCGAGGGTTTCGAGATCCAGCGTGGCGTGGCCGGTCTGGACACCGCGTTCACCGCGACCTACGGTGCGGGAGAGCTGGTCATCGGGCTGTGCGCGGAGTATGACGCGCTGCCCGAGTTGGGTCACGCCTGCGGGCACAACCTCATCGCGGCGTCGTCGGCCGGCGCGGCGTTGGCGCTGCGTGAGGTCGCGGACCGGCTGAATGTGACGGTCAAGTTGATCGGGACGCCTGCCGAAGAGTCCGGTGGGGGCAAGGTGTTACTGCTGGATGGAGGTGTGTTCGACAACGTGGCGATGGCAATGATGGTGCACCCGGCACCCGAGGAGACCTGCGCGTGCACCTCGCTGGCCATCACCGACCTGGGGCTTCACTACACCGGCAAAGCGGCGCATGCTGCCGCCGCGCCGCACAAGGGCCGCAACGCCGCCGACGCGCTCACCGTCGCCCAAGTGGCGGTGGGCCTGCTGCGCCAGCATCTGGAGGACAAGCAGATGCTGCATGGCATCGTCACCCACGGTGGTGCGGCGCCCAACATCGTCCCGGCGAGCACGTCGGCGCTGTACTACCTGCGTGCCCCCGACGTCGATTCCCTGCACCAGTTGGAAACCAGGGTCCGGGGCTGCTTCGAAGCGGGGGCCGTGGCCACCGGGTGCACCTACGAGGTGGCCCAGGTTTCCCCTGTCTACACCGACCTCGTCCCTGACCCCTGGCTCGCCGCGGCCTACCGGGCGGCGATCACCGGGCTCGGCCGTGTGCCGCTGAACCCCGAAGGAGAGAGAGCGCTCCGGACCGGCAGCACCGACATGGGTAACGTGACCCGCGCGCTGCCCGGGATCCATCCGACCATCGCGATCGACTGCGGTGACGCGGTGAACCACCAGCCCGAGTTCGCTGCGGCGTGCGCCACGCCCTCGGCGGACCGTGCGGTCTGCGACGGGGCATTGGCCCTGGCACTCACCGGGCTGGCGGCGGCCACTGACGACGCGCAGCGTGAGCGATTGATCAGAGCCCAGCGTAAGAGACTGATGCGGCGCGGCGCGGCGCCCCCGATTGCTGCCGGAGGTGCGCCGTGACCGGTGTGGAATCCCCTCTACTCCACCCGGCCGGTGTGCCGTTGCTCGCGGTGCCGGACATCGCGGCCGGTCGTGGCCCGTCCTGGTTGGACTCCTGGTTGTTGCGCAACGGCGCCGACCTGGTCTCGTGGCGCCGGCACATCCATGCCTACCCGGAACTCGGGCACCACGAGCAGGGCACCAGTGCCCTGGTCGCCAAGCTGCTCGAGGACGCCGGCCTGCAGCCCACGCCGCTACCCGGGGGCACCGGCCTGACCTGTGACATCGGCACCGGCACGCGGTGTGTCGCGCTACGCGCCGACCTCGACGCGCTGCCGCTGCCAGAGGCCACCGCACTCCCGTTCGTCTCCACTGTGGACGGCGTCATGCACGCCTGCGGGCATGACGCGCATACCGCGATCCTGATCGGCGCAGCGCTCGCCCTGGCGTCGGCGCCGTTGCTGCCTGGCCGGATCCGGCTGATCTTCCAGCCGGCCGAGGAGATACAGCCCAGCGGTGCGCTGGAAGTGATCGGCGCCGCTGGTCTGTCCGGTGTGGACCGGATCTTCACGCTGCATTGTGACCCCCGCCTGCCGGTCGGCCGGATCGGTACTCGAGTCGGGGCGATCACCTCGGCTGCCGACGTGCTCGAGCTGCGGTTGTCCTCGCCCGGTGGTCACACGTCGCGCCCGCACCTCACCGCCGATCTCGTGCACGCGCTGGGCACCGTGATCACCGGCCTGCCGGCCCTGCTGTCGCGGCGGGTGGACCCGCGTTCGGGCACCGTACTCGTCTGGGGTGCGGTGCAGGCGGGCCACGCCGCCAACACCGTCCCCCGGGAAGGTGTGCTTCGGGGCACCCTGCGTACCGCGGATCGCGGGATCTGGGTCGAGCTGGAGCCGCTGGTCCGCTCGCTGGTCACGTCGCTGCTCGCGCCCATCGGGGTCGGCTTCGACCTGAAACATGTCCGCGGCGTGCCGCCGGTGGTCAACGAGCCGGTCAGCACCAAGCTGCTCCGCGAGGGTGTCGTCGGGGCGCTGGGTGAGGATGCCCTGGCCGGAACCGAACAGTCCTCCGGTGGCGAGGACTTCGGCTGGTACCTCGAGCACGTCCCCGGCGCGTTGGGCCGCCTCGGCGTCTGGTCGGGCGAGGGTCCGCCGCGGGATCTGCACCAGTCCACCTTCGACCTCGACGAGCGCGCGCTGCCACTCGGCGTGCGAGTCATGGTCCACGCCGCACTGGCCTCCCTCGCCTAACCCCCCACCCCCGGCGTGTCGTGCTCTAGTGTCCGGCGTGTCGTGCTGTGGTGCCCGCGCCGTGTCAAGTCGGCTGGGCCTCGTCCCCGCCAGTTGTCCACACCGGGGGCAGTTGTCCACAGCTGCGCGCCCCGGCGCTCGCGCCCGGGTATCCCGTCCCGCCACGCTCGGATCGTGCTCACCCTCCCGGAAGATCTTCGCCACCCACGGACGTACGCCGAGTTGCGCGCCACCCTCGGCCGCCGCACCCTCGACATGATGCGGGCGAACGGCCGGATCAGGCAGATCTGGGGCGTGCTGATCCCGCGGGAACTGCTCCTCGATCCCCTCACGCGGGCCAGGGCGGCCTTACTCGCGGCCGGCCCCGAGGCGGCGCTGACCGGCCTCAGCGCGGCTTGGCTGCAGGGCTGCCCGGCCGCCGCCACCCCCACCGTGCATGTGGCGGTGCCGTATTCGCGCTCGCTGCGAACCCAGGAGGGCCTGGTCGTGCACCAGGGCCTCAGGTTGCTGGACGAGGTGATCGAGGTCCAGGGCCTGCGTGCGTTACCGCTCGCGGTCGCGATCACCGAGCTGTTGTGCACGGAGGTGGCCAGGCGTGCTCTGGCCGTAGCGGACCAGGCAGCCGCGCTGTGTCCCGAGCGGGAACGGTCCGCATTCCTCGGGCTGATCGACGATCGGCTGGCCACCCGGCCCGACCGTCGCGGAACTGCCCGTGCTGCCGGGTTGGTCCCGTTGATCACAGGGAAGGCCGACTCGCCACCGGAGAGCTGGCTCAAGTTACTGGTGGTGGAGGCGGGCTACCCGCTGCCGGTAGCACAGTTCGAGGTGATCGATGCCCTCGCCTGCGTCCGATATGTCCTCGACCTGTGCTGGCCGGAGCTGCGCATCGCTCTTGAATACGACGGCTACGAGGCTCACGAGTACCGGCAAGAACGGGATGCCAGCCGCGACCTTGACCTGGAGCGGCGCGGGTGGATCACGGTCCGCGCGACGTCGGCAGATCTCCGCGAGCCCAGCGCGCTGCTACTGAGACTCGATGAGGCCTTCCGCGATAGGGGTGCGGCTGACTGCGTGGCGACTCTCGGCGAGCGGCGGCGCATAGCGCGACGTCGGCGGACGGGTCGCCCCGCCGCGGGGCATGCACGGCAGCCGTGATGCCGACACACGGGCACCGGAGGCCGACAGACCGGGCACCAGAGCACGACAGGCCGGGTACCAGAGCACGACACGCCGGGGACCTGGGCGCGACACGCGGGGGGTTAGGGGCCGATGCCGGCGCATGGGCGAATGCGGAGTTCGGCGACGTAGTCCTGTGGAGCACCAGCCGCTTCGGCGGCGTCGGCGATCACCCCGAGATAGCGGGCCGAGGGCAGCCCGCCTTCGTAGGCGTCCAGCACGTAGAGCCAGGCGAGCACCGAGCCGTCCAGCGTGTGCACGCGCAGCCGCAGCTTCTTGTGCAGTCCGAAGTCCCCGCCCTCCCAGCGATCGAGCAGTTTCTCATCCTCCGCGGTCACGTCGTAGATCACGACGAACACCTGGGAGATCGGGTCCTCGACGACGGTGGCCAAGGCCCCCTCCCAACCGAGGTCCTCCCCACCGAAGGTCAGCCGCCACCCGATCAGCCAGCCGGTCACCGCCATCGGCGAGTGCGGCGCGCGCTCCATCATCTGGGTGGGGTCCATGTTGGACCCATAGGCGGCGTAGAGCGGCACGCGCGACAGCGTAGCTGCCGGGTGACCTGGTCCTGCCCCCCCGCCGCTGGCACGAACGGCTGAGCCTGCAGGCGCTCTTGCCTACGTTTTGTGCACGGGCGTAAACGGATCGTGTATAGCAGCAACCCCCGAGCTGCCCATGCGTCTTAAGGGGCGTCGGAGTATAGGAGGAGGTTGCGATGAGGATCGTCGCCTGCGGGCTGATCGCGGGAGCGGCCCTGCTGGGCCCCGTCCCGTCGGCCATGGCCGACGACGCCCCCCAGTCGGGCAGCGCTGGTTCTGACAGCCAGGCGGCGCCTCAAGCCGAGGTGAGCATGCTGGCGGTGTCGCTCACTGTTGGTGGGGCGCTCGCCACGGCCGGATCGGGTGCGGCGCTGGCGATCGGACGCCGCCGCAAGGTCATTCCACCCAGTTGAGGGTCCGGGTGACCGCTTTGCGCCACTGGGAGTAAAGGCTCTCGCGCTGTTGCGAGTCCATTGCCGGGTCCCATTGCCGGTCTGCTGCCCAGTTGGTCCGGATCTCCGCCTCGCCGGACCAAAACCCCACCGCGAGTCCGGCCGCGTAGGCGGCGCCCAGTGCGGTGGTCTCGCTGACCACAGGCCGGATCACCGGGACCCCCAGGATGTCGGCCTGGATCTGCATGAGTAGATCGTTAACGACCATCCCGCCGTCCACCTTCAACGAGCTCAGGGTCACCCCTGAATCCGCGTTCATCGCATCGAGCACCTCGCGGGACTGGAACGCGGTGGCTTCGAGCGCGGCCCTGGCCAGGTGACCGCGGGTGACGTATCGGGTCAGGCCGACGATGGCGCCGCGGGCATCGGAGCGCCAGTGCGGGGCGAACAGCCCAGAGAAGGCGGGCACGATGTAGGCCCCGCCGTTGTCCTCAACAGTGGCCGCGAGGTCCTCAACCTCGGCCGCCGAGGAGATCATGCCCAGGTTGTCCCGCAGCCACTGCACCAGTGACCCGGTGACCGCGATCGAACCCTCCAACGCGTACACCGGATGCTGCGACCCGATCTGGTAACAGACCGTGGTGAGCAGGCCGTTGCGGCTCATCACCTTCTCGGTGCCGGTGTTGAGCAGCATGAAGTTCCCGGTGCCGTAGGTGTTCTTGGCCTCCCCGACGGACAGGCAGGCCTGCCCGAAGGTGGCTGCCTGCTGGTCGCCGAGGATGCCGGCGATGGGCACCCCGGCCAACGCCTTGGGCTCCCGGACCTGGGCGTACACCTCGGAGGACGAGCGGATCTCCGGCAGCATCGACAGCGGGATGCCGATCTCCCCGGCGATGCCCTCGTCCCAGGACAGCGTATCCAGGTCCATCAGCAGGGTCCGGGAGGCGTTGGTGACGTCGGTGACGTGCAGGCCGCCGGTCATGTTCCACAGCAGCCAGGTGTCCATCGTCCCGAAGCACAGCTCGCCGTTTTCGGCCCGCTGCCGGGCACCGTCCACGTTGTCCAAGATCCAGCGGATCTTGGGACCGGAGAAGTATGTGGATAGCGGCAACCCGGTGCGGCCCCGGTACCGGCCGGCGCCCGCATCGCCGCCGAGCTCAGCACACAACCGGTCGGTGCGGGTGTCCTGCCACACGATCGCGTGGTACACCGGTTCGCCGCTGAGCCGGTCCCACACCACGGCGGTCTCTCGCTGGTTGGTGATGCCCATTGCGGCGATGTCGCCGGCCGTCAGGTCCGCCTTGGCCAGCGCCGCGGCCGTTACCTCGCGGATGTTCGCCCAGATCTCGGTCGCGTCGTGCTCCACCCAGCCGGCTGCCGGGAAGTATTGCCGGTGCCCACGCTGGTCCGTTGAGACCACCCGGCCGTCATGGTCGAAGACCATGCAGCGGGTGGAGGTAGTGCCCTGGTCGATCGCTGCGACGTACTGACTCATCGAGACCTGAGGCTAGCGCGTGCCTGTCAGTGACGATGCGAGATCGCCCGTATGATCAGCTCACGGCTGAATCGACACTGTGGGGCGGGAAGACCCCGCGGCAGCGGCTACCTGTCGCCGTCGATGACGCTGTCCGGAGGGTTGCGCCACAATGCATCGTGCACTTCGGGTAGGTAGCGCGTGGCGACGAAAGGTCCGGACAGTGATCTTGACCTGCTCGTGATCCTCGATCGCCTCGAACCCAGGGAGGGTGCTGCTGATCAGCTCCATCCGGCGGGCGGGTCAGTGCACGCGCGCCGATCGAGGTGGCCGTCTGGCCCGCGTGAGGGTGAAGTGGTGTACGAACGTGCCACGTGCTTCACCCTAGGAGCCCAGCCCTGCGGTCGCCGAGTTCGACACCAGGGCTGTCCCACCGCAGCCAAACAGCCCTGGTGTCGAACTCGGCACCCTGAGAGCAGTCAAATCGGGTCACAGATTGCGTAGTCCGGTGAGGATGTGGCGCGGCAGGTCGCCAGGACAGCGCCGTCTCGCAGAAATCGGCCGATCACCATGGTCGACTGCCTGGGTGACAAGCTGTGCGCTCAACCAGCGAGCGGGGACGGGCCGGAGCGTGGGGACCTGGTGTACGGCCAGACGTAGGATCTCCCCGTAATCCCCCCAACTCTCACATGGGAGCCTCAACATGGTCGACAGGCAGGCCCCCGACCCGCACTCCGGGCTGGCCTCCAAGATCGCGTTTGATGTGCCGCATGCGGCACGGGTCTGGAATTACTGGATGGGCGGCAAGGACAACTACGAGGTTGACCGTGTCGCCGGTGCTGCCGTCGCCGAGGTGTACCCGGACATTGTCACAATGGCCAAGCAATCCCGGCAGTTTCTGATTCGCGTCGTGCGTTTCCTCGCCGGCGAGGTCGGGATACATCAGTTCCTCGACATCGGCACCGGCTTGCCCACGATGCAGAACACCCACGAAGTGGCCCAGCATATCGCGCCCGAGTCCCGGATCGTCTACGTCGATAACGACCCGCTGGTGCTGGTGCACGCCCGCGCCCTGTTGGTGAACACCACCCCCGAGGGGGTCACTACCTATGTGGACGCTGATTTCCACGATCCGGACTTGATTATCTCCGATGCCCGTAACGTGCTGGACTTCAGCCGTCCGGTCGCGGTCATGTTCATGGGCGTGCTCGGCTACGTCGCCGACTTCGACGAGACGCGGTCCATCGTGGCGCGGGTGATGGCCGCCGTCCCGTCCGGCAGCTACCTGACCCTGTGGGACGGTACCGAAACCGGCGAGGCCATCGTCGAGGGCGGCGCGAAGTACGCGGAAAGCGGAGCCATTCCCTACAACCTGCGTAGCCCCGAGCAACTCGGCCAGTGCTTCAACGGCCTGGAATTGGTGGACCCCGGCTTGGTGCCCATCACGCAGTGGGGTCCGGACATCGCCCAGGTCGGCAAGGTCGTGCCGATTGACGCCTACGGCGCCGTGGCGCGCAAGCCGTGAGGGTGCAGCGGCCGCCTGCGTAACAAGCCGCCAGCGTAACAAGATGTGATCAGCTAGCCATCGAGGCGGTGTCGCGGTTTACCGTCGGTGACGTGCAGGCCGCCGGTTATGTTCCGCAGCTGCCACGTGTCCATGGTCCCGAAGCACAGCTCGCCGTCTTCGACCCGCTGCCGGGCCCCGTCCACGTAGTCCAAGATCCAGCGGATCTTAGGACCGAGAAGTAAGTTGACAGCGGTAACCCGGTGCGAGCCTGGTAGCGCGTAGGCTCCGCGTCGCCGCCGAGGTCAGCGCAGCGACGTGCTCACTCATCGAGCCCCGAGGCTAGCGCCCGCACGTAGGCGGCGATACGAGACCGCGCCCGTATGATCACCTCACGGCCGGATCGACACTGTGGGGCGGGAAGACCCTGCGGCAGTCCACGCCGGTGCTAACACCACGGCTCGGTGAGACGACTTCCGCGAATTCGCTGAAGCTGATCAAGAATATTTCCAGCTCCTGGTTGATACGACACCCCAGGAAGGTGAAACAGAGGCCGTCAGCGATCCACAGGAGTCAGGCTCGTTCACTGGACCCGAGACTGTCAATATCACTGAGCAGACAAACGTCACGCTTGAAGAACTTCCGCTTTTACAACGTGCGGTACTTGCAGAGTTGAAGGCCGCCCAGGAGCGAGTGTCTTGTGTGAGTACCAGCGTCGACGGTCGGAAAGGATCTCTTGGAGAAATTGGAATCGGTTTCCGCAGTGTCCCCTCGCAGCTCGCGTCGCTTGACCCTTACAACTTCCGCACTTGCCGACTGCGGCGGCCGGAAGTCGTGTGATTCCAACATGGTGACAGCCTCAAGCTCAAAAACGTCTTCCAGCGGTGCTAGCCCGTCGATCGACGGCGCGGTTATAACCGCCGCACGGAAATCCAGCCGTGGCAGCAGCCCAACAACAGCGGGTATCAACATGGACGGCAAGTTGCTCAGTAATACATCGCAACGCACCGTAGGCAAGATACGTAGGGCGTCACCTTGGATAACGTGAGCGTGCGGGACCCTTTTTCGCAGATGCGGAATCAGATTGACATCGTACTCGATGACCGTCAAACTCTGACAGACTGGTACGTGTTCAGCTACCGTCCCAATGCCGGCTCCCACCTCAACCACGTGGTCATTCGGCTGGATGGCTGCCGCTTCGATAAGTAACGCGAGCTTGACGGGGTTGCTGAGAAAGTGTTGGTCAAGCTCAGAATTGGTCTGAATACTTAGCTCGTCGTCGACGGGCACGCCGCTCCTTGGGTAGGAATTCAGGTAGTCGCCCGGCTCAAGAGCAACGCTAACTGCTCGCCGGTTTCCCGTGTGCTTGCTGGTACTCGCTTACGCTGAAGTTCGGGCAGTATCGCGGTGAGCAGTACAACCGTTCGGGTGGAGGACACATCGCTGACCATGGTCGTGATCTGGCGCATGGTTGTCTCGGCATCGCTCCAGGCACCCACCTTCACCTGCGCATCAAGCAGATATCCCAGGTGCAGGTAGCGACCGCGCATCTGATGTGCTGTCATCACCCAGACCGACTGCTGGAATTTGTCAACCGCCTCCCCGGGACGTCCAAGGTCAATAAGCGCCATACCCTCGTGCCAAGCTAACTCGCGCTCATCAACCCACCACGCCCATTTTGGGTCGCTCTCTCGCACACCGTCCTCGTAGTGGGAGCGCACTTGGTCAAACAGTCTGAGTGCATGCTCGTCACCGCCTTGAGCGAGCGCACGGCCTTTACGCACCAAAAAAAGTGTTTTTACTCGTGGCGAGAGCCGGTCCCGACTCTCCAGCACTGAGCGCGCAAGATGGAGCGCCTCACGGGGTCGTCCAAGATGACCGGCGTGCATACTTGCATTTTGGAGCGTCAGTAGCTCCATACGCCGGTCGCCGGCGAGCCGGGAGAAGCAGAGCGCCTCCTGGTTCATTCGCCGCACATCGTCTTGCCGATCGGCGTCATAGAGCAACCATCCAGCAACTTCGGCCAGCTCACCTGCTGTGGCCTGCAAATCACGCTCAAGAGCCGGTTCGTAGGCACCCGTGTCAAGTTGCTGATGCAGCGACCGGAAGAAGCGTACGGCCAAGCCAGCCAAGTCACTGCCACCAAAGCGATTGTCTAGCTCCACAATGTGCCAGATGTGCTGCTGGACTGCTTCGAGGTAGGCCGTGTCCGCATAGGACGTTACCGGGAGGGAAAGGGATGGTGTCGTCGAGATCGTAAAGTCATTGCTGGCACTATGGGGCGACGCAGGGACAACCCGCTGCCCTGCACGGCGCAACCGCTTCGCGTCCTCCTGATGGTGTGCCCAACTGGACCGCCGCTGTCCTTCGGCATATGTGCGCTTGTTCGCAACCAGCCCGTCATACTGTTTCACAAGCGCGCTCTCGGCCTGAAGCAGCCGGTCCACGGCCTGCCAGAAGGGCCGATCCGGCAACTGGTGACCGCGTTCGATCTTGTTGATCGAGGTGCGGTCGTAGTCGGTTTCCGTTCCGACCTGAGCCTGGGTCAGCGAACCTGCTTGCCGGAACGTAGCCAGTGCCGCGCCAAGCTGACGGCGCTGCGCCATGATGGCTTCCGGTTCCCGGCTCATCTGGCCTCCTTCCTGGTCCGCCCAGAGTAATGGGCCACGTGAACAGGTACGTGATCGTGGTTCGCGTCGTTGCCCACGTCAGCAGCCACGTCCTTCGCTCTGCACATGGCCCCAGGGCCGGGTTGCACGCTGAGCTGGTGTGTCCACACGCGGGACTGCCCCCGACCCGCCTCCACCAAGCCCGGTGTCCCCGGTCCTGGTGCCGTCCACACCAGACACCACACAGAGGGGCATACGGGACCGTGCATCACGAGAGCAACCAAGCAGGCCAGGGCGACGACGACGTGCGTCACGGTGACGACCACGGCCACGTCATCGGCCGCAGTATCCGACCGGATACCGCCGTGCCCGTCACGGTGTTCGTTACCCACCTGCCCAACGGGGGCCGTTACCTCGCGGCTTCAGCGCCAGACCGAGTGCGTATCTCAGCCCGTCCGACGCCACACCCCTGCGGCGTGAGCCGGCAGCTGCCTTCGGCAGTCGTGAGTCCGCACGTCGCGGTGAGCAGGGTGAATTCCTGTGATCAGGGAAGATCGCGCGTTGCTGGCCGAGTTGGCGCGGCTCAATAGAGCGGCCATGGCGCCACTCGCCATGTGCATCATGGAGGGCACCGCCAGTGCTGCCGAACAGCACGACTACGCCCAGCGTCTGATTGCCGCTGGCGAGTGGTTGCAGCGACGTGCCGACGACAACGGTGGAACGGTCATAGAGGGTGAAGTTCTTGCCGACGGACCACTTACCTTTCCTGCGCATACCGTGGCGCCTGACTGGGAGCCGTGAGCAACGTCTGGCGGACCCGCTATCGATTGCTTTTAGAACAGCTTGAGGCACTGGCAGACCAGCTCAGCGGTGAGGAACCGATCACGCAGCCAGTCCTTGAAGACCAGACAGTGCGGTTGCTTGCGGGTGTGGTTATGTTGCTCAGGCAGCACCACATCAACAAACGGGGGCAGTGCAAATATTGCGGATGGACGAGGCGGACATGGCGCTTGTGGCATAGGCGACCGCAGTGCACGGTCTATCTGAGTCTCGACTTCGCCATGAGCCAACCGTTGGATCTGGTGTGGGGACGGTTGCTTGCAGAGCATAAGGCGCAGCCAAAACCTGAGTAAAGCGCAGGATTCACCGTGCGTACACTCTTTCGCGCTCAAGGCCGCGCAACGGTCAAGTGTTTAGGCGGAAACGCCTCCTGCGTGCTGTTTTGTCTCCCCTGCACCGGTGAATGAGGGTCTCACCCCATCCTCGCCTGTCCAGAGCGAACCGCGCGGGGACCCCTAGCCCTGCCCTGGCCGGCTGCCGCAGCAATCGGGCTCGGGCTGCTGGACGCGCTTGGCCTCTACGACGTGGTCCGTGACCGGGTCCGAGCTGGTGAGCAGTTGCATCCCACCCAGGACGAACGGGTCACCGCAGTCTGCGCGCCGGGGACCGCACCACATTGCGCGACCAGGACGGCCGGGAACTGAAGACCCAGGTGTTCCCCGACCAGCTCCATAGCTGGTTCGGGCTGCCGTTGGCCACCGACGGGCACGCGGCCGCACTGCTGTTCCCCACGGTCATTCCCGGGGGCCCAGCCGCCCGCGATGAGCAGTGCCGAAGCCTCACCGACACCGACTTCTCGTGCGCCTACCCCACTACGCAGTGACCCTTGGTCACGACATCGCCGCTAGCGTCGACGTGCTCGGCAAGATCGTCGCGTCGGCCTGATCGAAGGGGGATAGGACCGAGGCTAACGAGCTGGCGCGCTCATTACTGCGTCCACCACTGGTCGCCAGTAGAAGCTCGGTGCACGTTCCTCTTTGCCGGGGCCCTCCTGGTTTTCCGCTTTCACTCGAATAGCCTCATTCGGCAGCACGTGGACACCCCACGTGCTGAGCTTTTCGAGGTTTCCGCTGAATTTGGGGTGCGCTGCCAGGCTCGGCTTGACATAGGGTGCCACGATGGTAGGCAGCTTGAGTCCGAATGCCTCGTTGAGTATGCCGAGTGCAAATGTGTCACTGATGCCTGCCGACCATTTGTTGATGGTGTTGAAGGTAGCCGGGGCCACAGCGATAGCGTCGGCCCGTGGCAGTACATCCGGATCGCCTGGTTGCTTGTAATCGTGCCGGACGGGGTAGCCGGTCTGCTGCGCGAGTGCACGGCAATCTAACCAGCTCACCACGCGTGGCGTGGGAATGACACAGACGTTCCATGCCGCTTGTTGAAGTAGCTCGACCAGCTCATCGATTCGTTGGGCGGGAGGTGCGGCGCAGACAATGAGGTAGAGTACCGGCTTCAATCGCATTTCGCTCATTGCAGCAATCCGGCCCGCGCAGCCAGCCCGCGCAAGCCTGGCGCGGCACCCCGGCGTTCGCGCTTCAGGAGGGTGCTGAGCAGTTTTCTGGCCGAGGCATTACGTGACACGGCCTGCCTGGCGACTCGCTCGGCTTCTAGCAGGTGCAGGATCGCCAAGGTATCATCGGCTTGGCTGGCGGCGGCCCAGGAAAGGTCTAGGTGTACCTGCGAGCGACGACCACGCAAAGCAGTAGGCAAACCATCGGTGTTGATGGTCGCGCCAAGTTGCAGGGCGCGTGTGGCGCTACCAAGTCTGGCATGGACTGATAACTGATGAATGGCGACGTTAGTGGGCCCGAATCCTGTCCAGAGCCAGTTGTGATCACAGCCTAGCATTTCGGCGAGTTGGCCCGCTTTGCCTAGAGCGACCTGCGCGGTTTTACTGTCATCGCGACGCGCGGCCATAATGGCGAGCAGTAAAAGCAAGGAACCGTGCGCCGAGAGAACCTCTTCTCGACTGTTCGGACGGTCAGTCGCAGCCGCGCTGGCAATAACTTCGGCTCCGACGTTGGCGGTCCGTTCGGCATTGGCGAGATCGCCGGTAAGAAGAAGTGCGCACGCCACCTGGTATGTAGCGGCACCGACTAATGCTGCGTGCTCGCTTTCGTTGGCTGCCGTTATGGCGCGATCCGCGGTCACCCACGCTAAGCCGGAATCCCCCAGCTTTGTGGCAAGCTTGGCGGCAGCGATGTAGGCAGCGGCTTTCGTATATTGATTAGTCCGTGTGTCGGCTCGGCATTTGTCGTTACTTTCGAGCGCGCCGCTTTGAAGGCGCATGAGGACTGCGGGCAGGAGTTGTGCAGCGGCGTCGTAGTCGGCTAACTGGTAGAAGCGATGGACCTGAGCGGTGGCTGCCACCGCGCCGGCGTGGTCGCTGCCGTCATCAGAGTGTGCGCTCAGGTCCATACGCTCCGTGGGTGGCCAGCCGAGCACAGCACAGCGCAGCCCGTCGAGGGTAGGGGCCGGACAGCGCCCACGGTCTCGGGACGCGGGTATCACCCGGGTACCAACGGCGGTGAGGAAGCGATCGCGCTGGATGTCGGAGGCGTTCTCCCATGCTTGGTCCAATGCGCGGCGCAGTGCGAGGCTCGGCGGGTGGGTACCGCGCTCGGCGTTGCCGACCGTCCGCTTCGCGAACCCCAGCGCGGTAGCGAACTCGTCCTGGGACAAGCACAGCCCCGCCTCACGGAACACGCGGATCCGGGCCGGGGTCCACTCCATCAACAAAGGGTAACTGCCAGCGGATTGCCACCTGCAAGGGATCGCGGTTGCCACCAGCAAGCAGGTTTGCTTACCACAGCAACGTCGACTCAGCTCAGCGGAGGAACCTGTGCGTGATTACCAGTGGGGAACGCAACGGTGACGGACGATACCGTGCATCCGATGGATCAAGCGATCTACGACAGCCACGCCCCCCGCGTTACTGCCCGCGGCATCCGCCGCGGGCAGGGTGCCTGCACAGTCCTCTGGATCAAAGCCTGCGACCACGGATGGGTGTTATTGCCACACGGCGTGCCGGACCTCGCCGTCCACCTCCCCGAGCAAGAACTCGTCACCATGCTTGACCGCCTGCGTGACAAGATGTGATCAGCTGCTCAGCGGGGCGGTGTCGCGGTTGGCCCACGACATGTCCGGGTAGCGCTCGCCGGCAGGTTTCAGATCGGACAACCGGGCCAGATCCTCGGTGGACAGCGTGATGTCCAGCGCCCCGATGTTCTCCTGCAAGTACCCGCGCCGTTTCGTGCCGGGGATCGGCACCACGTCCTGGCCGCGGGCCAGCACCCAAGCCAGCGCCACCTGCGCCGGCGTGGCCTCGTACCGGGCGGCGATCGAGCGGATCTGGTCGACCAGTTCGAGGTTCGTCGCCAGGTTGTCGGCCTCCCATCGTGGCAGGGTGCGACGGAAGTCGTCGGCGGCCAGGTCGGTGAAGGAGGACGTGGCGCCGGTCAGCAACCCACGGCCGAGCGGGCTGTAAGGAACCACCCCGACGCCGAGTTCGCGGCACACCGGCACGACCGCGTCCTCGATGTCACGGCTGAACAGCGACCATTCGGATTGCACCGCGGTGATCGGGTGCACCGCGCAGGCTCGGCGGATGGTGGCTGCCGACGCCTCGGAAAGCCCGAGGTGCCGGACCTTTCCGGCCGCGACGAGTTCGGCCATCGCGCCGACGGTCTCCTCCACCGGCACGTCCGGGTCAGGACGATGCTGGTAGTACAGGTCGACATGGTCCACGCCCAGCCGGGTCAGCGATCCCTCTATCGCGGCGCGGACGTTGTCGGGCGAGCTGTTGACGCCCCTTGACCAGCCCGTCGTCCGGTCCGCCACGATGCCGAACTTGGTGGCCAGCACGACCTCGTCGCGGCGACCGGCGATCGCCTCGCCAACCAGTTTCTCGTTCTCGCCCACGCCGTATATCTCCGCGGTGTCGAGGAAGGCGACGCCGAGATCGAGAGCGCGGCGGATGGTGGCGATGGACTCGGCCCGATCGGTCGGGCCGTAGGCGTAGCTCATGCCCATGCATCCCAGGCCCAGCGCCGAGACGGTGAGTCCGGTCCGGCCGAGGGAACGTTGCGTAATGGTCATGTTCTTCTTCCTATCGCTCGTAAATGTCGTTCAGGGTGAACAGTGACCGCCATATGTGGCGATCTTGTAGTCGATCACGGCCAATGCGGCCTGCAGGTCCTGCAGCCGGTGCACGATCGATTCGCGATGGGCCTGCATCAATGCCAGCCGAGCGGGCACGCTCGCCTCGCCCTGACTCACCAGTGCGAGGTAGCGCGCAATATCGCGGATCGGCATGTCCGACATGCGCAGCCGGGTCACGAAGACCACGCGACCCAGCGCCTCGCGGTCATAGACCCGCCGGTCGCTCGCGTCGCGGCCGACCCCGACCAGCCCGATCCGCTCGTAGTAGCGCAGGGTATGCGCGCTGATCCCGGTAACCTCGGCTACCTCGCCGATCGCCAGTTCGGCAGGCAGGTTCTCGGGCAGATCCATGCAGCGCACCAGCTCCGCAGACAGCGGTGGTAGGTCAGGCGCGTCGTAGCGGTCGACCAGCTCTCGGAGTCGTTCTATGGCTGCGGTCACGTGCACGACGCTAGGACTTAGAGCACGCTCGAAGTCAACCCTGGGGCGAGGTCAGCCGCTCGATCACCGCGGACGGGCTCGGCTGGGTGGCCATCTCCGCACTCACCTCGCCGGCCGCGGTGGCAAAGGCCGGCTCGCTCAGCAGCCGCTCGACCGACGCGCGCACGGTCGCGGCGTCCACGGTCGTCGGATCGTGTGACAGCCCGACGCCGCGGTCCACCACCGCTGCGCGGACATGTGGTTGTCCGCGAAGGACGGCATCACCAGCTGCGGGATCCCGTAATGCAGCGGCGCTGCCGTGGTGCCCGAGCCGCCATGGTGCACGATCAGCGAGCAGGTGGGTAGGAAGGTCGACAGCGCCAGGAACCCCACTGACCGCACATTGCCTGGCAGTACCCCGAGCGCCGACAGATCCGTCGTGCCCGCGGCGAGCACGACCTCGACGTCCATCTCACCGAGTGCGTCGACGGCGGCGGACAGGTTGCTGGTGCCGGCCATGATCGGCACTACAGTGCCCAGCGTGAGACATGCCCGAGGCCGCTCGGGCGGGCGCAGTGCCCACTCCGGCACCACAGCGCCGCCGTTTGTAGGGCACGAAACGCATCGACCACCACGGGACACCGTCGCGCTGGTCCGGCTCATCGGCGGACAGCCCGCCCATGCTCGGTGCCCGCGGGTCGATCCGGGCCACCAGTTTCGGGTCGCCCTCCTCGATGTCCAGCTTGGCGCGCAGGAGGCGGCCGATCTCGTCGGCGCCGGTGCTGCCGTGCTCGACTCGGAACTGCTGGTCTCGCATGGACCAGGAGATCCGGTTACCGACCTCCAGGGCGGGGACCGCCAGCGCGACCGCGGTGAGCCGTCCGGCTGCGTGGTCGGAGGTGTAGACCACGAGATCGGCACCGAATGCGCGACCGGCGGCACACATCGCGGTGCGGGAACACGTCCACGATCGGCAAACCCGCATGGGCGCCGACCTCGGTCATCTCCAACGTCGTGGCAACCAGGATCTCGTGCCCGGCCGCCCGGGCCGCCCATATCAACGGCACGATTGGCAGCATAAGCCCGTACCCGGGCGCGACGGCAAAGAGGATCTTCACAACGACCAGCCTGGCGCAGTGGCACAAGAGCTTATGGCCTAGGGCGGTTGTGACCACGGCAGGCCCGACGGCGGTAGCGTGCAGTGGGCGGAGCGGACTGGAGGAGGTGCTGTGCAGGAAGCCGAGCACCAGCAGCTCGGCGGGTCGGCGCCTGGGCAGCTGGGTCCGGAACAGCGTGCGGCGGACTGGCAGCGGTTAGCCGGGGAGCAGTTTGACGTGGTGGTCATCGGCGGCGGCGTGGTGGGTACCGGTGCGGCGCTGGATGCGGCAACTCGGGGTCTGAAGGTCGCCCTGGTGGAAGCCAGAGATCTGGCCTCGGGTACGTCCAGCCGGTCGTCCAAGCTGTTCCACGGCGGCCTGCGCTACCTGGAGCAGCTCGAGTTCGGACTGGTCCGGGAGGCCCTGCACGAGCGGGAGCTGATGCTCACCCGGCTGGCGCCGCACCTGGTCAAACCGGTGAGCTTCCTGTATCCACTGACCCACCGGATCTGGGAGCGTCCCTACGTCGCAGCCGGGCTGGCGCTCTACCAGACCCTGGGTGGGGCCCGATCGGTGCCGGGACAGCACCACCTCACCCGGGCGGCGGCGCTGCGGCTGGCGCCGGCGTTGCGCCGGGACACCCTGATCGGCGGGGTGCGCTACTACGACGCGATCGCCGACGACGCTCGCCACACCATGACCGTGGGCCGCACGGCCGCCCAGTACGGAGCCGTGGTGCGCACCTCCACCCAGGTGGTCGGATTCCTGAGGGAGGCCGATCGGATCTGCGGCGTCCGGGTGCGGGACTGCGAGACCGGCGAGGAGGTCGACGTCGATGCGCACGCGGTGCTCAACTGCACCGGCGTGTGGACCGATGAGATCCAGCGGATGTCCGGCGGGCGGGGTCGATTCCGGGTACGCGTCTCCAAGGGAGTGCACATCGTGGTCCCACGGGATCGCATCGTGTCGGAGAGCGGGCTGATCCTGCGCACCGCGACGTCGGTGCTGTTCGTCATCCCGTGGCGCAATCATTGGATTCTCGGCACCACCGACACCGGTTGGAACCTCGACCTCGCGCACCCCGCAGCCACCCGGGCGGATATCGACTACCTGCTGGACACGGTCAACACGGTGCTGGCCACGCCGCTGAACTCCGGCGACATCGAGGGCGTCTACGCCGGGTTGCGGCCGCTGCTGGCGGGGGAGAGCGAGGAGACCTCCCGGCTGTCGCGGGAGCACGCGGTGGCCCGGGTGGCGCCCGGTCTGGTCGCGATCGCGGGTGGTAAGTACACCACCTACCGGGTGATGGCCGCCGACGCTGTGGACGCGGCGGTGCCCGACCTTCCCGGCCGGGTCGCACCTTCGATCACTGACAAGGTGCCGCTGCTCGGTGCCGATGGGTACCACGCCCTGGTCAATCAGGCCGACGCGCTCGCCGCCCGGTACGGGTTGCACCCCTACCGGGTGCGCCATCTGCTGGACCGTTACGGCTCGGCGGTGCACCACGTGCTGGCCCTGGCCGCCGCCCGCCGGGACCTGAGCGCACCGGTTCCCGCGGCGCCGGACTACCTCAAGGTCGAGGTAGTGCACGCGGCGAGCCATGAGGGGGCGCTGCACCTGGAGGACGTGCTCACCCGGCGCACCCGCATCTCGATCGAATACCCGCACCGGGGCGAGGCCTGCGCCGCGGACGTCGCCGACCTGATGGGTGAGGTGCTGGGCTGGACCGTAGCGCAGCGGCGCTGGGAGGTGGAGATCTACCTCGCGCGGGTGGCCGCCGAGCGCGACTCGCAGCGCCAGCCCGACGACTCCGCCGCCGACGCCCGCCGCTCCAGCGCCCCGGAGGCCCGCCCACGACTCCTCGAGCCAGTCACCTAACCCCGTTACCTTCTTGATCAGCCCCGGATAGGGGTTGCAGGCCACCGGCCACGGCATGACTTGTTGCCCCTGTTGTCCATGATCTGGGGGGTGTTGTCACCGTGGTTGGAGGGCGCCAACGACCGCTGATAGAG
>DATDHI010000335.1:0-1831 GCA_036521655.1 Pseudonocardiaceae bacterium | reverse complement strand
TGGCAGTCGGGCGTGCATGAGCGAGACGTTGTACCGGTCGTATTGGGTCATCGTGAAGTAGATGTCGGACCCGTTCGAGTCCGGGTGAAGGAAACCGCCGTAGAGGCTGGGGTACTCCTTATACGTTGCTACCGTTATCGGTGCGCCCCACGGTCCGGTTGGTTGCGGGGCCAGCCGGACCACGATCGCACCGCGCACCTTCTCCACGGTGCCCGTTTCCCAGGTTGTGATGGTCATCATTTCCCAGCTTGGGGGTATTCATCTGACCGGACTAAGCTGGGGGCGTGGATGCGGTCCAGCCCCGGGCGGGCCTGCACTACCCGAGGTCTGCTGGGGAGTTCCAGTCTTGGTTCGCGACCGATGCCGATTGCCTGGACTATCTGGACTGGCTGCGGTGGCCCGGGGGCTTCGTTTGCCCGCGGTGCGGGCATGCCGGTGGGTGGGCTGTCGCCGATGGTCGCTACAAGTGCGCGAGCTGCGGTGGCCGGACATCGGTGACGGCGGGGACTCTGTTCGATCGGCGGCGGACGCCTCTGACGGTGTGGTTCACGGCGTGCTGGATGTTCGCTACCGGCAAGGACGGCATGTCGGCGCTGAGCTTGCAGCGGGCGCTTCAGATCGGCTCCTACCCGACGGCGTGGGCGATGCTGCACCGGCTGCGCTGTGTGCTGGTGCGTCCGGGCCGTGAGCGGTTGAGCGGGATGGTGGAGGTGGATGAGACCTTCATCGGAGGTGAGGAGGCGGGGCTGCGTGGCGGTCGGGCCCGGGGCAAGAAGGTCCTGACCGGCATCGCTGTGGAGGTGACAGCGCCCAGGGGGATGGGTCGGTGCCGGATGGCGCCGCTGACTGATGCCTCCGCGAAGTCGCTTCATGCCTTCGTCACCGATCACGTCGAGCCGGGCGCGACGGTGATCACTGATGCCTGGCAGGGCTATCGCGGGCTGGACCAACTCGGCTACGTCCACGACCGGCGCAGCCAGCGCGCCGCCCGGGCCCGCGGGGAGGACCCTGGCGAGCTGCTGCCCGCGGTGCACCGGGTCGCCTCGCTGATCAAGCGGTGGCTGCTCGGTACCCACCAGGGCTCGGTGGAGGCCGCCCACCTGGCCAGCTACATGAATGAGTTCGTGTTCCGCTTCAACCGGCGCCGATCCCGCAGCCGAGGGCTGGTCTTCTACCGGGTACTCGAGCTCGCCGTCGCCCACGACCCGGTCCGTTATCGCGATCTGGTGGCCAACCCTCAGGGCAAAGATGACCCCACCCAGGCCGCCTGGGAAACGGGGGTCTCCGCCGAGCATGGACCGCCCACGAGCGGCTCGACCATGGCGAACCACCGACCTGCGCTAGTCCGGTCAGATGAATACCCCCATGCCGTCTTATCATTCTTGGTCCTCCTAGTCCGGCGACGTCGGCGCTTTGATCAGATTCCGACGGACCTTAACATCGATGCAGCGAGACGTCAGTTCAGCATTGTTTGCCTGGTTGAAGAGGTTTGCCCCGTTTCGCTCTCAATGTTTCTCAGGATGACAATACTGTTGTCAAGACGTTGCATTGCTGCTCGACATTGATGTGGTTTGTGACGTCGAGGATCGCCGTTGCCCGTTGTCGATGCCAAGCACGGTGCTGTTGATCAGAATCGGCAGGGCGCTCTACTCGGTCGGCTACATCAGCGCGAGGATTCGGTCGACCGTCGGCGGATCGGTCCGCGGACGGCGTTGCAGGCCCGGCGGCGGCCGGATCGGGGCTCGCCGCATCTCCCACGCCGCCACGGGGCGAAGGTCGCGGCGAGGCAACGGGCGCCTTGGTGGGCTCATCTTTGCTCTCATCCGCACGG
>DATDHI010000334.1:0-1987 GCA_036521655.1 Pseudonocardiaceae bacterium | reverse complement strand
ATCGTCACTCCCGTGCTGGGGTAGCCCTGCCGGAACAGCTCACCCGCCGCGAGCAGGTGAACAGCGGGACCGCCCGGGGGCAAATCAGTGTTCATGACATGCACTTCCGGCACCAGCCATGGCCAGGCTCGGCCAAGCTTGCCGCCAAGATCTCGGTTCCGCATTTCGCGAGGTAGCTGCAACCGCCGGCTCCAGAACATCACCGTGCATCAGGTGCTCCAGGCGGGGGCGCACGTCAACGATCCCCACCGCACGCGCAACCCGCTGCTCCGGGATCCGCACGTGCAATCCCGGGCGTTTTCGGTGCCTTCCTGCCATCAGTCCCGCCCACGTCGAGAAGCGTTGAGGTGCCGTCCACCGGCGGCCGCCTGGGAAGCAACCCCTCCGGCTGTCCGTGCGGTCGCTGCAGGTTGACCACCATGTCGTGGTACTCCTCGGTCACGACACCGTGGTGCTGCGGTAGCTGTCAAGTCAAATGAGACAGTGGATCTTACTGGGTTGGCTCGTTCTGGGCGGGTTGGTTGATCCACGCCTGCTCGGGCAGGGGTGGGGGCTGGGGTCGGCGGCTGAACCGCTGGGGGTGTTGTGTGTGGGCGCGGTCGAGGGTGGCCTGGCGTCGTGCGCGGATGTCGGTCGCGGGTTCCGAAGTGGACTGAGGCCGGGGTGTGCATGCCGATCCCGGAGTGGCGGTGCTCATGGTTGTAGGCGGGGAAGAACCGGTCGCAGAACGCGCGTGCGTCGGCGAGTGAGCCGAACCGCTCCGGGAAGTCGGGCACATATTTGAGGGTCTTGAACTGCGCCTCGGAGAAGGGATTGTCATTCGAGGTCCGGGGCCGCGAATGGGAGCGGCTGATCCCGAGGTCGATCATCATTTCGGACACCGGTTTCGAGGTCATCGAGCCACCTCGGTCGGCGTGGATCGTGTGCGGGATGACCAGGTTACGGGCCACCGCGTCAGCGAGGAAATCTTTCGCCACGACCGCGTCCTCGGCATGAGCGACGAGCCACCCGGGGACATAGCGGGAAAAGATATCCAGCACGACGTACAGTTTGTACCATTCTCCTTTCCTGGGTCCTTTCAGTGCGGTGATGTCCCAGCTCCACACTTCGCTGGGGCCGTGTGCGACCAGCTCGGGACGGACCCGGGGTGGGTGGCTGGCCTGGGCCCGCCGTTCCCTGCTCTGCCCGGCGGCGCGGGCGATCCGGTACATGCTCGACTCCGAGCACCAGTAGCGGCCCTCGTCGAGCTCCCGCGCCCACACCTGCCCAATCGCCAGGTCACGGTAGGGCTCGGAGTTCAACAGCGCCAGAACCTGGGCCCGTTCGTCGTCGGTGATCGTCGAGGGCGGCAGCCGCCGCGGCAGCAGAGCTCCGTGCACCGGTCCCAGCGCGGCCACCCCGAGCGGATCGGCCCGCCGATAGTGGGTAGCCCGGGACCGTCCCGTCAACGCGCACGCCTGGACAATCGGCATCTGGGCAGCCCGCAACTCGGCAAACGCAGTGTTCAGGATTTCTTCGGCGGCATCGGCGGCTCCTGGTCGTCCGCGCTCTCGGACAGCTGCTCCACGAGCGCGTGTGCTTTTCCCATGATATCCAACGCGGTCCGCGTCGTCTTTAACTCGGCTTCAAGTTTCGCGTTCCGGGCCCGGAGCCGTTCCAACTCCGCGGCCTCCACCGAGAGCTTCGGCCGTTTCCCCGACCGCCGGGAACCAGCCACCCCTTCCAACGCCCCCGCATCACGAGCACGGGTCCACTCAATTATATGCGACGAATACAGACCCTCCCGGCGCAGGATCGCGCCCTTCTCCCCACTCGGCGCATTCTCATACTCCGCGACAATCGCCAGCTTGTACTCCGGGCTAAACGACCGGCGCACCGGACGCGGCGAGGGTCCCCCCGCCGACCGAGGCCCCGACGGCGAGGACGACCCATCTCCTCCACCACCGCGACGCTCCTCCGTTGACACAAACACCAGGATCTCCGATCA
>DATDHI010000333.1:0-14066 GCA_036521655.1 Pseudonocardiaceae bacterium | reverse complement strand
GATCAGCCGCTCCACACCCCCCAACTCGGTGGCGACCTGGTAGGCACCGATGTGCTGGGTGATCCCGCCGGCCTCGCCGCCCATCACGTTGGCCTTGCGGATGGAGTCCAGCAGGCGGGTCTTTCCGTGGTCAACGTGACCCATGACGGTCACCACCGGCGGACGGAACGCGAGGTCATCCTCGTCGCCGGAGTCCTCACCATAGGACAGGTCGAAGGACTCCAACAGCTCGCGATCCTCATCCTCGGGGCTGACGACCTGGATCTTGTAGTTCATCTCCTGGCCGAGCAGCTCCAGCACGTCGTCCGAGACGGACTGGGTTGCGGTCACCATCTCGCCGAGGTTGAACAGCGCCGCCACCAGCGCGGCCGGGTTGGCGTCGATCTTCTCGGCGAAGTCGGTGAGCGAGGAGCCGCGGCGCAGCCGGACGACCTCACCGCTGCCGCGCGGCAGCCGGACGCCACCGACCGACGGCGCCTGCATGTTGTCGAACTCTTGACGCTTCTGCCGCTTGGACTTGCGGCCTTTGCGCGCGGGGCCACCAGGCCGACCGAAGGCACCGGCCGCGCCCCCGCCGCGGCCACGACCTCCACCACCGGGGCGCCCCGGTGCACCACGGAAGCCGCCGCCGGCCGGCGCACCGCCGCCACCGCCCGGCCCACCAGCACCGCCGCCACCGCCACGGTAACCACCACCGCCGCCGCCACCGCCGCCACCGCCGCCACCGCCGCCGCGGAAGCCGCCGGAGCCGCCTCCAGGGCCGCCACGCCCGCCACCGGGACCGCCACCGGGACCACCAGGACCGCTTCGCCCACCACCCCCGGGACCGGACCGAGCCGGGCGGGTCGGCATCATCCCCGGGTTGGGCCGGGGGGGCATCATGCCGGGATTCGGTCGGGGACCGCCGCTGCCGGGCGGGCCGCTGCGTCCGGAGGTCGGACGGTTGCCTCCGCCCGGTCGGGGCGGCATGTTGCTGGGACCAGTGGGGCCGCCGGTGGAACTGGGCCGCGGCCCCGAGGAGCGCGACGGCGCGGACCCGCCGACGCCGAAGGGGTTGTTACCGACCCGCGGGGACCGCGGACCTGGCTTCGGCGACCGGGCGCGGGGCGGTCCGGTCGCAGGGCCAGAGGCACCGCCATCGCCGGGGCGCTGCCCGCCGGAGGGACGCTCGGGCGCCACCCGACGATCCCCGGCAGGGCGCGGCGGGACTGCCGGACTGTGCGTCGCGGCTGGACGCTCGGGAGCCGCCGGACGCTCGGCACCTGCGGGACGCTCGGCACCTGCGGGACGCTCCGCACCTGCGGGACGCACCGGAGCGGCTGGACGTTGGGCAGTCGTCGGGCTCTCGCCGACGGCCGGACTGTGCGTCGCGGCCGGACGCTCGGGAGCCACCGGACGCTGAGCAACGGCCGGACGCTGAGGAACCACTGGGTGCGGGGGACCAGCCGGAGGCTGGGCGCCATGCTCGACAGGCGTCGGGCCTGCCGGAGTCGTCGGGGGAGACACCTCAGGCGCGGGCTCCGCTCTGGGACCGGGCGAAGCGGGCGCGGGTGCCGGGCCGGGCTTCGGAGGGAACGGACCGGCCGCAGGCCGGGGCCCACCTGGGCCGAAGCGCCTGGCGCGGCCAGCCGACGCGCCATTGGACCCCTTCCCTGCGTCTGAGGGAAATGAGTCACGAAGCTTGCGGGCGACCGGCGCCTCCACCGTGGAGGAGGCAGACTTCACATACTCACCGAGGTCGGCGAGCTTCTTGAGAACTTCCTTACTGGTGACACCGAGCTCTTTCGCGAGCTCGTGCACGCGGGCCTTGCCTGCCACTGCTCTCCTCACTGATGGAGCCGGCGGCATTCCCGCTCGACCCCGCTAGTAGCGCATGTCCATGGCTGTCAGAGCTTCACGGCTGCGGGTACATGTCGGATCGTCCTGCTCTCTGTGTTGACGCCGCGCCCGGGCTGTTCCGGGAGTCGGGTGTATCGGCGTATCCGTCCGGCTGCGCGAGGAAGGCGTGCACCAAGTGAACGTCGAGCGTGCTCGCGGAGCGCAGCGCCCGCGAGAAGGCCCGGCGCCGCTCGGCGAGACGCAGGCACCCGGTATCGGGGTGCACCCACGCGCCCCGCCCGGGATGCCGGCGCCGCGGGTCCGGGACCAGAGCCCCATCCACCGCCACCACGCGCAACAATCCGGAAGCCGCCGTCCTGGTCCGGCAACCCACGCAGGTCCTGACGGGCTCGGCAGGCCGCTCGCGGCGGCGCCGGACCTCGTCCGGGCATGCGCGGACCGTCCCCCGACAACGGGCCATACCGATTCTAGCGCGTACTGGCAGTCGGCGGAGAACCGGCATTGGTCACCGGTACCTCGGCGCGCGGCGCGCGGGCGGGTGGGGGACCCAGGGGGTCTGCGTCGCTCCGGATGTCGATCTTCCACCCGGTCAGGCGAGCGGCCAGCCTAGCATTCTGGCCCTCCTTGCCGATCGCCAGTGACAGCTGGAAGTCGGGGACGACGACCCGGGCTGTCTTGGCCCGGGCATCGACCACCTGCACCGAGACGACCTTGGCCGGCGACAGGGCGTTGCCTACAAACGTGGCGGGGTCCTCGGAATAGTCGATGATGTCGATCTTCTCGCCGCCCAGCTCACTCATCACGTTGCGGACCCGCTGGCCCATCGGCCCGATGCAGGCACCCTTGCCGTTGACGCCCGCAACGGACGACCGCACAGCGATCTTGGAGCGATGCCCGGCCTCCCTGGCCACCGCCGGGATCTCCACGGTCCCGTCGGCGATCTCGGGCACCTCCAGGGCGAACAACCTACGGACCAGGTTGGGATGCGTGCGACTCAACGTGATCTGCGGTCCCCGCATTCCCCGGGAGACTCCGACGACGTAACACTTGATCCGCTCGCCGTGCCGGTAAGTCTCCCCCGGCGCCTGCTCCACCGGCGGGATCACGCCCTCGGTCTCACCGATCTGGACCACCACCACGCCCCGGGCGTTCGCCCTGGCGTCCCGCTGCACCACCCCGGCAACGATCTCGCCTTCCTTGGCGGAGAACTCCCCGAAAGTCCGCTCATGCTCGGCGTCGCGCAGCCGCTGGAGGATGACCTGGCGGGCCGTGGTGGCCGCGATCCGGCCGAACCCCTCGGGAGTGTCGTCCCACTCCTGCACGATGTTCCCGTCGGCATCGAGCTCCTGGGCCAGCACCCGGACCAGCCCGGTCTTGCGGTCCACGTCGATGCGGGCGTGCGGCTGGTGGCCCTCGGTGTGCTTGTAGGCGGTGAGCAGCGCCGTCTCTATCGCCTCGAGCACCGTCTCGAAGGAAATGTCCTTGTCACGCTCAATGGCGCGCAGCGCGGCGATGTCGACGTTCACCGTTCCTCCAAGTTCCGCGGTCCCGGTCCGTCCAACGCAGCTAGGTCAGCGGCCGGTGGCGGGCTGAACTCCACTTCCACCACCGCGCGGCGCAGCTGCACGTATCGCATCCTGTGCAGGGCTCCCGAGACAAGCAGCGTGACGCCCTCCTCGTCGCAGTCGCCGATCCGGCCAACCAGCTCCGCGCCGTCTGCGAGTGCGACCCGTGCCAGCCGCAGCCGGTTTCGCCGCCAGTGCCGAGGATGGGTCATCGGCCGATCCACTCCGGGCGAGGTCACCTCCAGGGTGTAGGGCGCCGCGAGCAGCTCGTCGGAGTCATCCAGTGCTTGCGACACCGCGCGGCTCACCGTGGCGATGTCGTCCAGCCCGACACCGGCGTCCGAATCGATGATCACGCGTACCAGCCAGCGCCGGCCTGCCCGCACCTCCTCCAGCCCCTCGAGCTCGAACCCGGTGCCGGCCACCGCGTCGCGGACCACCGGCTCGACTGCTGAGCCGGTGGTCGCGGGATGGGCTGTCACGGGGTACTCCTACCTGGTGATGAGCGGACGCCTCAGTGGGGATCACCCAGGGTATCGCGTCACGCGAGCTGCTCGCGCCAAGTGGATCACGGTGCTGCGCAGCCGCGGAACCGGGGCTGGCAGGATGACCGATCATGTCCGGACTCCACCCCAGCCGACGCCGCGTGCTGGCAGCGCTGCTCGCCGGGGGTTCGGCGGTGCTGGCCGGGTGCACCACATCAACTCCGGCGGTACCCGAACGGCCCGATCCGCTGGAGGCGCCCGCCAGGCGAGCCGACGCGGACGCGGCCCTGGGTAACGCAATCGCCCAGACGCATGCCTCCTTAGCTGCGGCTGCTAGGGCATTCGCCGCGGATCGGACAGCCCACGCCACCGCGCTGCGCGCCGAGCTGCGCCGGGTCCGGCCCGGTCCGGCTGCCAACAGCGCTGCCTCTACCAGCAGCCCTCCCAGCAGCCCTGCCTCGCCGGCCGCGCTCGTTCCCGCGGACCCCGATCTGGCCGGCGCCCGAGCCGCCTTGGCCACGACGGTGCGCGGGGCACAGGACGAGGCAGCCGGGCTGGCCATCACGCTGCCCGGATACCGCGCGGCCCTGCTGGCGTCGGTAGCGGCCTGCTGCGCAAGCCATGCCGTGGTGCTGCCGTGACCCAGGTACCGTTGGATGCCTTGCAGGCGGCGTTGGCCACCGAGCACGCCGCGGTATGGGCCTACGGCCTGGCGGGTGCGTTCCTGCCGGAGGCACTGGCCGGCCAGCTCAGCCAGGCCGTGGCAGCGCACCAGGCTCGGCGCGATGCGACCGAGCGGGCGCTGATCGACGCGGGCGCGGTGCCGGTCCAGGCCGAGCCGGGTTACGTCCCGCCGGATCCGGTCACCGACGCCGCCTCAGCGCTGCGCCTGGTGATCACCGTGGAGACCGATGCGGCGGCGGCGTGGCGCTCGGTGGTCGGACGCAGCCCAGCCGGACCCGGCCTGCGAGCCGCCGCACTGGATGCGCTGACTCGAGCCGCCGTGCAGGCCACCCACTGGCGCGCCGCCGCAGGCACTACCCCCTCCACAGTGCCCTTCCCTGGCGCACTCTGAGGAGCGCCATTCGGAAGCAATGGCGCTCGACTGAGCCCTGCACGCCGCGATTCGGTTCCGGATGGCGGACGGCTACTTCCGGCACAGCTCCTGCAGGTGCGGCACGACGCCGTCGAGCGGGACTTCGGTGCGCTCGCCGGTGGCCCGGTCCTTGACCTCTACGACACCTGAGGCCAGGCCGCGACCCACGACCAGGATGGTCGGCACGCCGATCAGCTCGGCGTCGGCGAACTTCACGCCGGGAGTGGCCGGCCGATCATCGAGCAGCACCCCCAGACCAGCCGCGTCCAGCTCGGAGACCAGCAATTCGGCCGCAGCGCGGACCGTCTCGTCCTTGCCCGCGATCACCACGTGCACGTCGGCCGGGGCGATCTCGCGCGGCCAGACCAACCCGTGCTCGTCGTGGCTCTGCTCGGCGATGGCGCCGACCAACCGGGAAACTCCGATGCCGTAGCAGCCCATGGTGATCCGGATCGGCTTGCCGTCGGGGCCCAGCGCGTCCAACGCGAAGGCGTCGGTGTATTTGCGACCGAGCTGGAAGATGTGCCCGATCTCGATGCCGCGGGCGGCGACCAGGGTGCCGGCCCCGTCCGGGGAGGGATCGCCGGCGCGCACCTCGGCGGCCTCGACGGTGCCGTCGGGGGTGAAGTCGCGCCCGCACACCAGATCGACGGCGTGGTGATCGGGACGGTCGGCACCGGTGGCCCAGGCGCTGCCGCGGACCACCCGGGGATCGACGAGGTAGCGCACGCCGTGCTCGCGCAGCGCGCCGGGCCCGATGTACCCCTTGGCCAGGAACGGGTGCGCGAGGAAGTCCGCCTCGTCCAGCAGCTCCACGTCGGCCGGCGCCAACGAGGCCGCCAGCCGTTTCAGGTCGACCTCGCGGTCGCCGGGGACCCCGATACCGAGCAACGCCCAGTCCGGCGCGCCGGGCTGCCGGGTCTTGACCATGACATTCTTCAGGGTGTCCGCAGCGGTGAATGTGCGGCCCAGGGCCGCGCCGTTGAGGTGCTCGACGAGCGTGTCGATGGTCGGGGTGCCCGGGGTGTGCAGCACGCGGGCGGCGGGCTGGCCGTCGATCGGCAGCTCGGGGGGCGCGGGGGTGGTCACCGCCTCGACGTTGGCCGCGTACCCGGATTCGAGGCAGCGCGCGAAGGTGTCGTCACCGGTCTCGGACTCGGCGAGGAACTCCTCGCTGGCCGAACCACCCATGGCGCCCGACATCGCGGAGACGATCACGTAGCTCAGCCCGAGCCGGTCGAAGATCTTGACGTAGGCCTTCCTGTGGAGCTGGTAGGACTGCGCCAGCCCGTTGGCGGAGAGGTCGAAGGAGTAGGAGTCCTTCATCAGGAACTCCCGGCCGCGCAGGATCCCGGCCCTGGGGCGCTCCTCGTCCCGGTACTTGTTCTGCACCTGGTAGAGGATCACCGGGTAGTCCTTGTAGGAGCTGAACTCGCCCTTGACGGTAAGCGTGAACAGCTCCTCGTGGGTAGGCCCGAGCAGGTAGTCGGCACCCTTGCGGTCCTGCAGCCGGAACAGATTCGGGCCGTACTCGGTCCAGCGGCCGGTGACCTCGTAGGGCTCCCGCGGTAGCAGCGCGGGGAACTGGATCTCCTGCGCGCCGATCGCGTCCATCTCCTCGCGCACCACGGCCTCGATGTTGCGCAGCACCCGCAGCCCCAGCGGCAGCCAGGAGTAGATCCCTGGGGCCACGCGGCGGACGTAGCCGGCGCGCACCAGCAGCTTGTGGCTGGGCACCTCGGCATCCGCCGGGTCCTCGCGCAGGGTGCGCAGGAACAGCGTCGACAGCCTGATGATCATGCCGTGGGCTCCTCGGACCGGTGGGCTCGCAAGGATCGCAGCGTATCCGCAACCCCAGCCTGTCGGTGCCCCCGGTTACCGTCAGCCGGCATGACCCTCTCGATCGGCATGGTGACTATCGACTGCACAGATCCGCAGGCGCTCGCTGGCTTCTGGACAGCGGCACTGGGTACCACGGTGGCCGCGGACTATGGCGCGTTTGTGCTGCTGGCGGGCACGCCGGCACTCGGCCTGCAGAAGGTACCCGAGGTGCGTGCCGGGGTACTGGCCGATCCGGAGGGCAACGAGTTCTGCGTCGGCAGCCATCACGGATAGCCCGTTAGGCCGTCTCCCAGTTCGAGGACAGCTCAGGCGCTCGGGCGAGGGTCTGGTACACGACGCAGTAGCGCTCGGTGAGCCGGATCAGCGTGTCGAGTTGCTCGGGCTCGGCGGACGTGTCCAGGGCGTACCGCAAGCGGATGGCCCGGAATCCGACCGGTGCCTCTTTCGAGACGGCCAGCGTGCCCCGGAAGTCGATGTCGCCTTCGACATGGACGGTGCCGCCTACGACCGGGATATCGAGCGACGTGGCCACCGCCATGAGCGTCACACCGGCGCAGGCAGCCAGGGCCTGCAGCAACATGTCGCCTGAGCACAGCGACAGCCCATCGCCGCCACTGGCGGGGTGCAGGCCGGCCTCAGCCAGCGCGCGGCCCGTCTGGACCGAGCACGTGATGCCCTCGCCAAGGGTGCCTTCTGCCTTCAGGGTGACGAGCGCGGCACCGGCATCCTCACGGTAGTGCTGCTTGAGCGGGTCCTGGGAGGTTCGAAGCTGCTGGCGGTCCATGACCAAATAGTGACACCGCGCCGCCCCGCCCATGGGAGCACCTTCTACGGCACGAGACTCGCGGGGCGGCTGCGATGCTCTTAGCCCTGTTTTGGGTTCACCTCGCCGGCTGAGCGGCGACGCCGTTCAGTCCCGCCCGATCACCTTCGATACGTCGAGCACCACCGGGGTGCCAGACGCCTCGGCGTGCGCCATTGCGGTATTCAAAGCCTCGTGGAGCCGATGGAGGTCATCGTCGTCGAGGACTCGGCTCCAGACCAATGCGCCCTCGGGGTCCTCGGAGCCCAAGGTGGTGAGCCGCGTCGTCGGGTCGGTCCGCATGATGATCGTCCAGCCGTTCAGGGTGCAGATCCGGACGGCAGCGCGGCCCGGCGGGTCGATCGATTCGGTGGGGAACTCGTCCTGGTCGTCCACGTACCCATCGTCGCTTACCGGACGCTGGTGGGGCTAGGCGGGAGGTACCCGCGGGGCCTGAAATTCGGTTGCGGACCCCCGGCGTGCCGGGCCACGCTGCACATCTCGATGACGGCAGGTGCCCGCAGCGCGGGCCCACGGCAGTGCGGAGGAGGAGGTGCCGGCCATGGCTGCCAATGGTGTGCAGCTCGACCTGACCGTGTACTCCCGCCATTCCGCCGGCTGACTGCTCCGGGGGTGGCGTCACCCCAAGGAGCTCCTCAAGTGCCCCCTCAAAAGCCACAGAACGACCGGCTGCCCGCGCGGCGCCGCCGCTTCGACGACGATGACGAACCTGCGTCGGCCCGTCGGGCATCCCAGCGCCCTCAATCCCATCACGCCAGTTCACCGATACCCGACGAAGACCCGGGGGCCGGAGACCGGTGGTCGACCTGGGACGTCGGGCAGCACGGCCCAGCGCCCTACCCGGACTGGCTGGTCACCGAGCTCGCCGCGGTCGACACTGAGCTCGGCGTGCTCAAATCCGGCAAGGAAGCCGACGTGCACCTGGTAGAGCGCGCGGTACCCGGCACGTCCCGGTCCTGCCTGCTCGCCGCCAAGCGCTACCGCAGCGCCGAGCACCGGATGTTCCACCGTGACGCCGCTTACCTCGAGGGCCGGCGGGTGCGCCGCTCCCGGGAGACGCGGGCGATGGCCCGGCGCACCGCCTTCGGCCATGAGCTGCTGGCCGGGCAGTGGGCGGCCGCGGAGTTCAGCGCCCTGTGCCGGCTGTGGCGTCTCGGTGCACCGGTCCCCTATCCGGCGCAGCTGCACGGCACCGAGCTACTGCTGGAGTACCTCGACGAGCAGGACGGTCAAGCCGCTCCCCGGCTGGCGCAGCTGCGCCGGATCCCGTGACACTGCGCGCGCTGTGGGATCAGCTCATCGACGCACTGCTGCTGCTCACCGACGAGGGCCTGGCACACGGCGATCTGTCCCCGTTCAACCTGCTCGTGCACCGCGGCCGGCTGGTCCTCATCGACCTGCCGCAGGTGGTGGACATCGTCGCCAACCCGCAGGGACCGACCTTCCTCGCCCGCGACGTACGGATCGTGACCGACTGGTTCACCGCCCATGGCCTGTCCCCAGGAATCGCCGACGCCGGAGCCGCCCGCGTCCTGACAGGCAACGAGCCAGGCCTCTGATCATCGCTGCCGTCACGTGGGCCGACCGGCCCCTCAGGAGGAGGAAGGCGCGCCCATGCCCGTCGACGACGGGAGCAGTTCACCAGCTCGGGCAGTCATGCTTTGGGTGCACGTCGAACACGCCCACCAGCGGTGGCACACCTGGGACAGGCCGGACTGGACTCGCTTCGGAATCACCGTGACCACCGACGAACAGCGGGTATGGTTGGGCGAGCCATCGAACGCGATCATCCAGGCTGCCTGACTGCCCGAGATCACACTCACGGGGCGCGCAGAGCCACCACTGGCCCGATGACCACGATCGCGGGTGGACGGATGCCCGCGCTGGCGACGTCTGTGGCAATGGTGGCCAGAGTGGAGCGCACGGTGCGCTGGGTACGCAGGGTGCCGTCGGCGATCACGGCGACCGGGGTGTCGGGGGGCCGGCCGTAGGTGATCAGGACGTCGGCGAACGCGGCGATCCGCTCGACCGCCATGAGCAGGATCAGGGTGCCGCGCAGCCGGCCGAGCGCCGGCCAGTCGACCAGCGAGGCGGGATCGTCGGGTGCCACGTGCCCGGATACGACGACGAACTCGTGGGTCACGCCACGGTGGGTCACCGGCACGCCCACGGCTGCAGGTACCGAGATCGCGCTGGTGATGCCGGGCACCACGGTCACCGGCACCCCGGCGTCGGCGCAGGCCAGCACCTCTTCGAAGCCCCGCCCGAACACGTAAGGGTCGCCGCCCTTGAGCCGCACCACGAAACGGCCGGCCCTGGCGTGCTCGACCAGCAGCGCGTTGATCTGTTCCTGGGCCATCGCGCGGCCGTAGGGCACTTTCGCGGCGTCGATCACGGTGACGTGCGCACCGAGCTCGTCGAGCAGTTCCCGGGGCGCCAGCCGGTCGGCCAGCACGACGTCCGCGCGAGCCAGCAGCCGCCGGCCGCGCACGGTGATCAGGTCCGGGTCGCCCGGTCCGGCACCGACCAGCGCCACCCCCGGCGCGTGGTCTTCGGCGTCCGGGGCGTCGTCCACCAGCCCGGTGCGCAGTGCCTCGACCAGGGCGTCGCGGACGGCGGCGGACCTGCGCGGGCGGCGCCCGGCGAGCACGCCGATGAGCAGCCCTTCGTGATACCCAGTGGCTGCGGTGACCGCGCTGCCGCCGGTCGCATCGTCGGCGCGCACGCAGAACACCCGGCGGCGCTGCGCCTCGGCGGCCACCGCCGCGTTGACCGCCGGATCCGAGCTGCAGGCCAGCGCGTACCAGGCACCGTCAAGATCGCCGTCGGCGTACCGGCGGGTCTCCCACCGCAGTTCCCCCGCTGTGGCCATCGCCTCGACGGCCGGGGTGGCGTCGGGGGCGACGAGCAGCACGTCGGCGCCAGCAGCGATCAGCCGCGGCAGTCGGCGTTGCGCAACCGTGCCCGCACCGACCACGACTACCAAGCGCCCAGCCAGATCCAGCCCCACCAGGTACGGCGTCACTGGGGTGCCAGGTCGAACGGGGGCTCCAGGTAGAGCAGCGCGTTCACCGCCGCCGCGGCCACCGCAGCGCCGCCCCTGGCGCTGCGGTTGGACAACGCCGGCAGACCTGACTCGCGCAGCGCCGCCTTGGCCGGCGCAGCGTCGACGAACCCCACCGGCAACCCGATCACCAGTGCCGGCCGCACCACGCCTGCGGCCGCCAGCCGGAGCAGTTCGCGCAGCGCCGTCGGCGCGTTGCCCACCGCCCATACTGCGCCGGCGGGGTGCTCCGCAGCGGCCGCCCGGATCCCCGCGGCGGACCGGGTCACGCCCGGCTCCGGTGCCGGCGCCAGATCCAGAGCGACAACCGACTCGCGCGAGGTGATGCCAGCAGCGAGCATCCGGACGTCGACGACCAGCGGTGCACCCGCGGCCAGCGCACGCCTCCCGATCCGCAACGCGTCCTCGTCGCAGATCAGGTCGGTGGCGTAGTCGAGATCTGCGCTGGTGTGGATCACCCGCTCGGTCACCGCCCGGGTGTACGGTGGCAGCGGTGCGGTGTCCACCAAGGACCGAAGGATCCGGTAGGACTCGACCTCAATGGGATGCGGGGTCCGCATCACGTCATCCTCTCTCCGACCTCAGCACGATCGGCCCATCGTTCCCTACGGATTTGGCGCCACACTGGGTGCAGGGCCGAACGGAGACCGCAGATGAACATCCAAGATCACGACGATGAGCTTGCCACCCAATATGTGCTCGCCCGGCGGCTGCGTCCCGACCTCGACGGATCTGACCTGTCCCAGTTGATCATGACGAGGCTCAGTGAGGAACAGTTGCTGCGCTACGCCGGAGACGCCCTCGCATGGGCGCCGCACCCAGCCGACCGCCGGGAACTGGCGTTACGCTACGTGAGGAACTTCGTACTCGCCATGGAAGCTGATCCAGATAGCGCTGACGACCAGAGGTAAGGCAGTAAGTAGTGCGCCTCGCCAGGCGCTGACCGGTCGGGCACCATAACATTCATGATCTCTGTGGGGGGCCGATCTCGGGCACGCAGCCGGTGACCGTCCACCGGTCCACGCCCCCGCGGCTCACGCTCGCCGCGGTCGGCGCCGTCGTGGCCCTGATGCCGATGGCCTGCGCGTACCAGGGCCTCGGCATGCCCGCAGCGCCGCCGGCGTCGACACCCGCCGCGCACGCAGGTCCGGCGCTGCTGTACGGCAGCGGCACGCTCGCGTCGCCGAAGCCGGAGTCGACCGCCGTGACCTACAACCCGTCCTTGGCGCCGGTCGGCGCGGTCTTGACCGCCTCCCTCAGCCCAGTGGGCGACTCCACGACGGTGAATGTGGCGGTCGGTGGGATGCTGCCCAACCGGGGCTACGCGGTGCACGCGCACACCAAGGCCTGTGGCGCCACTGGTGATGCGGCCGGGCCGCACTATCAGAATCGGCTTGATCCCGCCGCCACGCCGCAAGCTCCATCAAGCAATCCCGAGTATGCCAACCCGACCAACGAGATCTGGCTGGAAGTGGGCACTGACGGGACCGGCTCAGGCACGGCGCACACCACAGTGCCCTTCGTCTTCGCCGACCGGGCACCCGCATCGATCGTGGTGCACGAAGCGACGATGACCTCAACGGGTCCGGGTCAGGCCGGCAAGGCAGGTGCTCGGGTGGCCTGCCTCACGCTGACCGGCGGATGACGACTGCTCGCGATCAGTAGCCATCGCCGCACTCGTGCGGCATGCTACACCCATGAGGGGACAACTTTTTCGTAATCAATATCACATAGCGTGCTCAAGTCGGCAGTTATGGACGCAGCGAGTAAATCGACAATCCATGCGCCGACGGCTCACGCTCGCCGTGGTCATCGCTGCCGTGGCCGCCATACCGATGGCCTGCGGGTACCAGGGCCTCAGCATGCCCGCAGTAACCGCTATCACCCTCCACGGCGAGGGCCCGCTCACCGAGCCGAACCCGAACTCCCACGCCGAGACGTACAACCCGGCATTGGCGCCGGTCGGCGCGCGGCTGGCGGTCAGCATGACCCCGTCGGACACGTCCACCGGCACAGAGTTGACAGTCAGCGGGCTGCAGCCCAACCGGGGCTACGCGGTGCACGCGCACACCGGCTCCTGCAGCCCCACGCCCGCCTATGACGGGCCGCATTATCAGAACCGCATCGATCCCGCCGCCACCGCCCAGGCACCGTCCACCAACCCCGAATACGCCAACCCGAGCAATGAGATCTGGCTGGACGTGCGCACTGACGCGGCCGGCTCAGGAACGTCGCGGGTCACGGTGCCCTTCGTCTTCACCGATCGGGGACCCGGTTCGATCGTGGTGCACGAGGCGATGCAGACCGCCACGGCTCCGGGCCAGGCAGGTCAGGCGGGTGCCCGGATCGCCTGCCTCACCCTGGCCCCGGTGCAACCGGCGGACACCTCTCTGCTGCACTAGCAACCATGGGGCACGGTGTTCCACGGGAGCTGGGATGGCGCTGATCTCGTTCGTGGGTGCCGGGCCTGGCGCGGCGGACCTGCTCACCCTGCGCGGCGCGCGGCGTCTGGCAGCCGCCGACGTGGTGGTCTGGGCATCGTCACTGGTGCCCGCCGCCGTGCTGGAGCATTGCAGCCGGGACGTCGAGCTGCACGACTCAGCCGGGATGACGCTGGAGGACGTGCTGGCGGTGTACCAGGCGCAGCCGGATGCGGCGATCGTGCGGCTGCACTCCGGGGACCTCTCGCTGTACTCGGCGCTGACCGAGCAGATCGCCTGGTGCGCCGCGCATGACCGCGCCTTCGAGATCGTGCCCGGGGTCGGCTCACTCGCCGCCGCCGCGGCGACCGCCGGAGTCGAGCTCACCGTGCCTGGGGTGGCGCAGAGCGTTGTGCTGACCCGGCTCGGCGGCGGCCGGACGGGTGCCTCGATGCCGGACGGGGAGAGCGTCGCCGGCTTCGCCCGCCAGGGCGCCACGATGGCGGTCTACCTCTCCGCCGCGCGAGGGGCCGCGCTGCGCGAGGAGCTATTGGCCGGTTACCCGCCGCAGACCCCGGCGATCGTCGTCGCGAAGGCCAGCTGGCCGGACGAGACCGTGATCACCACCACGGTGGCCGGCCTGGCCGACGCGCTGGCCGGATCCGGGATCCGCACTGCCGCGCTGGTGCTGGTGGGACCAGCACTGTCCGGCGCAGGGCAGCGCAGCCGGCTTTACGACCCGGCCTACTCGCACGGCTGCCGCCGCCGGTCGGTGCCGGGCAGCACCACCGGTCGCGCTATCCCGGCCGCCAAGCGCAGGCTGCCGTGACTGGTGCGCTGACCGTTGTCGGGCTCGGGCCGGGCAGTTCTGTGCACCGCACTCGCGCCGCTGAGGACGCCATCAGGGGTGCTGAGGTCGTCGTGGGGTACAG
>DATDHI010000332.1:0-19823 GCA_036521655.1 Pseudonocardiaceae bacterium | reverse complement strand
CAATTCAGCGAGCGCCTGTTCCCAGGGCACGGCTGGCTCGCTGCGTTCCAGTACTTCGGCCGCCCTACGCGACCAGTAGGCGTCCTCCCACTGCTCGAACCGTTCGGCGACCTCGGCAGGCACCACCGCACCGACTCGCCGACCGTAACGAGTGAGGTACACCACCCCGCCGTCGCGGACCTGAGTGTCGATCAGCTCGGGCAGCCTGCCTCGGGCGTCGGTCACGGTTACCTCGATAACGTTGTCCGGGCCGCGGGGCTGAGGAGCAGTCATGTGCAGAATGTACATGAGCATGATTTCGGCCAGAACACTCGACCGATCATGCGGCTCAATCGACTCGACCAGCAGGTCTCGCGTCGATGGGTGGCAGGATGCGTGGCCGCTAGCCGCGGGGGTCGAAGTCGTCGTTCTTGACGCTGCCGAGGAATGTCGCCCAGGTATGTTGGCCGACGGTCCACATGCGGCAGGTCCACCCATGTCACGATGAGTACGTCGACCCGGTTCTGGTCGGTGAGTAGCAGATAGGTGATCAGCCCGTAGCCGCCGCCGAAGGTCAACTGGTAGACCCCGCCATCGGGTTGGCGGCGTTGATCGGCTCGCCTCGTTCGGGCACGAGCGAGAGCACCGTCATGGCCTCGGCGAGTGCGTCGACTCCCGCCGGCGGCAGCGCCTGGATTCGGGCGCGCGCGGCAGGGTCGATGTCGAGCGTGTACGACATGAGGAAAGCCAGTCCTGGACCGGGGGACTGGTCAGAGACTGAGCTCGGCTTTGAGTTCGCTCCAGGGCACGCTGCCAGGCCGGGGCTGGCCGGTGCGCTGGACCTCGGCAGCGGTGGCGAGCATCTGCCGGTGGCCGTCGGGGTCCCGCTCGGTCATCAGTGCCATCCGTCGCCACATGTGCAGTACGTGGCGCAGTTGGTCCAAGTGCAACGTCTGCCGGGCCGCTGTGAGCGCTGCGTCGAAGGCGGCGTCGAACTCGCTCACCTGCTCAGGCAGCAGCGCCGCCCGGATCGCCTCCGGCGAGCCGAACCTTTCCGCAGCGATCGCGTCCCCCGCCCACTCCGGGGATGGCTCCAGCCCGGCGACGTCCGAATCCGCCGCCGACGAACGGTGCGGCTCCGGCAGGTGCGCGGTGGCGGTCATGAGGCACACCCTAACTCCGGGCAGGCCGGCGCATGTGACGCCCGCGCTGGCGCACGACGACGCTGGCAACCGCAGCTACGAAGAGTGCTCCACCCGCAACCTGACCAAGGTCAGGGCGGTCGCGATCACCGGCGACTTCGAGGGTGTCCTGTCTATCGGGATGGGTATGCGCAAGCGCACCTGGGTGCGCGCGTTCACGCTGATTGCGCCGACCCGCGTGGTGATCGACGTCGGCCGGTAGGTTGGGAAGTCGTGCAGATCCTGCTGCTGTCCACCGCCGATACCGATCTGCTCGCCGCGCGCGCCAGCGGCGCCGGGTACCGGGTCGCTAACCCGGCGCGGACCGAACCCGCCGAACTGCCCGCGCTGCTGGGCGGGGTGGATGCTGTGGTGCTGCGGCTGCTCGGTGGGCGTCGGGCGTGGGAGCCCGGGCTCGATGCGTTGCTGGGTGCAGGCCTGCCGGTGGTGTGTCTGGGCGGCGAGGCGACCCCGGATGCCGAGCTGATGGCAGCCTCGACGGTCCCAGCGGGGGTTGCGGCCGAGGCGCTGCGCTACCTGGTCGCCGGCGGGTCGGCGAACCTGGCCCAGCTGGCTCGGTTCCTCTCCGACACGGTGCTGCTCACCGGGGAGGGTTTCGAGCCGCCCGCCCCCACCCCGGAGTACGGCGTGCACCACACGCAGACACACCGTGCACAGGAGCACGACACGCCGGGGGAGGGGGGGCGGCCCACCGTGGGAATTGTGTTTTACCGGGCGCACGCGCTGGCCGCTAATACCGGATTCGTGGACGTGCTGGCTGACGCCGTACAAAGAGCCGGGGCGAACGCGCTGGCGGTGTTCTGCGGATCGCTGCGCGGGCTGGGCGACGTGCAGGCCGGTGGGTTGCGGGAGCTGCTGGGCCGCTGCGACGTCGTGGCGACCACGGTGCTCGCCGCGGGTGGCAGCGCCAGATCCGCCGCGGGCGGCAACGGTGGAGCCGAGGAGGAGTCCTGGGACGCCGGCGCGCTCGCTGCGCTGGACGTCCCGATCGTCCAAGGCCTGTGCCTGACGACGTCCCGGGCGAGCTGGCAGGCCAGCGACGCCGCGCTGTCCCCGATGGACGCCGCGATGCAGGTCGCCATCCCGGAGTTCGATGGGCGGCTGGTGTCCGTGCCGTTCTCCTTCAAGGAACCCGGGCCGGACGGGGTACCGATCTACGTCGCTGACCCGGAGCGGGCCGCCCGGGTGGCCGGCATCGCCGTCGCGCTGGCCCGGCTGCGGCACGTGCCCGCACCAGACAAGCGGCTGGCGATCGTGCTGTCGGCCTACCCGACCAAGCACTCCCGCATCGGCAACGCCGTCGGGTTGGACACTCCTGCCTCCGCGGTGGTGCTGCTGCGGGCCCTCGCCGAGGCGGGCTACGACCTCGGTGGCCTGGACCTGGACGGCGTCACGGGCGACGCGCTGATTCACCGGTTGATCGCCGCCGGCGGGCACGACGCGGAATGGCTCACCGAGGAGCAGATGGCCGAGGCGCCCATCCGGGTGTCGACCAGGCAGTACGCCCAGTGGTTCGCGCAACTGCCCGCGTCGCTGCGCGAGTCCGTCGTGGCGGCTTGGGGGGAACCGCCTGGCCAGCTCTACGTGTCGGCGGGGGCGATCTATGTCGGATCTCTTCGATTCGGCAACGTGGTGCTGCTCATCCAGCCGCCGCGCGGGTTCGGGGAGAACCCGGTAGCGATCTACCACGACCCCGAGCTGGCTCCCTCGCACCAGTACCTGGCCGCCTACCGGTGGCTGGAACACACCTTCGGCGCGCACGCCGTGGTGCACCTGGGCAAGCACGGCAACCTCGAGTGGCTGCCCGGCAAGGGCCTGGGGCTGGCCGCTGAGGATGCCCCGGACGCCGTGCTCGGGAACCTGCCGCTGGTGTACCCGTTCATTGTCAACGACCCTGGTGAGGGCACCCAGGCTAAGCGCCGGGCGCACGCCACCATCGTCGATCACATGATCCCGCCGATGGCCCGGGCCGACAGCTACGGCGACCTCGCCCGCCTGGAGCAGCTGCTCGACGAGTACGCCGTAGTGGCGGCGCTGGACCCGGATAAGCTACCCACCCTGCGCGGGCAGATCTGGACGCTGATCTCCAGCGCCCAGCTGCACCGGGATCTGGGAGCCGACGCGCCGCCGGGCGAGGGGGACTTCGACGACTTCGTACTGCACCTCGACGGGTACCTGTGCGAGATCAAGGACGTGCAGATCCGCGACGGCCTGCATGTACTGGGCCGCGCGCCGGAGGGGCAGGAGCTGGTCAACGACGTGCTCGCGGTGCTGCGGGCCCGGCAGGTGTTCGGGTCCAGCGCCGCGCTGCCGGGTCTTCGGGCCGCTATGGGCCTGGACGATCAGGCAGGGCGCGCCGAGGTCGACCGCGTGGAGGCGCTGGCTCGCGAGCTCGTTGAGCGCACCCAGGCCGTCGGCTGGGACGTCGGGAAGCTGCCCGCAGTGGTCGCCGAGGTGCTCGAAGAACCCAACGCCGCGGTGGTGGCGGTGCTGCGGTTCGGGTGCACCGAGCTGGTGCCCCGGCTGGCCGGTACCCCAGCCGAGATCACCAACGTGCTGCGCGCGCTGGACGGGCGGTTCATCGAGCCCGGACCGTCCGGGTCACCCACCCGGGGGTTGGTGTCCGTACTGCCCACCGGGCGCAACTTCTACTCAGTCGACCCCAAGGCCGTCCCGTCCCGCAACGCCTTCGAGGTCGGCGCCGCGCTGGCCGACTCGCTGCTCGCCCGGCACCGTGCCGACACCGGCTGCTGGCCCGCCTCGGTGGGTCTCACCGTGTGGGGCACCTCGGCGATGCGCACCCAGGGTGACGACATCGCTGAGGTACTGGCGCTGCTCGGCGTCCGCCCGACCTGGGACGACGCCTCGCGCCGGGTCACCGGGGTGGAATTGGTGCCGCTTGCCGAGCTGGCAAGGCCGCGGATCGACGTCGTGCTGCGCATCTCCGGCTTCTTCCGGGACGCCTTCCCGCACGTGGTGGCGCTCATCGACGACGCGATCGGCACCATCGCGCGGCTGCCGGAGCCCGACGAGGACAACTACGTCGCAGCGCACTACCGGGGCGACCTCGCCGCGCACGGCGACGACCGCCGGGCCCGGACGCGGATCTTCGGTTCCAAGCCCGGTGCCTACGGGGCCGGGCTGCTGCCGCTGATCGACAGCGGGCAGTGGCGCACCGATGCTGATCTCGCCGAGGTGTACGCGACCTGGGGCGGTTACGCCTACGGGCGTGGGTTGGACGGCGCCGCCGCGCGGGGTGACATGGAGCACGCCTTCCGCCGCATAGCGGTGGCCGCCAAGAACGTCGACACCCGCGAGCACGATATCGCCGACTCCGACGACTACTTCCAGTACCACGGCGGGATGGTCGCCATGGTGCGCTCATTGACTGGACGCAGTCCGAACGCCTATGTGGGTGACTCCGCAGTGCCGCACGCCGTGAAGACCCGGTCGCTGGCCGAGGAGACCCGACGAGTCTTCCGCTCCCGGGTGGTCAACCCGCGCTGGATCGCCGCGATGCAGCGGCATGGCTACAAGGGCGCCTTCGAGCTGGCGGCCACCGTCGACTACCTCTTCGGCTTCGACGCGACCGCTGGTGTGGTGGAGGACTGGATGTACCACCAGCTGGCGGAGTCCTACGTCTTCGACGCCGGCGTGCAGCAGTTCCTCCGGCAGGCCAACCCGTGGGCGCTGCGCGGCATGACCGAGCGGCTGCTGGAAGCCGCCGACCGGGGCCTGTGGGCGCAGCCCGACCCGGCCGACCTCGAGGCCCTGCGCACGATCTACCTGGACCTCGAGGGGGACCTCGAGGGGTCGTGAGTGCGCTAGTGCCCCGTCGCGCTGAAGTGCATGAAATCCACTGGTGCCGACCATCGCCCGCCCCAGGTCCAGCCTGCCGCCTCGAATGCGGTCACCGCCGGGCCGCCGGCGACCACCATGCCCGGCCGCACCCGGTCCCGGTTGAGGTAGGCCGAGGCCAGCTCGGGCACCACCAGGTCCCCCCGGACGTAGGGGTTGTTGAACGGGTTGAGGTCGATGGCCAGCCCGGAGGCGTGCGCCGACCAGCGGGTCTGGCCCTGAGTCTGGCGGCAGACGAAGCCGTTGGTGTTGTTGCCGTCCCCGCTAGGTGGCAGATCCAGCTCGGAGGGGGCCGTCACCCGCATCTCCTCGATCGGGAAGCCGGCGTCGAACAGCTGGCTGAAGACACCGACCACGGTCTTCGCGACGTCAGCGTGTACCAGCATCTCGCCGGTGTGCAGGCGACCGTCGAAGCCGTGGAAGGACATCGTCAAGTAGCGCAGCTGGTCTCGGCGCACCGGGCAGACCGGTTTCCAGGTGCTGCGGGCCAGGATCTGCGGGGGCACTGGGTTGATCGTCGACTCGTAGGCGCCCGAGGCGGGCGGGGGAAGCCGGTCGAGGGTGGGTAGCTGGCGATCCACCAACTCCTCGGGAGTGGAGAGCACCACGCCGTACCCGTCCGGACGCCGGGGCAACGACCGCGCCCCCACTACCCACACTGGCAGCGCCGGACTCGCCGTGCTGGGCTCCTGGGCGGTGGACGGGGTTGGCGACGTCGGGGTCGGGGTCTGGGCCGGGACCGCGGCGACGGGTGCCTGCCCAGGGATCCAGTCGCAGGCCAGCGGGCCGGCCAGCAGCAATGCACCCACGAGCAGGCACGGCAGGTGCTGGAAGCGGAGCTGCACGCCGCCACGATGTCAGACCGGTCCGTTGTGTGTCCCTGGCCACCCCGGCTTGAGATCGCAGCGCGCCACCTGATGGGGTGACGCGGCGTGTGGGTCCGAGTGCAACGGTGGGAGGCCGGTGGCATGCGGTTGATGGGAGTCGTGCTGGCGGGGCTGGTCACACTGGCGTTGGTCAACCTGGCGTTGGTCAACCTGGCGGCGGTGGACAGCCCGGTGGCACTGGCCGGGAGCTCAACCCCGGTGCAACCGCGGATCGTCGGCGGCGCCTCCACGAGAACCGCGGAGCATCCCTGGATGGTCGCTCTCACCACAGCGACCAGCGCGTCAGCCTACTGCGCCGGCGCGCTGATCGGCGCCGATCGGGTGGTGACCGCCGCGCACTGCATCACCGACTACCGGCCCGACGGTATCCGGGTGATCGCCGGCCGCACTGACCTTCGCAGTAGTGACGGCCAGGAGCGCCAGGTCCTGAGATACTGGATCCACCCGGACTACACATCGCCGGAGCATGGCGATGACGTCGCGGTGCTGTTCCTCGACCGGGCGCTGCCCTACCCCACCCTCCCGTTGGAAACCGACCCGGGCGCTTACTGGGCCGGTGCCCCGGCGACCGTGCTGGGGTGGGGATACACCGCCGAACGGGGGCCGAGTTCGTCGGAGTTGCGCAGCGCCGACGTGGTCCTGGTGGCCGACTCGGACTGCGCGGCCACCTATCGCCAGTTCGACCAACGGGCCATGGTCTGCGCCGGTACCGCCCGTGGGGGGTCGGACGCCTGCTACGGCGACTCCGGGGGTCCACTGGTGGCTGGTGGCAGGCTGATCGGCGTCACCTCCTGGGGCAGCGGCTGCGCCCGCGCGGGGCGGCCCGGCGTGTACACCCGGGTGGCGTCCTACGCCGCGGAGATCGACGCGCAGCGACCGGAGCCGGTGGAGCTGCGGCGGGACTATTCGGATTATTGGGATTGGCCGGGCCGGCTGGGATGATCTGATCGCGGGTCCTGACTCGCCTTCTGGTAGGCAGGACCGATGGACCACATCGTGCTGCACCGACGGCTGGCCGCGGACCTCTCCACCGCGACGGTCTACGCGCTGCTGCGGTTGCGGGTCGAGGTGTTCGTGGTCGAGCAGGGCTGCCCGTACCAGGAGTTGGATGGCAGGGACCTGGACCTGACAACGCGGCACTACTGGTTGGCGCCCTACGGCGCGACGGAGGACCCGCAGGCCACGTTGCGGCTGTTGGAGCCCACCGAGGGTGAGTACCGGATCGGCCGCGTCTGCGTCGCTGCGCACCTCCGTTCCCAAGGGGCCGCCCGGCGGCTGCTGGAGGCGGCGCTGGCAGAGGTGGGCGGAGCCCCGTGCTTATTCGACGTTCAGGCCCACCTCACCGAGCTCTACACCGCGTTGGGCTTGGTGGTGGCCGGCCCCGAGTTCACTGCGGACGGTGTCGCGTACGTGCCGATGCGCCGCAACGGTTCGGCGACGGTCTGGTGAGCGTCCCCCGGTACCCGTTCGCCGCGATCGTCGGGCACGATGACCTGCGGCTGGCCTTGCTGCTGACCGCGGTGCATCCGGGGATCGGAGGGGTCCTGGTGCGGGGCGAGAAGGGCACCGCGAAGTCGACCGTGGTGCGCGCGCTGGCGGCGCTGCTGCCCCCGGTGACCGCGGTCGCGGGATGCCGCTTCGGCTGCGACCCGTTGGTGCCGGACTCGGCCTGCCCGGACGGCCCGCACCCAGCGTCACCGGGACAGACCCGCCCGGCCCGGCTGGTCGAGCTGCCGGTCGGCGCCACCGAAGACCGGCTGGTGGGCTCGCTGGACCTGCAGCGCGCGCTCACCGAGGGCGTCTCGGCCTACCAGCCCGGACTGCTCGCTGCGGCGCACCGCGGCGTGCTGTACGTCGACGAGGTCAACCTGCTGCCCGATCACCTCGTCGACCTGTTGCTCGACGCCGCCGCGATGGGCCGCGCCCATGTCGAGCGGGACGGTGTGTCGGTCTCGCACGCCGCATCGTTCCTGCTCGTCGGCACGATGAACCCGGAGGAGGGGGAACTGCGCCCGCAGCTGCTGGACCGCTTCGGCGTCGCCGTCGAGGTGGCTGCTTCCCGGGATGTCGGGACCCGTGCCGAGGTGGTGCGCCGCCGGCTGGCCTACGAGGCGGATCCGGCCGGTTTCGCGGCAGGCTGGCGTGGGCGGGACACTGCTCTGGCGCAGCGGATCGGGGTGGCCCGGTCGGTGCTCCCGGGGGTGGCGCTGCCGGAGCGCGAGCTGCGCCGGATCGCCGCGGTGTGCGCCGCGTTCGAGGTGGACGGGATGCGCGCCGATCTGGTGCTGGCCCGCACCGCGCTGGCGCACGCCGCCTGGCGGGGGGTCGGCGCGGTCAGCGAGGACGACGTCCGGGTCGCCGCGCGGCTGGCGTTGCCGCACCGCCAGCGCCGCGACCCGTTCGACCAGCCCGGGCTGGACGGTGAGCAGCTCGAAGATGCGTTGCGCAATGCGTCTGACGATCCGCCCGACGATGACGGCCCGGGTAGCGGGACCAGCGGCGACGACCCGGCCGGGCCGGGCTGTGGCGATGACCCGGCAGAGCTGGGTGATGGGCACCAGAGCGCGACACACCGGGCACCTGCGCGCGACACGCCGGGGGCTGGAGGGGCTGCGCCGGGGGCTGGGGGGGCTGGAGGGGCTGCGCCCGAGCGCTCGATGCCCGCGCCGACGGCACCGTTTCGGGCCCGACTGCTGGCACTGCCCGGCGTCGGCGCCGGTGCGCCCGGCCGGCGATCACGGGCACGGACCAGCACCGGGCGCACCGTCGGATCGTCCACCACCGACGGCCGTGGGCTGCACGTGCTTGCCACCCTGGCCGCTGCCGCCCCGTACCAGCGCGACCGCGGGCGGTGCGGTCCGGGGCTGGTGCTGCACCGCCACGACGTCCGGCGGACGGTGCGCGAGGGGCGCGAGTCCAACCTCGTGCTGTTCGCGGTCGACGCGTCCGGTTCGATGGCGGCCCGGGCCCGGATGTCCGCGGTGAGCGGCGCGGTGCTGTCCCTGCTGCGCGACGCCTACCAGCGCCGGGACAAGGTCGGGCTGGTCAGCTTCCGGGGCACCGCGGCGCAGGTGGTGCTGGCCCCGACAGCGTCCGTGGACGCGGCCGCGGCACGGTTGCGGGCGCTGCGCACCGGCGGGCGTACCCCGCTGGCTGACGGGCTGCTGAGCTCGGCGCGGGTGCTGGCTGCCGAGCGGCTGCGCGACCCCGCCCGGCGGGCGTTGCTCGTGGTGCTCACCGACGGCCGGGCGACGCACGGCGGGATGGACGCCGCGCTGGCCGCAGCCGGTCTGCTGCGCCGTGACGGGGTGGCGTCGATCGTGGTCGACTGCGAGTCCGGGCCGGTCCGGCTGGGGCTCGCCGCGCAGCTCGCGGCCGCGATGGCCGGCGGCTGCGTGCGGCTGGAGGAGCTGTCAGCCGACGCGGTGGCCGGAGTGGTCCGCGCGGCTCGCGTCGGCGCAGCATAGATCACCGCAGAGGTCAGGAGGTCACGGTGCCCCAGGGCGTACCGGTCAGCGTTCCCGACGATGGGCTGTCCACCCGGCAGCGGCGCAACCGCCCCTTGCTGATCGTCCACACCGGGCAGATGAAGGGCAAGTCCACGGCCGCGTTCGGCCTGGCGTTGCGCGGCTGGAACGCGGGCTGGTCGATCGGGGTGTTCCAGTTCGTCAAGTCCGCGAAGTGGAAAGTGGGGGAGGAGGCCGCGTTCCGGGCACTCGACGAGGTGCACCGGCGCACCGGCCAGGGCGGCCCGGTCGAGTGGCACAAGATGGGCGATGGCTGGTCCTGGGCCCGCAAGCCAGGCACTGCGGAGGATCACGCGGCCGCCGCGGCGGAGGGGTGGGCGGAGATCGCCCGCCGGCTGGCTGGGGGAGTCCACGACCTGTACCTGCTCGACGAGTTCACTTACCCGCTGCACTGGGGTTGGGTGGACATCGCCGAGGTGGTGGCCACATTGCGGGACCGGCCCGGCACGCAGCATGTCGTGATCACCGGCCGGAGCGCCCCGGCCGCCCTGCTGGACGGCGCCGACCTGGTGGTGGAGATGACCAAGATCAAGCACCCGATGGACACCGGCCAGAAGGGCCAGCGGGGGATCGAATGGTAGCGCGAGTGGTGGTAGCGGCGCCCGCCTCTGGCGCAGGCAAGACCACCGTCGCCACTGGGCTGATGGCCGCGTTGCGGCGGCGGGGCACCGCGGTGGCCGGGTTCAAGGTCGGCCCGGACTACATCGACCCGGGCTACCACGCGCTCGCCACTGGGCGGCCCGGCCGCAACCTCGATCCGGTGCTGGTCGGCGAGCAACGGATCGCACCGCTGGCCGCGCACGGCGCCGCCGGGGCGCAGATCGCGGTCGTTGAGGGCGCGATGGGCCTGTTCGACGGCCGCACCGGCACGCCAGGTCACGGCTCGACGGCGCAGGTCGCCACGCTGCTAGGGGCCCCGGTGCTGCTCGTCGTCGACGTACGCGGGCAGGGCCGCAGCCTCGCCGCCCTGCTGCACGGGTTCCGGTCCTACGACGCCAGAGTCCGGATCGCCGGGGTGGTGCTCAACCGGGTTGGCTCGGCGCGCCACGAGCAGGTCTGCCGGGACGCCTGCGTTGAGGTGGGCCTGCCGGTGCTCGGAGCGCTGCGCCGGGACGACACGCTGGCTGTGCCGTCCCGGCATCTGGGGTTGATCACTGCTGCCGAGCACGCCGCCGCGGCGCGGGTGGTGCAGCGCTGGGCTGACGCGGTCGCGGCACAGGTCGACCTGGACGCGGTGCTGTCGCTCGCCGCACCCGTGCAGGGCGGGGCGCCGCCGTGGGAACCGGCTGCTGAGGTCGTCGCTCTGGCGGTGGACCCGGGCACCAGAACCCGACACGTGGGACACCAGAGCACGACACGCGGGGTGGTGGTCGCGGTTGCCGCCGGGCCGGCGTTCACCTTCGGCTACCCCGAGCACGCCGAGTTGCTGGCCGCGGCCGGGGCGCTGGTGGCGCCCTTCGACCCGTTGCACGATGAGTCGTTGCCTCCGGGCAGCGCCGGCCTGGTGCTTCCCGGCGGGTTCCCCGAGGAACACGCCGGGGCGCTATCAGCCAACGTGACGTTGCGCGCGGAGGTCGCCGCCCTGACCCGTCGCGGGGCGCCGGTGCACGCGCAATGCGGTGGGCTGCTGTACCTGTGCCGTTCGTTGGATGGTGCACCGATGTGCGGGGTGCTCGACGCCGAGGCGACGATGACCGACCGGCTGGTGCTGGGCTACCGCGACGCGGTGGCGGTACGCGAGTCGGTGCTGCACCCCGAGGGCGCCCGGATCAGCGGTCACGAGTTCCACCGCACCTCCGTCACGCCTCGAGCGGGCGAACCTGCCTGGGCCTGGTCCGGGGCCGATCCGGAAGGCTTCGTCCATGCAGGAGTGCACGCGTCGTTCCTGCACACCCACCCGGTTGCCCATCCAGCGGCGGTGGCACGCTTCGTGGCGAGCTGTGTGAAAGGCGGATCGTGACGCGAGAGCTGGTCGGGATCGGCGTCGGTCCGGGGGACCCGGACCTGCTGACCGTCGCCGCCGTCCGTGAGCTCGGGTCGGTCGGGCGGGTGTTCGTGCCGGTGATGGCTCCCGACATGCCCGGCCGAGCGGAGGCCGTGGTGCGGGCGCACCTCACCCACAGCCGCCTGGAGCGGCTGGTGTTCGCGCTCAACGACGGCGTCGACGGGCCGCAATGGCGCCGCCACGCCTGCTGGGACGCGGCCGCCGCGCGGGTCGTGGGATACCTGCGCGAGCACGGTGGCACCGTGGCGTTCGCCACCCTGGGGGACCCGTCGGTGTACTCCACGTTCGGCTACCTCGCTCAGACGGTCCACGAGCTGCTGGCCGACGTGCGGATCCGTACCATCCCGGGCATCACCGCGATGCAGGCCGCCGCCAGTGCCGCCGGCCTGACCCTGGTCGAGGGGACCGAACCGCTCACCCTGCTCCCGCTGTCGCGGAACTGTACTTATCTGGACGCGGCCTTGGCCAGCGGCGGCACCGTCGTCGCCTATAAGGGCGGCCGCCTGCTGGCCCAGCTGCGCGAGCGGGTCGCCGCCGCCGGGGCGCTGGACCGCGCCTGGTGCGCTGAGCACCTCGGTACGCCTGACCAGCGGATCACCCCGCTGGCGCAGACCGGCGCCACGGCCTACCTGTCGACGGTGGTGGTCCTACCGGTGCGCAACGGCCGGGGAGCTCAGCTGTGACCGCCAGCGCACTCTTCTGCGGGGAGGCGGCGTGAGCACGGAGCCGCCGCTGCGCGAGCCGGACCTGCCTCGCACCGCGAAGCTGCGGCCCAAGGCGCTGCGCACCGGCTTCAGCACCGGTGCCTGCTCCGCCGCCGCGGCCAAGGCGGCGGTGGCGGCGCTGAGCGGCACTCAACTGTCCACTGTGAACATCCCGTTCCCGTCCGGCGATCGGCACACCTTCACTGTCCACGCGCTGCACCGCGACAGTGGCGCCGCTACCGCCGTCGTGGTCAAGGACGCCGGCGACGATCCCGACGTCACCCACGGCGCGCACCTCACCGCCACGGTTGCCTGGCGCAGCGACGGCGAGGTCGTGCTGCACGGTGGTGCGGGCGTGGGGGTGGTCACCCGTGCCGGGCTGGGGTTGCCGGTCGGGCAACCCGCGATCAACCCGGTACCCAGGCAGATGATCACTGAGGCGGTGCGGGAGGGCTCCGGCGGGCGGGGTGTCGATGTGACGATCAGCGTGCCTGACGGCGAGCAGATGGCCCGCAAGACCACCAACCGCCGGTTGGGCATCGAGGGCGGGATCTCGATCCTGGGCACCACCGGGATCGTCAGGCCGTTCTCGACCGCTTCCTGGCGGGCCTCGGTCGAGCAGGCGGTGGCCGTGATGGCAGCCCAGGACGTGCCGACGCTGGTGCTGGCCACCGGCGGGCGCACCGAACGTGGGGCGATGCGGCTGCTGCCGCATCTGCCGCCGGTGGCGTTCGTGGAGGTGGGCGACTTCACCGGGGCCGCGCTGCGCCGAGCGGTGGAGCACGGCCTGTCCGAGGTGGTGTTCGTCGGCATGATCGGCAAGCTGACCAAGCTGGCGTCGGGGATCCTGATGACCCACTACACCAGGTCCAAAGTCGACACCGGGCTGCTCGCCGAGATCACCGCAGCGCACGGGGGCAGCCCGGAGGACATCGCGGAGGTGCGTAGCGCGGTGACCGCCCGGCGGGCCTACGAGATCTGGGAGGCCGGTGGGCTGCTGCGGACCTGCGGGGATGACGTCTGCGCCCGGGTGGCTGGCACGCTGCGCCGGTTCAGCGCCGAGGTGGGGCGCGCGCTGGCCGCCCGTGCGGCGATGGTCGACTTCACCGGCCAGCGGGTGGTCGCCGCTACTGAGGCGGACTGGGTGCGGTGAGCGTCACCGTCGTCGGGCTGGACGGGGCCGCGCTCCCGCCCGGTGCGCTCGAAGCATTGGCCGGCGCGCAGGTCGTGGTCGGGGCGCCCCACCAGCTCGCCGCCGTGCCGCTGCCCGCCGAGGCCGCCGTGCTGGGGCCCGCGGAGCTGGACGGGCTGCCGGGTGGCTCGCGCGCGGTGGTGCTGGCCAGCGGCGATCCCGGGTTCTTCGGCATCGTGCGCGCCCTTCGCAAACGCGGTCTGCGACCGGTCGTGCTGCCGGCGCGCTCCAGCGTGGCGCGAGCCTTCGCGTTGCTAGGCCGGTCCTGGGACGACGTCGCCGTGGTGTCTGCGCACGGCAGGTCCCTGCGCGGTGCGCTCAACGTCTGCCGGGCGCACCCTGCGGTCGCGGTGTTGACCGCGCCGGGGGCGGGCGCCGTGGAGATCGTGGCGGGGCTCGCCGGCTGGCAGCGCAGCGTCCTGATCGCCGAGGACCTTGGCGGTCCCCACGAGCGGCTGCGGCGCTTCGACGGCGGGGGAGTCCGTGACCCGCATGTGGTGCTGTGCCTGGCCGACGAGCACGACGTGCCCGCGCGGGGTTGGATCGCCGGCGGCGAGCCGGTGCCCCCGGCCGCTGGTTGGGCGCTGGACGAGGCGGAGTTCGCGCACCGCAATGGGATGATCACCAAGTCCGAGGTCCGGGCGCTGGCGCTGGCGCGGCTGGCCCCAGGTCCTGGCCGGCTGGTGTGGGATCTGGGCGCGGGGTCGGGCTCGGTCGGGGTGGAATGCGCTCGGCTTGGGGCCGCCGCGGTCGCCGTCGAGCGGGATCCCGCGCAGTGCGCCCGGCTGATCGCCAATGCCAGCGCGCACCAGGTGGACGTCCGGGTGGTCGAGGGATCGGCACCGACGGTGCTGGACGGGCTGCCCGAACCGGACGCGGTGTTCGTCGGCGGCGGGGGGCCAGAGGTGGTGCGGGCCGCGGCCGAGGTATCTCCGCGGGTCGTGGTCGCGCTGGCCGCGCTGGACCGGGTTGCCCCCTGTCGGTTGGCGTTGCGGGAAGCGGGCCACCAGGTCGACGGGGTCCAGCTATCGGCGTCCCGGTTGGCGGAGCTGCCCGATGGGTCAGTGCGACTTGCCGCGGTCAATCCGGTGCTGCTGCTGTGGGGCCAGCGGTGAAGCTGGTCGTGGGCCTCGGATCCTCCCGCGGGGTGCGTGCGCAGGCGGTGTGGGCGGCGCTAGGGCTGGCTGTGCCTGATCTGGCGACGATCAGCGCGTTCGCCACCGTCGACCGGCGCCGCGACGAGCCCGGGCTGCTCGCCGTGATCCGGGAGCACGGGGCGCCGCTGCACTGTTACCGGGCGGCCGAGCTCGACGCCGTCGACGTGCCGCACCCCAGCGAAGCGGTCCGCGCCCACGTCGGCACCTGCAGCGTCGCCGAGGCTGCCGCGCTGCTCGCCGCGCGAGATCTCGGCGGGGGGTCGCTGATCATGCCCAAGCTGCGGGGCGAGCACGTCACGGTCGCGGTGGCGGCGCTGGATCCGCTGTGGATCAGCTCAGCCTGCACCGCCTGCGGGGCGTGCCTACTCACCTGCCCGGAACACGCCCTACGCCCCGCCCCCCAGCGCCCAGTGGTCGTCGCCGCACGCTGCACCTCATGCGGCGAGTGCGTGGAGATCTGCCCCACCGACGCGATCACCGTCCGCGACGAATTCGGCCGCTGAGATCCGGGATTCCCAGCTTCGTGTATTCTTGACACATGGAGCGCCATCTAGGATTCGTGTCTGTCCAGCAGCGAAACGGCACTGTGACTATTCCCGTGCAGGCGCGTCGAGCATTGGGTCTGGATCGGCCGGGCGCACAGGTCGAGGTGGTGCTTCGGGACGGGGAGCTGGTGCTCGTGCCATACGTCGCCGTGCCCGCTGAGACGGCGTGGTTCTGGACGGAGGGTCATCAGGCTGCGGAGCGTGCAGCAGATGCAGACCTGGCGGCTGGCCGATACACGGACTCTGATGATGCCGAGAGCCTGTTGGCCGACCTGGAGCGGCTCTCTGAACGGACCGGGCCCACAGCGCACAAGTGAAGTACCGGCGGGCAGCCTCATTCGACCACGACTACTCCCAGCTCGCTGATGGCCATCAGCGCATGTTCCTGACGGTGCTGCGCAAACACTTCCTGCCGGCAGTCGCGGCCGGGGCGTTCACCGGCTCGCCACCCTGGCCGCGGAGGCTTCGGATCCACCGCCTCACCGACAGCGCAATCTACTCCTTGACCTGGAATTTCTCGTCGCCGGACGGACGGGCGACCTTTCACCTGGAGCGCACTGCGGACGACGACCCGCTCCTCGTGTGGCGCCGGATCGGTGACCACGGCATCTACCAGCGTCCGTGACGATTGCGCCCCTCATCTCGCCGGCTGATCAAGAAGGCAACGGGGTCGCTGGTCGTGGCGAGGGACCCGGAGTGCCGGATTACCGCGACTGTGGAGCCATGCCTGGCCCCGGGCCAACGTGGATGGCGCGGCAGGTGGAGCAGACCTGGGCTTTGTCGGGGGGTGTGCCGGTCAGTGCCGCGAGTGGTCGGAACTGTCTGCCGTCGCAGTGTGCGGTGACGAGTGAGTTTTCGGAGAGGTCGGCCAAGTGTGTCTGACCGTCGGCGAAGGAGGCTACGTACCAGCTTGCAGCGGTCATGGTTGACGGATGGGGTGTCGTGTAGTGCGGATCGCAAGGGCACCAACGGCGCGCTGCCGGACGGTCATGACCGGGCCTGCGCTGGTCCGCCTGTCACGATGACATCTCGTCGCGACGGTAGGGGGTCGCGGCGGGGGCGGGATTCTGGCGTGCATCGGGCAGTCTGTCACCAGCTGGCTTCACGGCCCCCACTTTCATCATGGCCCATTGCGACTAGATTCCGTTCATGAGTACATCGCGCGGCCACCTCGGAGTCCACGGCATCGGCGTGTGCCAGCTGTGTGACAGTCGATGATGATCAGGGTCCGTGTTGTACGGTTGATCCTCCGCTGATCAAATCGATCGCTCGGGAGGTTTGGTGCCACTGCCACACGGAGTAGCGGAGCGCAATCCGCTCGGCGATGTGTTGGCTGCCCGGCAGTTGTCCCTGGCGGGTCTGGCCCGGCTCTATATCCACGCCGTGGCCGCTGACGGTTTGCGATCCAGTGCAGACCGCAACCTGATGTGGAAGTGGAAGACCGGACGCCGGACACCGACCCCGGAGTCCCAGGGTTACCTCGCGGACGCGCTCGGCGTACCTCGTAGTGTGATCGTGGAGGAGGGATGGCCGCAGTGGCTTCGACACGCGATCGACCGTGGGACATCGGTATTAGAATCGCCCTGGTCGCTCGCCGGAACTATGCAGGTGCTCCATGAGTTGACGGGAGGGCCTATGGATCGCCGCGGATTCGCGGTCATCACTGCGGGTGCGTTGACGGCATTGGTAAGGAACTGGGGCGACGCCGTCGCTGGTTCGTCGCCCGAGGCGGGGCTGCACGGCAGCAGCCAGGATCGGCTGAACCCGGATCTTCTGGACCGCCTCGGCGGCAGGCTGGCAGATCTCCGGAATCTTGATGACGCGCTGGGAGGCACCGAGCTACGCAGCCTTGCCGTTGCCGAGTTCCGCTGGCTGGTACACCTCGCCGATCATGCCGGCTACGACACCGATTCCGGACGACGGTTGTTCAGCCTCACCGCCGAGGCAGCCAGGTTGTGCGGATGGTTGCACTTCGACGCTCTGCATCATGCGGCGGCGCAGTCCTACTACGTGTCCGCGCTGCGTTGTTCGGCGACCGCGGACGACTCGATGGCCGGCGCGAACGTGCTCGCCTGCATGAGCTGGCAAGCGGCGCTGACTGACCATCATCAGGACGCCGTGTCCTTGATCGACAGCGCGCAGCAACAGGTTCGGCACAATGCCACCCCGCGACTCGCTGCGCTCCTGGCCATCCGGAAGGCCCGCGCCTACGCCAAGGCTGGCGATGTCGTGGCGTGCGGACGCGCCCTGGTTGATGCGGAACGAAGTCTCGACGCGGCGGCCACGGCTGTCACTGAAACTGAACCGGACTGGCTCTATTACTTCGACGAAGCCGAACTCGCCGCGCAAGCCGCTTCCTGCTGGATCGACCTTCGCCAGCCAGCGCGGGCGCGCCCGCTCATCGATCATGCCCTACGCAGCATTAACCCGAACTATGTGCGCGACCGCGCGATCTACCACGCCCGCAGCGCGGAGGCTTACCTCCACGAGAATGAACTTGAACCGGCATGTCACGAACTCCTTACCGCCACCGATCTGGCGCGCTACACCGGCTCTGTCCATGCGCTCGAAACCATCCGCACGGCACGTCTCGGCATGTCGCCACACGACCACAACTCTTCCGTCCGGGAACTCGACGATCACTTCGACGTACAAGCCCCGCGCCGGTGACTGCAGCACGCAAAGATTCGTTGGTGACCGGTGCCAACCGTGGCATCGGCCGAGAGATCGTCCACCAGCTCGCCGCACGCGATATCCACGTCATCGTGGCCGCTCGCGATGCGAATCAAGCTCGCCAGACCGCTGCCGAACTCACCGAACGGGGCTACGCAGCATCTCCTGCTCAACTCGACGTGGCCGAACTAGGTGCTGCCGCTGACGTTGCCGAGCGAATCGTCGCCGAGCACGGCCGAATCGACATTCTGGTCAACAACGCCGGTATCAGTGACGGCAACCAGCGGCCATCCACCGCCAACCTCGCACTCACATCCCAGGTATGGCAAGTTAACGTGCTAGGTGCCTGGGAGTGCGCCAAAGCGGTCATCCCTGCCATGAGTGACGCTGGCTACGGGCGGATCGTCAACATGTCGAGCATTCTCGGCTCGTTGCACCATATGGATCGCGCGAGCGAGCCGGCCTACCGGCTATCCAAGGCCGCGCTCAACGCGCTCACCCGCGTCTTGGCCGCCGACCTTGCCGGCACCGGCATTCTCGTCAACTCCGCATCCCCTGGTTGGGTGCGCACCGACCTCGGCGGTCCGAACGCGCCCCGGACAGTCCAGCAAGGTGCCGACACCGCCGTCTGGCTTGCCACCCTCCCCGACAACGGCCCCACCGGCGGCTTCTTCTACGAACGCGAACTGTTGGAATGGTGACCCCGGATTCGTTGACGGTGTCATCTCAACCATGTCGAGGCCAAGATCGGGTCGCCGGCGATGCCGTTGCCGCGGTGCAGGGTCCAGGAGGCTCAGCGCCGGTTCACCCCCTGCACCTGCCATGGTTTGCCCTACGATGGCGGCATAACTGCCGCCCATGCCCACGAGCTACCACCCGAGTCTGGGGAGCTCGTCCTTACGTCTGAGGAGGTCGCGGCCGTCGAACGCGATGGAGAGATTGTGATCCTGACCCGTGACGGTCGGCCCGTGGCCAAGGTCCACGCCATCGATCCCGACCAGGCGTGGTTCTGGACACCAGAGTGGCAGGCCAGGGAACGCGAGGTCGATGAAGAAAGGGCTGCCGGCATCCTGGACCGAGGATTCGAATCCGGCGAGGAGTTTCTGGCCTATCTGAAAGCCGTCATTGAAGATCCATCGAAACTGTGAGTCCGACGTACGCGCGGGAGCCGACCTTCGCCCGGGATTCGTGAAACTTACTGACGAGCAGCAGCGCCGCTTTCTCGCAGCGGTCGCGGCTATGGTGGCCGACTTGAAAGCTGGTCGGGTAGGGCGTCGCATCGGCGACCACCCCATGTACCGGCGTCCGTGATGGCCGCGGCGGCGATCCTCTCAGTGCTGATCTTGAGTGATTCGAGCAGGCGTTCAAGTCTAGCCGATGGGTCCGACAGAACTGGCCAGTCGGATTCGCGCCGTGAGTAGTAGTCCTGCGAGTACACCGGCGGCGAGCCCGACGGTGCCTGCAACCAGCACCCGGTCCACGTCGGCGGGCAGGGTGACCAGCACCGTCGAGGCGCCCAGCACCGCACCGTCCCGCACCAGTGTGACGAGCACCAGTCCGGCGGCGGCGAGTGCGCCGAGACCGCCGGCCTCGATCCGGCCGCGGGCCAGCAGGACCACTGATAGCGCACCGAGCGCCCAGCACCCGGCCTGTGGCAGGTAGTCGCCGAGCAGCGCCCAGCGCGATCCTTCCGCGGTCCGGGCGGCCAGCGCCGCTGCGGTGTGCGTGATCGAGGCGAGCACCGCCAGCCCCAGCGGTACGACCAGCCAGCCGGGTCTGCGCAGCTGCCACGCCGTCGCTGCGACGCCGACGGCCAACAGCGCAGCACCGGCCAGCCACGGCCACGGTGACGGGCCCGGCGTCCAGCGCACCTCGCCGAGGACCTGGTGGGGCCTGCCGTCCACCTCGACGACCACCCGCCACGGCCGCACCGCCGGGCCGGGGGAGGGGTGCGCGGCGTCGAGGTGCCACTGCACCGAACTGTCGGGGGCCACCTGCAACCCGGAATCCGGCACCGTCACCACGGTAGAAGTCCCGTTGTGCAGCCGCAGCGCCAGGCCGTTCTGCAGCACCTCGAACGTGACCTCTGGCGGC
>DATDHI010000331.1:0-4342 GCA_036521655.1 Pseudonocardiaceae bacterium | reverse complement strand
ATCCACCGGCGCGATGCGGGCCACTTCATCCGCTGGGCCAAACAAACAAAACTCACCAACCTCGACGCCCTCGCCGTCCGATGGGACGGCCCCTCCCAAGTGATCGACACCGAAGCCCGCTGGGAGCACGCCCGCAGGCTGTTCCATGACGACTCCCTCAAACCCGAGGATCGCGTGGCCGGGCTGCTCGTGCTGCTCTACGCCCAATGGCCAGCAGCGATCAGCCGCCTCACCCTCGAGCACATCAAGCACCACGACAACACCGTCACACTGAGCCTGGGCCGCGAGCCCATCGTGTTGCCCGAGCCCCTCGCCGCGCTGGTCCTCCAACTGGTCGCCACCCGCCGAGGTCATGCCGTTCTCGGTGACCAAGGAACCTCGCCCTGGCTGTTCCCCGGAGGACAACCCGGCCGCCCGATCAGCGCCTACCAACTCGGCGAACGACTCCGACAACTCGGGCTCCACCCCGGACAAGCACGATCCACCGCGCTGTTCCAACTCGCCACCGAACTCCCCGCCGCACTCCTGGCCCGCATGCTCGGCATCCACATCGCAGTCGCTGTCGCCTGGCAACGCGCCAGCAGCGGCGACTGGACCACCTACGCCGCCGACGTCAGCCACTACTGGCAGGCTCCGTTGATCGAGTGATCCGTATTCCGGCCGGAAACGTTGAGTCCTGTGGGCGGTGCCCCCCGATCGGGGAAGTGGGACCTATCCGCTCAGGTGGTGAGGACCCGACGGATGAACTGTGCTTTGGCTTGGGTGTAAGCCTCGCGGTTGTCGGGGTGGTCAGCGGCGGCCTGGGTCTTCACCGCGGTGTACTCGTCGGCCAGGGCAGGCTTGGTGCGTAGGCGGTCGCGGAAGGCGAGCTGCTCGTGCCATCGGCGTTGGCCGGGTCGCATGAGGTGTAGGTGGGCCAGGCGATGCTGCCCGGTGGGGTCGGCGCGGACGATGAACCAGCGCCAGGGCTGCTGGTCGAGGTGTCGTGGGACGAAGTACCAGGATCGGGCGGTTAGCGCGTCGTGGGCGCCGGCGATCGCGGTGTCCGGGTCCTGGGATAGCGCTTGGAGATCGATCACTGGTTTGGCGGGTAGTCCGGGGATCGCGGTGGAGCCGACGTGGAGGACGTCGCTGCTTAACCAGTGCCCGAGCAGGTCTTGGACCTCGCCGATGAAGTCTTCGGCGAGGTCGGCCCAGGCTGGCTGCGACTCGATGAGCCGGACTGTCTCGGTGGCCCAGATCGGCCAGTGCTGGCTGTTCTCGTGTGCCATCGGGTCAGCGTCGGACATTGCCACCCCGAGTGTGGACCTGTTGGGAGGTGCTCTGGCTGTGGTCGCCGGGTGCGTAGGTTTTCCACGTGCCTCCGGCCTCGGTGTTGTGGCGGTGGGTGGTGTGGTAGCAGAACCCGAGCGCGGTGGCGACGACGGGCGTGGGTGCCTGCAGCACGAGTTGGCGGAGTGCGGCGACGCGGGTCGCGGAGCCGGGGATGCCGAGCTCGCGGATGCACGTTCGTAGGGTGTCGACGTTGAGCGGTTGACCGGCGCGGCGGCCGGGAAACAGCCAGCGGGCGTCGGGGTTGGTGGCGGTGTGGGTGTTCTCCCGCTCGTTTACCGCTCGTAGCAGCAGGCTGGCGAATGGCTCGGGCACCGGGGTGGGTGGGTCTCCGAGCCGGATGCGTACTTGCCCGTCATCGTCGAGGATGATGTCGTCGACGGTCAACCGGACGATGCGGCTGACGGGTTGGGCGTAGAGCAGCATCAGACAGCCGGCCACCCGGGAGCGCAGTGGGGGTTCCTCGTCGGTGAGGATCCGACGCAGCAGCGCCAGGCGCCGGTTCTGGGTGATCCGCTGGCCGGTGTTGGTCTGCCGGAGCGGCGGTAGGGCGAGCTTGGGCATGAGCCGAGCCTCGATCGCCCAGGTCAAGAACGCGCGCGTGACCCGTTTATGCGAGTCGCGGGCTTGGGCGTGCCAGGCGTCAATGTCGTCTTGGGTGGCGTGTGCGAGGTGGTGCCCGCGCCCGTCGAGCCAGTCCAGGAACCGGCCGGCGTGGGTGAACTGCTCGCTGGCGAACCGCCGCGTGGCCGAGGTCAGGGGGCGGGCGTGGGCTCGCGCGGTCAGCCGCGGGAGTTGATGCCAGCGACTGAATTGGACCAGCAGCCGATTGTGCCGACTGCTGCTGCGTTCGACCAACTGGTGGTGCAGCCAGGTCTGAAAGTGCAGCAGCTGTTTGTCGACGACGGGGATAATTCCGCTGCTCATGAGCAGATCGCGCAGGTAGGCCACGGTGCGCCAGTTGGGTTGTTCGTGCAACGCCTCGTGCGACAGTGGGACCTGGCCGCTGGCCAGGGCGGCCAGCAGTTGCGGCACTTGCGGGTTATCCAGCCAGTTCAGCCCACTGCGGGGATGGTCCATGCCACAGACCAGCTCGAACAGCGGCACCATCGCCGGGGCGAGGCGTTGGGACCCGTCATCCAGTGCGACACTCATTCTGTTGCTCAGGGTGCAGCGCTCGCAGAGGCGCCCGCCCAGCAGACGCCCCTCGAAGTTGCAGCGGGCGCAGAAGAAGCTGCGGGTGATCCCGGCGCAGTCCCGGCAGACGGGCGCCCCCTTGAGTCGCCCGGGCAGCAGGCGGTCCTGCTCGCAGCCTGGGCAGCACCCGTAGGTGCTGGCCGCTCGCTCGCAGCAGCTGCGGCAGATCGCCCCTTCCCAGTTCGCCGTCTTGCCGGCTCGGCGCCCACAGCGCACGCAGTCAGCGATGTGCCAGCGTTCGTACTGCTCGGCGCTCATGCGGCGCGGGGAGCTCATCCCTCGGGCCGGATGCGGGCCCGTTTGGGCCGCACCGTGGTCGCCAGATCCACCACGTTGGCCGTGGACCCGGCCGCGGCCTTGCGGAGTGTGGTGTTTTCGGCTCGAGTGGCGATCAGCTCGGCTGGGGTGCACTCGAAGATGTCGCACAGGGCGGCGAGCACCGGCAACGAGAGCCGTTCGGGGGTCTGGGTGACCAGCCTCCAGACCTGTACCGAGGACAGTGTGATGCCCCGCTCGTGCAGGGGTGGCTCCAGGTCGGTGGCGGCGAACATGCCGGCTGCGGCCATGACCTCGCGCAGTCGCCATTTGTAGCTGACTTGGCGTTTCACCCTGGTCTCCTCACCGGTTTCAGCGCCGCCTCGATGGTGGCATCCAACGCCCGCCGCAGGGTGCGGGTGCGGTAGTCCGAGGACACACAGGTGTAGATCGAGGTGGTGCTGGCGTGGTCGTGGCCTGCTTGTTCTTGGACGAACCGGGCGTCGAGGCCGTCTTCGATCAAGTGCGTGATGTAGGAGCGGCGCAGCGAGTGGAAATCCAAAACGGAGTCCAGCCCCAGTTCGTCGCGGTAGGCGGCTAGCCGGGTGTTGATCGTGCTGAGCCCGATCCTGGTGCCGCGTTCGGAGGGCCAGCAGGCCGGTGAGCCCGCCGTGGCCAACAGCGGGCGGAACTCCTCGATCCACTCCTGCAGCGCCTCAGCCGACCAGTCCCAGACGGTGACCACGCCGCGACGCTTGGGCGCCGAACCCTTCTTGGCCTTGCCGTGGCGCACGTAGAGCACGCCGTACTCGCCGAACTCCGGACCGTCAGGATTGCGCCCGAAGTCCACGGTGTCGAGCATCCGGATCTCGTTGCGCCGCAGCCCGAACCCGTAGGCGGTCTTGAGCAGCACCGCATCCCGAAACGCCGGAAGCCAGCCCTTGCGGCCCGCGCGGCGGATCCGGTCCACCTGCTCATCGGCGTGATCGAACAAGGCGATCAGCTCTTTGCGGGTGAACGCTCGCTTGCCGGCATCTGCCTCCGCGTCCGCGACGTGCACCGCGGAGTTCCACTCGTGGACGACCTGCACCGGGTGCGTGCCGAAGCGCCGCTCACACTCACCCGACCACTCGTAGGCCGGGTTGATGATGTAGGAGCAGAACGAGCGGACCGCCTCTTGGTAGTTACGCAGCGTTGAGCGCTTGAGGTTGCCCACCGCGCGGCGGTCCCCGAGCCACTCATCGGCCAGCGCCGCTGTCCAGTTCCACGGAAAGGCGTCGGCATGCCGGACGAACGCCTGCACGGCCTTCTCCCGCCCATTGATCGTGGACAACGCCAGGTTCCGCGCCAGCTGTTGGTTGCGCCAGCCGTCCAGCATCGCGGTGAACACCTGCTCCTCAGGCCGCAGCAATGACAGCCCGTCAACCAGATGCAGACCCGCCACACCTGGCACTAACCCATCCTGGCCCACTTGCACACCCTCCGTCACCTACATCAGGCGAAGAGATCTTTCACTAGATGTAAGCATCCGAGCAAATCGCCTGGTCAGCTGTCCAGT
>DATDHI010000330.1:0-13281 GCA_036521655.1 Pseudonocardiaceae bacterium | reverse complement strand
CTCGGAGAAGGCCAGGGTGCTTACATGATCACCGCGAGCGATCCGGAGGCGGACGTCCGTGGGCCCGTGCGCCTCGATGATCGCGACCGCCGCGTAGTGCATCAACACGACCATCGCTGTCGAGCCACACCTGGCCGCCAGTGCCTCGATGACGTGGGCGCCCGCCGCTAACGACTCGCCCCCACCCCCGACCTGCGGGGCGCTGAGCAGGCCCAGGAATCCGGCGTCCCCGAGCGCCTGCACACTGTCGCGCGGATAGGCCCCAGTGCGGTCGATCTCGGCGGCCTGCGGGCCCACCGTGCGCTCGATGACCGCCGACAGCATCGACTGGTAGCCCGTTGCGATCGGCGCGAATTCTGGAGCATCGCTCATGGCACTCTCCCCCGGGTTGCGCGCAGGATGACCTTAACGGACACCGTCGGCGGCGTCAGGCGGCGGACGCCGCGGCGAGGACCCCACGAGCGATCCGCGCGAGATCCTCATCTGTGGTGATGTACGGCGGCATCGTGTACACGAGGTCGCGGAAGGGGCGCAGCCAGACCCCCTGCGCCACGGCCGCAGCGGTCCCAGCCGACAGGTCGACCTGATGGTCGAGCTGCACGACGCCGATCGCTCCCCGCACCCGGACGTCGGCGACTCCGGGCAGCCCCGCCGCCGGGGCCAGCCCGGCCCGCAATCCCGCCTCCAGGCGTCGCACCTCGCCGCGCCAATCCTGGCCGAGCAGCAGGTCGATGGATGCGGACGCCACCGCCGCGGCCAGCGGGTTGCCCATGAACGTCGGCCCGTGCGCCAGCACCGGGACCTCGCCGCCCGAGATCCCCTCGGCGACCCGCGACGTGCACAGCACGGCGGCCATCGACAGGTAGCCGCCGGTGAGCGCCTTGCCCACGCACATCACGTCCGGGCTGATCCCGGCGTGGCCTGCGGCGAACAGCTCCCCGGTGCGGCCGAAGCCGGTGGCGATCTCGTCGAAGACCAGCAGCACATCGTGGGCCAGGGTGATCTCCCGCAGCACGTGCAGGTAGCGCGGGTCGTGGAAGCGCATCCCGCCGGCGCCCTGCACAACCGGCTCGACGATCACCGCGGCCAGCTCGTCGGCGTGCTCGGCAACCCGGTCGGCGAGCAGCTGCACGTAGCCGGTATCCAGCTCAGTGGGGGGCGGCGGCACGAACACCTGCCGGGCGAGCACGTCGCCCCACAGCGAGTGCATCCCGCCCTCGGGATCGCAGACGCTCATCGCGCCGAAGGTGTCGCCGTGGTATCCGCCGCGCCAGGTGAGCAGCCGGCGCTTGCCCGGCCGTCCGAGCGAGCGCCAGTACTGCAGGCACATCTTGATCGCGACTTCCACCGAAACCGAGCCCGAGTCGGCGAAGAAGACGTGCTGCAACGGCTCCGGGGTGATCTCCACCAGCCGGCGGGCCAGCTGGACGGCGGGCTCATGGGTCAGGCCCCCGAACATCACGTGGCTCATCCGCCCGAGCTGGTCGTGCACCGCGGCGTCGAGCACCGGGTGGGCGTAGCCGTGGATGGCCGCCCACCACGAGGACATCCCGTCCACCAGCTCACGACCATCGGCCAGCTGCAGCCGGACACCCGCAGCGGAGCGGACAACGAGCGGATCAACCCGTCCCGGCATCGGTCCGTAGGGATGCCACACATGCGCCCGGTCCGCGGCGAGCAGATCCTGCACCGTGTTCACAACGCGTGAGCCTACGATCGACGTCGATGCGTCCCTTCCGCCGGCACCAACCAGCACGGGCTGTCGCAATCATATACACAGCGTAACAATACTTACAGAGAGTCACGACTGTAACACTCTGGGCTGAAGCTGCGATGCAAGCAGTACGGGATCACTCCGGGGATCCTCCGGAGCTGGTCCTCAGGACTGATCCTCAGGGATCACCCTTAGGGGTAACAGGCCGTGGTCGATCGTCAGGGGCGGATGCGGATCGCGCACGTGCCACTGGCACCGGGGAGGGGATGTACCCAATGGCCGTATGTTGGCGACCATGCACATTCGACAATGGCGCCGCTGTGACACTTCTAGCCGGGACACGTCTAGCCGGGACACGCTTATTCGGCAAACGCTTATTCGGGGTGCCGGTGGTCGGCGCATGCCGTGACCGGGCCGATCTCGCCAGCATCTCATGATTCCGCGACAGGGGGGAAGCTCGCCGGTACCGCGGAATCTCGCGGCGAGCACAGCTGCTGCGCCTGACGAGTACCCGGGTATCCCCGAGCCGCAGCAGCCACGGGACCGTGGGCAGCGTTGCGCTCCGAAGGCAATCCGGGTGCTTCTCGTCCTCGACATGAGCCTGGTTCGGGGAGCACTCGCCGCGCTACTGTCAAAAGAGGACGACATCGACGTCGTCGCCGCAATGGCATGGGGCGACCGCGTGATCCCCACCGCGATCCGGCACCGGCCCGATATCGCCGTCGTGGATCTGGACCGGAGTGGGCCCGACGTGCTTGCCACCGCCGATGCGCTGCACAAGCGGCTACCCGAGTGCCGGGTCGTCGTTCTTGCGGCGGCGCAACGACCGGGCCTGATCCGCCGGGCACTGGATGTGCCGGTGGCGGGCGCAGTGGACAAGGACGCCCAGCCCCGGCGGCTGCTGGCCACCATCCGCCAGGTCGCCAAGGGAAAGCGGTCGATCGATCCGACTCTCGCCGTCGCCGCGATCGGCGTGCCGGGCAGCCCGCTGACCCCCCGGGAGCTCACGGTGCTCGACCTCGCCTCAGGCGGGGCGTCGCCGACGGAGATCGCCCAGCGACTCTTCCTCAGTCGCGGGACGGTATGCAACTACCTGTCCCGCGTCATGACCAAGCTGGAGGCCCGCACCAGGATCGACGCCATTCGCATCGCCCACGAGGCGGGGTGGATCTGACAGGGTCATGACGGCGAGCCGGCGAGGTCCGGCGCATTCCAGTGACAGACGAGGTCCCGGTACAGCGGTGTGGTCTGGAGCAGCTCGTGGTGGCTGCCGGACACCACCGCTGTGCCGTCCATCAGCACGACCCGATCGGCGCGCAACGCGGAGCTGATCCGGTGCGCGACGACGATGAGCGTGCCAGCGCGACCCGCGAGCACCCGCTCCACCCGTTCCTCGGCGACCGGGTCAAGGTGGCAGGTTGCCTCGTCCAGGATCAGCACCGGCGCCGGCGTCAGATGCGCCCTGACCAGGGCAAGCAACTGGCGCTCCCCGGCCGAGAGCATTCCCGCGTCGACCGCAGCGTCGTATCCACCGAGGCGGGTCACCAGGGGGCGCACGCCCAGTTCGTCCACCGCCCTGTCGAGTTCGTCCCGGGTGGCAGTGGGGTGCAGGTAGCGCAGGTTCTCGCCGACTGTCCCGGCGAAGACGTACGCCTCCTGCGGGATCAGCACCCGGTGGCAACCGAGGGTCTGCGGGTCGAGATCTCCGACCGGCACCCCGCCCAGCCGGACCTCCCCGCGCTGCGGGACGTGCGTCGCGGCGAGCAGGCCGGCCAGGGTGGACTTCCCGGCTCCACTGGAACCGACCACGGCCAGGTGCTGCCCCTGCGGGATCACCAGGTCAAGACGATCCACCACCGGTCCGGCATGGCTGCCGTAGGAGAAGCTGACGCCGTCGACCAACAGCTCATACCCCGCAGGGCTATGCCGCTGCGGCGGCCCGGTGGGTAGGGGCTGCTCGCCCGCCTCGACGAGCCGGTCGAGGGTGACGACCAGCCGCAGTCCACCCGCGCCCAGCGCCTCGACCAGTGCCTTCAGCGCTGGCAGCAGACCCTGGACCAGGTAGATGAGGCCGCCGGCGATCGTGCCGAGCGTCAAGCCATTCGCTAACAACCAGGGCGCCCCCACGAGTAGGCCTACCGCCGGCAGCCAGCCACCCACCGCGACCGACAAGGTACGGACCGCGGCCATCCGGGCCAGCGTCCGCTCCGCCTCCGCGTGCGCATCGACCTGCCGGCGCACCCGTGCAGTGGCCCGGTCCTCGGCACCACAGGCGACCACGTCGCGCAGCCCGTGCGCGATGGCACTGGTCGACTCGGCGACCCCTTCGTCGGTCAGCACGTGAGCGCGCTGCCGGGCGGTCATGGACCGTAGCGAGGCGAGGAAAATCGTCAGACCCGCCAGCAGCGGCGGCAGCACCAGCAGCCCGACCACTCCGGTCAGGGCCGCCATCCCGATCACCGCAGCGACGACGGTCACCACGAAACCCCTGGTCAGCAGGAGCAGGCCGGCAAAGCAGTCCCGCACCACCTCGACCTGGTGGGTGAGCCGGGAGACCGCGCCTGCATCGGCCCGCCCGCCGAGCACCGTGGACCGTTGCAGCGCACCTCCCACCACCCGCTCCACCAGGTCGTCGCGGAACGGCTCGACGATCTCGGCGAGGATCCGGTAGACGTACCGGGTAGCCAGTGCCCCCGCAAGCACCGCCACGGCCAGGACGCCAAGCCACGCCAGCCCCGTCCCGGGATGGCCGGCGAGGAATCCATCATCCAGCGCGTGGGCCACGCCGTAGCCGGACAACAGCAGCGGCAGCACCTCCAGCACCGACCAGCCGGCCAGCCGGGCCAGGGCGCGAGGACGGCGACGCAGGGCGCCCAGCAGGACTCGGGGCACGGTGTCCACGGCGGGGGTCACCGGACTGCCACCGGTACCGCGGGCCGGTCGTGCACGCCCGGCATGGCAGCGTCGGCCCCGAACAGTGCCCGGTAGTCCGGGTCACGCCACAGCTCGGAGTGCGGGCGCAGGCAACGCACCGTGCCCCGATCGAGCCAGGCGACCAGATCCGTGCGCGCGGCTGTGGCCACGCGGTGCGCGATGATCAGCTTGGTCTGCCCGCGGCCCCCGGTGCTCAGCACGGCGCCGACCTGCAGCTCGGTCACGGTGTCCAGGCTGGAGGTCGCGTCGTCGAGTACCAGTACCCGGTAGCCGGGCGCGAACGCCCTGGCCAGCCCGAGCCGCTGCACCTCACCCCCAGAGAGAGGTGCAGCGGCCAGCGCTGTCCGGTATCCCTGCGGCAGCCTCTCGACGAAGGTGTCCGCGCGGGCGGTGGCAGCAGCCTGACGGACCTTCTCCTCGGTGCGGCTGCGCGAACCAAAGTTGATCACTTCCTCGATCGTGTCCCCGACCAGCGCCGGACGCTCGAACGCGAAACCCACCGCGGCACGCAGTTGCTCCCGGGACAGGTCGGGCAGCGCCACGCCGTCGAGCAGCACCTGCCCGTGCTCCGGATCCGCGAGCCGACCGGCGAGTGCCGCGAGCACCGACTTGCCCGAGCCGGACCGGCCGACCACGGCCACCGACACACCGGCCGGGACCACAAGATCAAGCCCGTCGATGACGGTCTCCCCAGCGGCGGACACCCGGACGCCACGGAACTCAAGCCGGCCGCCTTTGCCAGGCGAGGCCGGCAGCGTCGCAGTCCCGTACCGGGTGACCGGCTCGGCCAGCACCTCGGCCGCCCGCCGGCCCCCAGCCCGGGCTCGGGAGAGCTTGTTCAGGAACCCCACCGCCGAGCCGATACCTGCGACCAGCACCGCGTAGCGGCTGGCGGCGTAGAGATCACCGACGGTCAACCGGCCGGCGACCATGCCGAACCCGGCGACGCCGACGACGGACAGCTGCAGCAGCGGCGAGATCACGGCCGCCTGGCTGGCCACCCGTACCTGGTTGCGCCACATCCGCACGCCGTGCGCGCGCAGCCCCGGCAACGGCTGCAGGATCCGGCGCCGCTCGTGCTCGATGCTGCCGGCGGCGGCGATCGTGCGGGCCCCGGCCAGCGCATCGAGCAACCGGGCGGCGATCAGTCCCTGGCTGTGCAGGTAACCCCCGATGGTCTCGGAGTTGTCCCGCACGAAGACCCGCATCAGCGCGGTCATCGCCGCGAGCCCGACCAGTGCGGTGAGCCCGGCCCACGGGTCGATCAACGTCAATGCGACCAGGCCACCGACCGGCGGGATCAGGCCGGCGCCGACCATGACCGCGGTCATCCCGATCTGGCCGGCCTCGCTGGCATTGCGGGTCACCCGGGTCACCAGGTCGCCGGCTTCGAAGCGGCGGACAGCGGCCGGGCCGATCGCGACCAGGTGCTGGACCAGCGTGGTGCGCAGCCACGCCGTGGAGCGGGCGTTGCTCACCCCGGCAGCAACGTCGCTGACCATTTTCCCGGCCACGATGAGGACGATCAGCCCCGCACACGCCAGCAGCGGGTAGGTGAGGTGACTGCCACCGGGCACGGCGTCCAGCGCCCGGCCGAGGGTGGCCGGCAGCACGACCTCCGCGCCGGCGCTGAGCAGGGTGGCCAGTGCCAGCAACCACGTCCATCGCCCGCCGCGCCGACCCGTTGACAGCAGCAGGCGGTCTGCGTTTCTCCACCCCGGATCACGCGAGCGCCCAGCTGGATCGCTGTTCACGCCGCCTCCGCATTCATCGCCACGGCAAGTTCTCGGTACTGGTATTGGATGGTCCGGAGCAACGCCGGCTGCCCCGGACCTCCCAATGACACGTCAGCCGCAGAGCAGCAGGCTGATGCCGCTCCCACAGCAGTGATCATCGTGCTCGTAACCGCCGCTCAGCTCAGCGGACAGCTCCATGGCCTGCAGGTCGAGAAGTGCCATTGTGTTTCACCTCCCCCCAGACCGTGACAGGGACACAAGCCCGTTCCCACCAGGCAGCAGTGCCGGCACGGGGGCAGCGTGCGGCGGAGACTGCCGGGGTTCGAAAAGGAACGGGAGACCGACGGGGTGCTCGTGCAACGCCGCACCCAGAGCGAGCAGGACGCCTGCGGAACCGCTTGACAAGTCCATTGACAACCGCAGCAGCTGCTCACCGGGGAAAGCGAGGTGGCCCTGGTAGTCAACCCGGTGCCAGGCCAGCCGCCGGACCTGGGCAGCGACCTCGTCGCTCCAGATCGCCTGCCCCGGCCGGTAGGCCCGGCTGAGGTAGAGAATGATTCCGGCCCGGCCACTGAACAGCCCCGGCTGGATGTAGAACGGGAACCTCGCCGCACTGCGGATGGCCTCCGCCGCGCGGGTGAACTCATCATCGCAGCGGTGCGCGAGGTACTCATCGAGGACCATCCCGATGCCCGCGCTGCCCCTGTCGAGGTAGGGCATGGCCCGCCAGCCCTCGTTCACCTGCATCGAGCCGTCGGCGCGCACCATGCAGCGGCGCAGGTCCTGGCGCAGCGCAGTGGCGGCCAGTTCGAGGAGCCGGCGGTCACCTGCGTGCTCGTAGAGCCGCAGGAACATCAGCGCCGGGCCCGAGGAGCCCTGCATCAGCCCGGCATAAGGGTGGGTGCCGCCGCTGATCGTGCCGACACTGCCGGCGTTCCCGAGCCGGTCAGCCACCATCTCGGCGGCTCGCAGCGCGTGCTCGAACAGGCTTGGCTCCCCGGTCGAGCCCGCGAGATGGGCCAGGTTGAGCGCGACGCCGGCCAGCCCGCCCGAGAGGTCCGTGCCGAGCCCGTCGCACGGCTCGGTGAGGCAGAAATCGATCAGGTCCAGGGCAGCTTGGCGGTATCCCAGATGTGCCAGCACGTGTGCCACGCCGTGCAGCCCGTCGTAGAAGCCCAACCGCGATCCGCGCGCGGCCGCGGCGGCGCGGTGCAGCAGCCAGTGCTCCCCGGCGAGGTACGGGGTGGCCCCGGTGGCGGACAGCGCGTAGAGCACACCCGCTGCTCCGTGGGCGATGTTGAGACCGCCGGTGGTGAACTGCGCGATGTCGCCAGGAAAGAGCCGGTCGGCGCGCCCCGGAGTGGCGCTGGCCAAGATCCCAGCTACCAGCGAGTCCCGGGCCCGGATCCAGCCAGGACGGTCGACCGGCATTGGCGGCAGCGCCCTAGGGCGCCGCAGTGTTGCGTCCCGGTCGGCGGAGCCGCGGTTGGTAGAACTCCGGTCTGTAGGGCTCCTGCCGGCGATCGTCCGCACCGCCTCGGCGAGGAACTCCGGCGGCGCCGGGAAGTGCTCGGTGATGACCTCAACGAACTCTGCCGGCTTGCCGGCATCGAGCCGGAACAACGTCGTCAGCGGCAGGAAGAGCGCCAGCCGCAGGCAGGCCAGCGAGTACCGATCGGTATCGAACCCGGTGCGGTCCCGCGGAGCTGCGAAGGCGGGGTTGCCCAGAGCTGGGCGGCGCGCCTCATCGAGACTCGCGGCGACCTCGAAATCGATCAACGAGACGTGGTCGTCGTCGCGGACCAGGATGTTCATCAGGTGCAGATCGCCGTGCACGATCCCGCGGCTGTGGATGGCCGTGACGATGTCCTCGACCTGGGCATATACCCGCAATGCCCACTCGGTGTAGGCAATGTACTGCGCTGGTCCGGCAGCCGGGTCGTTCATCGGGTAGCGACCGGCGAACAGCTTGTTCAGCGGCGTGCCCTCGACGAACTCCAGGACCAGGAAGTGGTGGTCGCCCAAGGCGAAGTGGTCGTGCACAGCGGGCACCCCCTCGATGCCCGCAAGGCGTTGCAGCGACTCCCGTTCCCGCTGCAGCCGAAGGATCGCATCGGCGCCGTCTGCAGCGAGGCCAGCGTGGGGCCGGGCCTCCTTGAGGACTACCCGTTCCCCGGTCCGCTGGTCGGTCCCCTCGTAGAGCCCTCCGCCGTTGGAGAAGTGCAGGACCTTCTCGATGCCGTAGGGCATCTCGGTGACAGTGGTGGCGTTGCGGGCTTCGAGTTGGGGGACCAGCAGTGGCGGCAAGGTCACCCACGGCGGGGGGGAGAACACCGCATCACGGCGATCCGGTACCAGCGCGCCGGCGGGGTCCTCGATGGCAGGGACCTGCTCTCCGCGCGCAGACAGGCAGTGCCGCAGGGCGAAACCGCCGTAGCGCACATAGAGCGGGCCGTCGTTCCAGCGCAGATCGCTGAGGATGTACGGCCCCGGCTCGCCAGCCAGCAGCTCGCCCAACTCGTGCAAGATCGTGCCCAGTGCGTCGATGTCGGTGGGGTAGATCGTGACGAACTTGCCGCTCGACCCCCGAGGCGCGTACTTCGCGTTCTGCATGTGGACGACATGTGGGGCAGCCAGGAACTTGAAGGAGATCCCGCGCGGGATGCAGTAGGACCACACGGTCTCCAGAATGCGTTCCGCGTTGTCTAGGCACGCCGACGCGTGGACCTTCCATCCCTGCTTGGGGGCCGAAGCGCCTACCGGCGTCAGCGCCACCCAATTGGCGAGGACCTGCCGTTCCCAGCCCTCAGGAACCGGACGTTGCGCGGCATCGAAGGACAGTTCCGGGCGGTTCGGGTCGATCATCGAGTCGTAGAACAACGGATCCGCGATGCAGTACACCTCATAACCGTTGTCCACTAGACCCCCCTTGCGCCCTTGCGCCAACGACCATCGCTATGCATAAATGCTCGCCCCACAGCGATCTTGCGACAAGTGGTGTTCGTCAGGCCTTCGATGTGAAGGAATCACCGGTGCCGGCGGTGATTCACACTGCGCCGATGCGTCGGGGTCGATGCGTCGGGGCTGAGGCTCCTCAGCTCAGGCAGCCGGGGCCGAGCAATGCTTTGAGGTCGCCCATCAGGGCGCTGCTGGGCGTCACCCGCAGGCCTTCGTCGAGCCTGAGCAGGTGGGTACGGCCACTGTTGACCAGACTGAGCCGCACCTCCTGGGTCCCGGGGTGGCGGGCCAGCACGTCCTTGAGCTGGGCCACCCGCTCAGGAGTGCACCGCGCGGCGAGCATGCTTACCGTCACCGGCTGACCAGTAGCAACCTGACCGGTGCCGGCCTGAGCGAGGTCGGGCACCACAAGATCGTTGGCGATCAGCGAAATCCGGTCGTCGCGCTTGGTCACCCGGGCCTTGACCAGCACAATGACGTCCTCGGCGACGTTCACCCCGACCGCTGAGTAGGTCTTGGGAAAGAACAGCACCTCAATCCCTGCCGCGAGGTCCTCAAGCTGGGTGGCGGCCCACGGTTCACCGTTGCGGTTCACCCGTCGGGTCACGCTCGCGAAGATCCCCCCGACAATGACCTGGGCACCGTCATTGACCGTGCCGTCCAGGATGGACGCGATCGGGGTGTCGGACTGGTTGGCCAGCACATGCTCCACACCGTGTAGCGGATGCCCGGACACATAGAGACCGAGCATCTCGCGCTCCAGCGCGAGTTGGTGCTTGGCATCCCATTGCTCGGCGGGCACCGGCACATCAAACAGCCCAGCACAGGCACCATCACCAGGCTGGCCGCCGAACAGGTCGAACTGCCCGATCGCCTCGGCTCGCTTGGACTCCATGACAGCGTCGATCGCTTCGCCATGGATCAGATGCAGGCCTTTGCGAGGGTGGCCCAGCGAGTCGAATGCTCCGGCTTTGACCAGTGACTCGACGACTTTCCGGTTGCAGACCACCGCCTCGACCTTGCGAAGGAAATCAGAGAAGTCTGTATAGCTTCCCTTTTCGTTGCGGGCCCGGGTGATCGCATCAACGACATTGCCGCCAACGTTTCGGATGGCGCCGAGCCCGAATCGGATGTCATCACCGACCGCGACAAAGTCCCGCTCGGAGGAGTTCACATCCGGCGGGAGCACCGTGATACGCATCTTTCGGCACTCGGCGAGGTAGACTGCCGCTCTGTCCTTGTCGTCGCGCATGCTGGTCAGCAGGGCCGCCATGTATTCGGAAGGATAGTTGGCCTTCAGGTATGCAGTCCAGTAGGAGACCAGCCCGTACCCGGCGGTGTGTGCGCGGTTGAAGGCATAGTCGGAGAACGGGAGCAGGATGTCCCACAGCGTCTTGATCGCGGCCGCCGAGAAGCCGGCGTCGCGCATACCGCCGGAGAAGGTCTCGTACTCCTTGTCGAGAATCTCCTTCTTCTTCTTACCCATCGCCCGGCGCAGCAGATCGGCTTTGCCCAGCGAATATCCGGCCACCCGCTGGGCGATCGCCATCACCTGCTCCTGGTAGACGATCAGCCCGAAGGTCTCGTCCAGGATGTCCGCCAGTGGCTCGGCCAACTCGGGGTGGATGGGCCGCACCTCCTGGCGGCCGTTCTTGCGGTCGGCGTAGTCGTTATGCGCGTTGGCGCCCATCGGGCCAGGCCGGTAGAGCGCCAGAACAGCGGAGATGTCCTCGAACGTGGTGGGCACCATGCGGCGAAGCAGATCCCGCATCGGACCACCGTCGAGCTGGAACACCCCCAGAGTGTCCCCGCGGGCGAGCAGCTCGTAGGCCTTCGCGTCATCCAGTTCCAGCGTCTCGAGGTCCAGCGGTGGCTTACCGTTGAGCTCGATGTTGCGCAGCGCGTCATCGATGACGGTGAGGTTGCGCAGCCCCAGGAAGTCCATCTTGAGCAGCCCGAGCGTCTCGCAAGCGCCCATATCGAACTGCGTGATGATCGCGCCGTCGGAATCTCTGCGTTGGATCGGGATGATGTCGATCAGGGGCTCGCTGGACATGATCACGCCGGCCGCATGCACGCCCCACTGCCGCTTGAGGCCCTCCAGCCCGCGGGCGGTGTCGATGATCTCTTTGACCTGCGGGTCAGCATCGTAGAGCGCACGGACCTCAGTGGCCTCGGCGTAGCGCTTGTGGCTGGGGTCGAAAATCCCGGTCAGCGGGATGTCCTTGCCCATCACCGGCGCCGGCATTGCTTTAGTGATCCGATCGGCGACCGAGTAGCCGGGCTGACCGTAGAGCACCCGTGCGGAGTCCTTGATCGCCGCCTTCGCTTTGATCGTCGAGTAGGTGATGATCTGTGCGATGCGGTCCTCGCCATACTTCTCGGTGACGTAGCGGATCATGTCACCGCGCCGGCGCTCGTCGAAGTCCATGTCGATATCGGGCATCGAGACGCGCTCGGGGTTGAGGAACCGCTCGAAGATCAGCTTATGCCGGATCGGGTCGAGATCGGTGATGCCCATCGCGTAGGCCACCAGGCAGCCCGCCGCGGACCCGCGACCCGGCCCGACCCGGATCCCGTTGGCCTTGGCGTGGCTTACCAGGTCGGCGGTGACCAGGAAGTAGCCGGGGTAGCCCATCTGGCAGATCACCCCGACCTCGTACTCGGCCTGCTTGCGATGGGTGTCAGGGACGCCGTTCGGGAACCGGTTCTGCAGGCCCCGCTTGACCTCCTTGACCAGCCAGCTGGCCTCGCTCTCCCCTTCCGGCACCGGGAACCGGGGCATCAGATCGCGGCCCTCGGTGAAGTCCACGTGCACCCGTTCGGTGACGCGCAGGGTGTTGTCGCAGGCCTCCGGGAACTCGCCGTCCCACTGCTCGCGCATCTCCGCCGGGGACTTGAGGTAGAAGTCCTGGGCGTCGAATTTGAACCTGTTGGGATCCGACATGGTCTTGCCGGTCTGCACGCACAGCAGCACCTCGTGCGGCTTAGCATCCTCGGCGTAGGTGTAGTGCAGGTCGTTGGTGGCCAGTCCGGGCAGGTCGAGGGTCTTCTTGAGCCGGATGAGGTCGTCGCGGACCCGCCGTTCGATCTCGATGCCGTGGTCCATCAGCTCGCAGAAGAAGTTCTCCCGACCGAAGATGTCCCGGTAGTCGCTGGCGGCCTGGCACGCGGCGTCGAACTTGTCCTGCTGCAGCAGTCGCTGCACCTCACCCGACGGGCAGCCGGTGGTCGCGATGATCCCCTTGCCGTAGGTCGCCAGCAGTTCGCGGTCCATCCGGGGCTTGTAGTAGTAGCCCTCCAGGCTGGCCAGGCTGGACAGCCTGAACAGGTTGTGCATGCCCTCGGTGTTCTCGGCGAGCAGCGTCATGTGGGTGTACATCTCACCTGGGTTGTCGGCGTCGTTGCCGCCACCGGCCAGCACGACCCGCTTGCGCTCGTGGCGCGAGCCGGGTGAGAGATAGCCCTCCATGCCGATGATCGGCTTGACCCCGTGGGCGTTGGCCTTCTTCCAGAACTCGTAGGCGCCGAAGACGTTGCCGTGGTCGGTCATCGCCAGGGCCGGCATGCCCATCCGGGCGCATTCGGTGAACAGGTCGTCCAGCCGCGCAGCACCGTCGAGCATCGAGAACTCGGTGTGCGTGTGAAGGTGGACGAACGAGTCACCAGGCACCGGGGCATCGACCTCCTTGATCACGGTACGCAGTCATCAGGCCGCGGACCGTTGCAGACGGGCCACCCTAACCTGGCACCCCGACAGTTCCGGGTGGGTCCGGCCCAGCCCTCGACAACTGGCTTGAAACCCCAGCTAGGCCGGGCGTGTCGACACGCCGAGGGTCTCGGCTCGCCGCCGCTCGCCCTGACCACGTCCCTGCCATAATGTCGAACACATGTTCGATTATAGGAGGGTCTGGCGAAAACTGTCAGCGAAACTCGCCA
>DATDHI010000329.1:0-2422 GCA_036521655.1 Pseudonocardiaceae bacterium | reverse complement strand
GATCTTGCGGCTCGTTGGTGTGGTATGGCGGTCAGCGCGCAGCTGCTGTCCCAACTCGGTGACCGGTTCGCGGTGCTGTTGCCGCACTTAAATGAGCGGCAGCGACGGCTGGCGGTGGCCACCGAGGCCCGACTGCTCGGCCATGGTGGGGTGCGTGCCGCGGCCCGGGTAGCGGGGATGAGCGAGACCACCGTGCGGCGCGGGGTGGCGGAGCTGGAAGAAGGTGGGGACCCGCTGCCCGAAGGGCGGGTGCGTGCGCCGGGCGGTGGCCGCAAGCGGGCCGAGACGAACGACCCGGCCGTGCTGGAGAGCCTGTTGGGGCTGGTCGAGCCGGACGAGCGGGGTGATCCGGAGTCGCCGTTGCGATGGACGACGAAGTCATTGCGCAACTTGGCTGAGGAGCTGACCCGTCAAGGCCATGCGGTGTCGGCTCCAACGGTGGGTCGGCTGCTCAGGGGAGCTGGGTTCAGCTTGCAGGCCAACGCCAAGATCCTGGAGGGTGCCCAGCATCCGGATCGGGACGCCCAGTTCCGCTACATCAACAACGAGGTCAAAGACCATCAGGCCGGCGGTGAGCCGGTGATCAGCGTGGACACCAAGAAACGTGAGCAGCTGGGCCGGCTACCGATGGCCGGGCGGGAGTGGCGGCCGAAGGGTGACCCGGTGCGGGTGGAGGATCACCACTTCTTCTTCACCGGCCCGGACGTGGAACAGGCCATCCCGTATGGGATCTACGACATGACCCGCAATACCGGATGGGTCAATGTCGGGGTCGATCACGACACGTCCGTGTTCGCCGTGGAGTCCATTCGTCGGTGGTGGAAGACGCGCGGAAGCCTCGACTATTCCCGTGCCCGCCGGCTGCTGATCACCGCCGATGCGGGCGGCTCCAATGGCTACCGGTATCGAGTGTGGAAAAGCGAGCTGGCCGCGCTGGCCGCCGAGACCGGATTGGCCATCACCGTTTGCCATTTCCCTCCCAGCACCTCGAAGTGGAACAAGATCGAGCACCGTCTGTTTTCGGCCATCACCCTCAACTGGCGCGGCCGCCCACTGACCAGCCACGAGGTCGTTGTCAACACCATCGCTTCGACCCGTACCCGCGGTGGGCTTCGTGTCGAGGCCGCCCTAGATACCAGTGACTACCCGATCGGCGTGTCGATCAGTAAGGAGCGCTTCGCGGCGCTTCCGCTTGAGCGGCACGCCATGCACGGCGCCTGGAACTACACCCTGCTTCCTCAGGCCGCCACCGCGACCGAGGCGGTAGCTGTCGGTGAATCAAGCGGGTCCGCACAGCCTCGTCAGGCCATGCTCGCCCGGCTGGCCGATCCTCGGTTGACCGGCATGACCAACACCTAGCTCGCACGATTGGCCACCCAACTGGCCCCGGCCCAGGCCGCCCGCACCCAACAGCGCTACGCCCAACAGCGTGGCGGCCGAGCTCGGCGTGCCACAGGAAACCTGCGCGCTAGGCCGCTGTTCGACAACGCCGCCCGCGTTCTACTCGCCCTGATCTACCAGCGGCAAGTGTGCTCGATGACTGTGTTGGCCGACCTGTTGGAGGTCAGCGCCGCCTGCATCGGCGAGCTCGTCAACGAGACCCGCGAAGTCTTCGAAGACCACCATCTCAACCCAGGGGCCGCCTCGGCGCGCTTCAGCCAGGCCCGTGAACTGCTGGCCTTTCTCGACCACAACACCCGCCCCGCCCGAACCGGGATCATCGAAGCCCTCTCCGATCCGGCCCTGACCGGGATGAGCCGAGACCAGCTGCGCGAACTCACTCAGCAACTCGCCCCCCGACAAGCCGCCCAAACCGAGCGGCTCACCCACCAACGCCGCGGCAGCTCCCGCCAACCCGGCACCCGCCGCGGCGTGTTCCCCCAAAAGATCTCCAACGAAGAACGCGTCCTGCTCACCGTGCTCCACCAGCGCAAACTCTGCACTCTCGACGTTCTCGCTGATGCCCTCGGCGACGTCACCCGGGGCACCATCGGCAACGTCGTGCGCGAAACCCGGCCCCTACTCAAGCAGCACGGCCACCAACCCACACCAGCCGCCACCCGCTACCGCACCGCGGCAGAACTCCTCACCGCTATCTCACCCAGCCAACCCGACACACCGACAAATTGATCTTTTACGGCTTCTGTGGAGTTGGCATCGTTGGATCACCGGGTGGTCGAACACATCCAGCACCGCGCGGCGCAGCGCCTTGGACCCATCGAGCACCGCCAGGATCGGGCGAGTCACGTCCAGTCCCCGCTCGCGCAGTCCCACGAGCAGGTCGGTGACCAGGGTGGCGTTCTCGGTGGAGCCTTCCACCAGCGACAACGGGTGCTTGGTGCCCTCGATGTCGATCCCCAGGGCAACCACGCAGGTGTGCTCGCCGAAGTGCACCCCATCAACCATGAACGCCACCAGATCC
>DATDHI010000328.1:0-14683 GCA_036521655.1 Pseudonocardiaceae bacterium | reverse complement strand
GCGGTGGACGGGGCCAGGGTACGGTCGGCACCGCTGTGCACCAGCCGGGTCCAGCGCCATGCCGTACGCGCCGCGAAACCCAGCCCGTAGGAGTCGGCGAACCCGGCGACGTCGGTCTGGTAGACGGCCACCGTGGGTACGCCGAGCCGGCGGGCAGCCCACAACCCACGAGCTCCGACGATCACCGGGGCGGCCAGATGGACGACGTCAGGGCGAAAGTCCCGCAGTGCGGTGACCACCCTGTGAGTAGGAACACCGACCGGCATTGAGTCGACCACCGGCAGATCCAGCGCCGGCACCCGCACCACCGGGGCGCTCTCGTAGCTGTCCGGACCAGCGCCGGGAGCGATCACCAGAACCTCGTGCTCGCAGCGGACCAGGTGCTCCACCACTCGCATCACCGAGTTGCTGACGCCGTTGATCACAGGGAGAAAGCTCTCGGTCACGATCGCGACGCGCATGCCGCCGACGGTGTCGGGCCTGGTCTCCGCGGAGGCTAAGTGACCATGTCGCCCGGCAGAACTCCTGACGAACTCCTCGTACCGCGCCGTGGCGATCTCCACTCCTTACCCCCGGGCACCCTAGGCAGGGACGCTCCGACGGCGTGACGTGCTGCCGCCCTCGATGCGCGAACGACGGGACTCGCTGCGCCGAAACATACTGGCCAGTGCGCCAGCGGCTACCCAGCCCATCACCAGTGTGGTCGCCCCGGGCAGCAGCCCCTGCACCCAGGTCCGGCCCGCGACTCGGACCTGCTCGGGATCGGCGCTGTTGTACTCGACCCGAACCAGCTGCCCCGCGTGCAGCCCGCTCGGATAAGCCACGCCCTCGACCGGGCTGTACACTTGGCCGTCGGGCCCGGCGAACTGCACCACCGTCCGCATCGAGGTCACCGCGAGCACCTGGGCAGTGGCGCGTCCGGTCCGGACGTCGATGGCGGCGTCGTCGAGAGCTGCCCCGGCCAGCGCCAGCACGACGAGCCCAGTCAGCAGCCCAGCTGCCGCAAGCAGCACCCACGACACCATCCAGCGCGACCGCGCCAACTGGCCGGGTACCGCTGCTGGGGACCGGGTCGCGAGAGCGCGCATCCAACCGAGCGTAGCTGCCGCGCCGACGCTGCAACGATGCGCCCGCCACGGCACCAGCTGCCCGCTAATATCCTGTCTGGGTGACCACCGCCCCACTGGCCGAACGGCTGGTCGTGCGCTCGCATCTGGTTCGGGGCGGTGCCGACCTGCTCGACCTGCTGCCCTCCCCGCGGGGGGTGCTGTCCTGGGTGTGCGACGGCGAGGGGCTGGTCGCCTGGGGAGAGGTGGCCCGGGTATGCACCGGTGGGCAGGGCCGCTTCGCCCACGCCGAGGCCTGGTGGCGGTCCTTCTGCGCGCAGCTGGACACCCACGACGAGGTGGGCCTGCCTGGCAGCGGCCCGGTCGCCTTCGCCAGCCTCGCCTTCCACGACTCCCCGGGCAGCTCGGTGCTGGTGGTGCCGCGGGTCGTGGTGGGCCGGAGAGACGGCCTGACCTGGGTTACCGAGTTCGAGACCGGCGCCGCGACCGAACGGGTAGTGCCGGTGCGCCGCCCCAGCGGCCTGCGCTACTCCGACGGTGAGCTACCGGTCACCGCGTGGCGCGACGCGGTGGCCCGCGCAGTGTCGCGGATGCGCGACGGGCAGGCGCCAGCGAAGGTGGTGCTCGCGCATGACCTGCTCGCGGTCGCCGACGAACCGCTGGATCCCCGGTTCCTGCTACGGGGGCTGGCGGCCCGCTACCCGTCCTGCTGGGCGTTCGCGGTGGACGGGCTGGTGGGCGCGACCCCGGAGCTGCTGTTGCGGCGCCGCGGCACCAAGGTGCTGTCGCGGGTGCTGGCCGGGACCACCTGGCCGCACGACGGCGCCGACACCGCAGCGCTGGCCGTCGAGCTCCTCGGCTCGATCAAGGACCGCGACGAGCACTGCTACGCGGTGGACTCGCTGGCCGACGCGCTGCGGCCGCACTGCACCGATCTGGTCGTCCCGGCAGCACCCACGGTTCTGCCGCTGCACAACCTGCTGCACCTCACCACCGAGGTGCGCGGGGTGTTGCGCTCCCCTGGCACCTCGCTGCTCACCCTGGCCGAAGCGGTGCACCCCACCGCGGCCGTGGGCGGCACCCCCACCGCGGACGCGGTCAGCGCGATCGGTGAACTGGAGGCGATGGACCGCGGACGCTACGCGGGCCCAGTGGGCTGGGTCGACGCCGCCGGGGACGGCGAGCTGGGCATTGCGTTGCGCTGCGCCCAGGTCGGTGGGCGGGCCGCCCGGTTGTTCGCCGGCTGCGGGATCGTCGCCGGCTCCGACCCCGACTCGGAGGTCGCGGAGGCCGCAGCCAAGCTCGTCCCGATCCGCGATGCCCTGGAGGGGTCGTGAGTGCCAAGCAGTGTCATAGCACTCAATGCCACTCACGGGGCGCGAAGCGGCCGCTGCGGGCGGAACAGCCAGGCTTGGGCTACCTCGTCGATGTTCTTGCCGGAGACTCGCGTGACGACGGCCAGGAAGTCTTGCACCGAACCGTTGCCGCCGCGCCGCTCGCTGGCCCAGGTGCGCAGCGCCGCAAAGAAATCCTTGTCCCCCACGGCATCCCGTAGCGCCTGCAGCACCATCCCGCCGCGCGTGTAAACGGGTCCGTCGAGCACTCCGGCGGCACCGGGATCACCCGGCGGGATGCGCCAGAAGTCGGCGTCGGCCGGCAGGCGCGCGTAGTACGCAGCGGCGGTCTGCTGCGCGCTGCGGCCGCCGGTGCGTTCGGCGTAGAGCCATTCGGCGTAGGTGGCGAAACCCTCGTTGAGCCAGATGTCGCGCCAATGAGCCACCGAGACGCTGTCCCCGAACCACTGGTGGGCCAGCTCGTGCACCACCACAGTGACGTTCCCGCCGGCGTCGAAGAACGTCGGCCCGTACACCGGGCGGGTCTGGTCCTCCAGCGCGAACCTGAGGTCGGGAGCGTCCGGCACCACGCCACCGAGCTGGCCGAACGGGTAGGGGCCGAAGATCCCGGACAGGAAAGCGATGATCTCGGGCGTCCGCTCCACAGAGGACCGCGCGCCGGCCGCAACCTTGGGTTCCAGTCCCTGTGCGTAGGCGGCCAGGTAGGGACCGTACGGGGTGTCCCGCCGGATGATGTCGTAGTGGCCGATGGCAACGAACGCCAGATATGTGGCCATCGGCTGGCTCTCCTGCCAGCGCCACTTCGCCCAGCCCCGCTCGGCCGCTTCCGGACCACCGAGTAGGGCGCCGTTGGAGATCGCCTGCACGCCGGCGGGCACCGTCGCGGTGACGGTGAAGCTCGCCTTGTCCGACGGGTGGTCGTTGGACGGGAACCACCAGGCGGCGATGTCGGGCTCGCCCACCGCGACCGCACCGTCGGGGGTGCGCGCCCACGGCTGGGCGACTCCGGCGCCGCCCGGAATGGTGGAGGGCACCCCCGCGTAGTCCACCCGCACCGCCATGGATTGACCGGCCTGCACCGGCGCATCCGGGGTGACCTGCAGCTCCCCGTCGTCCTGACGGATACTTGCGGGCCGGTCATCCACCGTGACGGCCGAGGCGGGCAGCCTGAGGTCGAGGTTGAACCGGGACAGGGCCTCGGTCGCTCGGGCGGTGACCGTGGTGTGTCCCTCGAGCCGGTCGGTGTGCGGGTCGTACCGGATCTTGATGTCGTAGGAGAGGACGTCGTAGCCGCCGTTTCCCGCGCGCGGGAAATACGGGTCCCCGACCCCATCAGCACCAGCAACCGGCGCGGTCGGCCGGCTGCTGGGCGCAGCGCCATTCCGGTCCGCGGACGCTGGACCGGTAGGAGCGGAGCCCCGCCCCGGAAGGACGATGATCGCGACCGCCGCCAGCAGCGCCAGAGCCAGCCCGATCAGCACCCGGTTTCGCACGCCGACCCCCTTCGACCAAAACCCTAGGCCCCGGCGTCCTCGGGACGGCACGCGGTTATGGCTGGCCTAGCCGACGGCGGCTGCCACCGCGGCCCGAATCCGGTCGTGCAACGCGCGCAGCCCGGCCCGCTCGGTGGGCACCTCCACCACCCGCACCCCGCAGGCCGGGGCCAGCGCGGCAGCCAGTTCCGGCACCGGCACCCGGGTGTGCGGCACGTGGTGTGCTGCGCACAGCGCCGCCAGATCGGTGCCGTGGGGGGTGCCGAAGAGCCGTTCGAACGCACCAGTGTGCTCCGCTGCGCCCTGCTCGAGCAGGCCGAAGATGCCGCCGCCGTCGTCGTTGGCGACCACCACGGTCAGGTCCGGGCGGGCCTCGTCCGGGCCGGCCAGCAGCCCGTTCGCATCATGCAGGAAGGTCAGATCGCCGATCAGCGCGTAGCCCGGCCCCGGGTGCACGAGCGCCGCCCCGATGGCCGTGCTGACGGTGCCGTCGATGCCCGCGACGCCACGGTTGGCCAGCACAGTCAACCCGGGACGCGGCCGGGCGGCCAGCGAGACGTCCCGGATCGGGTTGGAGGAGCCGAGCAGCAGCAGTGCCCCGTCCGGTAGCGCGGGTATCAGCAGCCGGGCCACCTCGAGGCCGGTGGCCTCCGGGTGGCGCTGCAGTGTGGAGCTCACCGCCTCGGCAGCGGCGGTGTCGGCCTGCTGCCAGCTGGCCAGCCACCCCGGCTCGGGCGAGCCGATGGTGCGCACTGCCGTGCCCACCGCGACCGCGTTGCCCGCCACGTCCGTCCACTCCGGACGCTCGGCGAGCGCTGTGACCGCGACCGTCGGGTCGGCGAGCAGCCGCTGCACCGGCCGGTGCAACGTGGGACGCCCCAGCACCAGCAGCTGCTCGGGTCGCAATGCCTCGAGCACCGGCGAGCTCAGCAGCCACGGCCCGGTCGCCAGCGCGTCAGGCCAGCCGGGTGCGGTGGGCTCGGCCACCACCGGCAGCCCCCTCGGCGCCGGCCCAGCCCCGTGACCTGCAATGACGAGAGTGGGCCGGCCCAGGTCCAGCTCCACCTCGACCGCCGGCGGCACCGCGGCGGGCACTACCGTCCAGGGGACGTCGCCGGGGCGTCCCGCCAGGGATTGCGGCCAGGCCGGCCCAGCGTCAGGTACCAGGGGCTCCCGAAACGGCACGTTGAGGTGCACCGGTCCGGGGGTCCCGACGCCCAGTGCGCCGCGTGCGGCCGCCACTGCCCGGTCCACTGTGGACCGCCAGTACGCCTGCTGTCCAGGCGCCGTCGACGTGCCCGCCAGCGACACCGTCCGCGCGGCGTCCCCGAACAGCCCGCGCTGCTGGACGGTCTGGTTGGCGCCGGTGCCGACAAGCTCGGCCGGCCGGTCGCCCGTGACCGCCAACAGCGGCACCCCGGCGTGGTGGGCTTCCATCACTGCCGGGTGCAGGTTCGCCGCCGCGGTGCCCGACGTGCACACCACCGGCACGGGCACCCCGGACCGCAATGCCAGACCCAGCGCCAAGAACGCCGCAGAGCGCTCGTCGATCCGGACGTGCAGGCTCAGCCGCCCGGTCTGTTCGGCCGCGTGCAGGGCGAAGGACAGCGGCGCGTTGCGCGACCCCGGGCAGAGCACGGCGTGCCGCACCCCGCACCGCACCAACTCGTCGATCAGCACCGTGGCCAGCGCAGTGGACGGGTTCACGACTGATCAGCATGCCCTGTGTGTAACCCAGGACATCCGGGGCCCGATACGCCGGTGGACACGGCACGCCTGAAAACTGCCGCGGCACAAACCGGCATGTCGCGCACCACAATGCCGTCGGCATCAGCTATTCCTAGCCGTGGAATCCCGCCTCGCCCAGGCCGGAAAACGGCGCCAAGGACCCGGAGGACATGTATGCGCAGTTCGGATGACCAAGCCGCAGGCAAACGTGCTGGAATCGGCAGACGCCGATTCCTCGCAGGACTCGGCGTCAGTGCGGCCGGCGTGCTCACCCTGAACAACGTCGAAGCACTCGCCGAGAAGGCCGAGGGGCCGGCCCCCACGTCGACCCCGGATCCCCGGTTCAGCCGGATGTTCCAGCTCCCGGCGTTTGCCGACCCTCGGTCCAAGGCCGTTCAGGACGCGATGATCGACATCGGCAAGCCGGGCGGGCTGCTCGACGCCAAGGACCCGCTGAGCGAGGGGCCCGTCCGGCTGATCACCAACCCGGAGCTCAGCCCGGGAAACGTCGACCAGAATGTCCGCAACATGACCGCGGGCACGACATTCGTCGGGCAGTTCCTCGACCACGACATCACCTTCGACAGCACCTCGCGGCTCGGTGTGGTCACCGAGCCCGCCAAGACGCCGAACACCCGAGATCCGAGGCTCAACCTCGACTCGTTGTACGGCGGCGGACCGTCGGCCAGCCCGCAGTTCTACGACTCCGCAGACCGTGCCAAGTTCCGGATCGAGAGCGGCGGGCTGTTCGAGGACCTGCCACGCAACCCCGACATGACCGCGATCATCGGTGACCCGCGCGATGACGAGAACCTCATCGTCGCAGGTCTGCACGCGGCTTTCCTGTTGGCGCACAACCGGACGGTGGACTTCCGCCGGGCGAAGAGACTCCCAGGAGATCCGTGGTTCTCCTCCCGGCAGACGATCATGCATCACTGGCAGTGGATCGTGGTGAACGAGTTCCTGCCGCAGATCGTCGGGCGGCCGCTGGTGGACGATATCCTCCATAAAGGCCGGCGCTGGTACCGGTTCAGCAACCCGACCATGCCCGTCGAGTTCCAGACCGGCACCTACCGCTTCGGGCACAGCCTGGTCCGCCCGTCGTACCGGGCGAACCTGCAAGGTGACCCCGGCGGCGATCCCGCGACGGGCGCGCCCGCCTTCGTCGCGTTCGTCTTCGACCCCGACGGTGAGCACCAAGCTGACCCGGTCGACCTGCGCGGTGGCGCGCGGGCGTCGCGGCGGTTCATCGGCTGGCAGACTTTCTTCGACTTCGGCGGTGACCAGACCCAGCACGTACGACCGAACAAGCTGATCGACACGAACATCTCCACACCGCTGTTCCGGTTGCCACTCGCCGCCATTCCCAGCCACGACGGACCGACAGCGCTGCCGCAACGAACCCTGCTGCGGCACCTGACCTGGTCATTGCCATCCGGCCAGCGGCTCGCCGCAGCCACCGGATCCCCGGTCCTCGGTTCAGACCATTTCCCCGAGCTGCGCCAGTACGGTATCGGTCTCGAGGCCAGCACCCCGCTGTGGTATTACACCCTCCGCGAGGCCAGCGTCTTCAACAACGGCACGCACCTTGGCCCGGTTGCCGGCCGGATCGTCGCCGAGACGATCATCGGAATACTTCAGCTCGACAAGAGCTCCTACCTCAACACCGGGTTCCGGCCGTCCCTGCCGAGCCAGACCCCTGGCACGTTCAGGATGACCGACCTACTCCGATGGGCAAAGGTGGATCCCGCCAGCCGCGGCCAGTAGGCACGCTAGCGTGCCGCATGGTCTCCGAGCTGTTCGATCCGCCGGCCTGGCGCAGTGTTGCGGGCTTCGACTTCACCGACATCACCTACCACCGCGCGGTGGCGCACGGCACGGTCCGGATCGCCTTCGACCGGCCCGAGGTGCGCAACGCCTTCCGGCCGTCCACTGTGGATGAGTTGTACCAGGCGCTGGATCACGCCCGGATGACCTCGGACGTAGGGTGCGTGCTGCTGACCGGCAACGGGCCCTCGCCGCGGGACGGCGGCTGGGCGTTCTGCTCGGGCGGGGACCAGCGGATCCGGGGTCGCTCGGGTTACCAGTACGCCAACGGTGAGACGGCCGACACCGTGGACCCGGCGCGCCTCGGGCGGCTGCACATCCTGGAGTGCCAGCGGCTGATCCGGTTCATGCCCAAGGTGGTCATCGCGGTGGTACCGGGCTGGGCGGCCGGCGGCGGGCACTCGCTGCACGTGATCTGCGACCTGACCCTGGCCTCGGCCGAGCATGCCCGGTTCAAGCAGACTGACGCCGAGGTAGGCTCCTTCGACGGCGGGTTCGGCTCGGCCTACCTGGCCCGGCAGGTCGGGCAGAAGCTCGCGCGGGAGATCTTCTTCCTAGGGCGGGAGTACAGCGCGGCCGACGCGCACCGGATGGGCATGGTCAATGCGGTGGTGCCGCACGCCTCGCTCGAGACGACCGCGCTGGACTGGGCGCGCGCGGTCAATGCCAGATCTCCCACGGCCCAGCGCATGCTCAAGTACGCGTTCAACCTGATCGACGACGGCCTGGTGGGCCAGCAACTCTTCGCCGGCGAAACGACGCGGCTGGCGTACATGACCGACGAGGCCGTCGAGGGCCGGGACTCCTTCCTCGAGAAGCGCCCCCCCGACTGGTCATCGTTCCCCTGGTACTACTAACTGGGGGTTTTCCTCCGTCCGCGGTGCCAGCGGGAATCACCTCTATAGCCCCTCTGAGCTGCTGAAATCGCCTTCCCTAGCCTTCCCGACGATTCCCCGGTATCCCTGTGCATACCGGTCTGCGACGGCCCACACACGGCCCACGGCTGTCCACAATGGACTAGAGGTCCGCCGCTGGGAGGTGTGTCCCGCAGCTGCCGTATAGCAAGACGGCCCCGAACCCGCGATCGAAGCGCGGGCCGGGGCCTTGATCCCCATCCCTGCTGAATCCAAGGAGTGAGACCCGTGAGCAACCTATCCACCCCGCACCGGCCCTGGTGCGACGAGTCCGAGTGCTACACCGCCCCGAACGGTCAGCCGGTGCACCGGTCGGCCGCAGAGACGTTCGAGCTGAATACCAATCGGTGGTTGACGGCCTCGATGTTGACGGTTCATCTAGTGGAGACCGACGCGGGCATCGAGATCGAGGTCAGCGTCGGTGGGGCCATCACGACTGCCGCCTCGGCGACGCTGATCCCAGAGGTCGCCGTCGAGCTCGGTGAGGCGCTGCTTGGACACGCGGCGGCCGGAGCAGACAAGGAACCCGATAATGATCACGCGTCTCCTCCCGGCGGTCCTGATCGCGGCGACGCTCGCCGCGTGCGGGTCCGGGACGTCACTCACCCGGCAGGCCCCGATGACCGCTCAGCAAGTCGTGGCACATCTCGCCCAGCGGGTGTCCAGCGCGACACCGTCTGTGGTGTTCACCGCCGAGACCGACAAGAACAAGCTGCTCGGTCGCCCGGGCGGCTACGTGAGCAAGGCATCGTTCACCGATAGCCGCATCAGTCCGACCGGGGAAGGTTTCACCGACACCAGCCCCGGCGCAGCGGACGCGGGCGGCTCGGTGGAGGTGTTCGCCGACGATCAGGCAGCCGGGGCACGGCTGAAGTACATCCAGGCAATCACAGCTAACACGCCGATGTTCACCGAGTACGACTATGTCTCCGGGCCCGTGCTGGTGAGAGTGTCGAGGTCTTTGACACCTCAGCAGGCGGCCGAATACCAGTCGGCGCTAGCCCAGATCGGCTGAATGAACGTGGGGAGGTAGTTGGGGAGGCAGCGAGGACGTTGGGGAGTTCTCCCCAAGGCCTCCCCGGGCTTACCTCCCCAGGATGACATGGGAAAACACCCGTTTGGGGAGGCCGGGAAGGCGACTCGGGGGAGGCACGAAACACCCTGGTTTCGGCCTCTGCGCGACCTTGGCGTGCTGCCCCCTCGGCTCCCCCCCGACCTCCAGGCTGACGCTGCCCAGTCGGGGCGAAATTCGGCACGCGGTGGCCGAATTTGAGACCCGGCGAAAACGCTCTGACCTGCGGAAAGTTAGGAAAGTTAGCCGAGTTAGGTCGGAGCGCTCGTGGGGCTCCAAAAACCCCTCATACGCACGCTGCAGCGAGGGCCGGGGGACTAATTCCGGTCTCGCTGCAGGGCTGCGTAGCCTGGCCGGGTACCCCCTCGCCGGAGGTGCACTGCCCCGGGGCGACGGTCCCGGGACTCCGGTAGGGGACCGGCGAGGAGAAGGTCTCTGGTGAACGCTGAGGAAGCGTCGGCGATCGGCGCGCGCGCTCGGATGATCCGGCGCCGTCGCGGGCTGAGTCAGGATGTGGTGGCCGGTCTGGCTGGGATCAGCGCGCCGTATCTGTCGCAGCTGGAGCGTGGCCAGCGCGGATTCAACCGACGCGGCCTTGTTCACGACTTGGCGGATGCTCTGGGCTGTTCGGTAGCCGATCTGACCGGGCAGCCTTACCTGCCGGCAGATCGGCAGAGCGCGGAAGTCACTGCTGCCGTGGCTGAGATCAGCGCCGCTCTGCATGACGCCACGTTGGAGGACCTGCCGGACCAGAGGGCACGACCCGTGGCCGAGCTGGCTAGAGCCGCGGCCCGAGCCCATGAATACGCTGACGATGCACGTTACGTGCTGGCCGGCAGGGGTCTGGATGCGCTTCTGGTTGAGCTGCAAATTCAGGCACTTATGGGCGGTGGCGACACCCGCCACGTCGCGCTAACCGCCTTAGTGGAGACATGCAAGGTGGCCTACATCCTCGCCAAGAGGACCGGGCGCATCGAGCTGGCAGCGATCGCCGCTGAGCGTGGTCGGGATGCCGCTCGGCTGGCGGAACGGCCAGATTTGGTCGCGTTGATGGAGATGAATAGGACCAGCACGTTGATCGGTGTCGGCGCTCACCGACGAGGCCGGCTGGTATGCGCGGATGCTCTCCGCGACATCTGTGCACTGTCGGGGCCAACAAAGGACGACACAACCGCCGCCGAAGCCTGCGGAATGCTGCACCTGACCACGGCATTGATCGCTACCCGCGAGAACCGTGCTGATGATGCTGCCACCCACTTTGCAGAGGCCCGGTTGCTGGCCAGGCACACCGGGGAGCGCAATCACATGCGTTACCACTTCGGCCCGACCAATGTGGCCGCTTGGGAGCTAGGCCTAGCCGTGGAAACTGGCGCCGGCCCGGCTGTGGCCGAACGGCTGACGGCAGCACCGATCGATCTATCAGTATTCGGCAGCAAGGGGCGCGTGGCTTACGTGCACTTCGACATCGCACGAGCATGGGCACAGGCTGATGGTCGCCATGATGGCGAGGTAGTGCGCGCGCTCGATGCTGCCGACCGCTTAGCGCCGGTCCGCCTCCGCAATGACCCGATTGCCCGGGACCTGGTGGTCACTCTTCACCGGCGTGCTCGGCGTCAGGTCTGGGAGCTGGACAGCCTGCGCAACCGCTTCGGCATCGCGGCCCAGGGTTAGCAAACTGCAAAGACCAGCGTGATCTAGGCCGCAGTCTCTGCGGGTGACCAATGAGGAGGGGGAACCGGCCACCAGCAACCGCCGGGTGATCCATGCGGCCTGCGTGACCCACGGCGGGCCGGAGGGCTTCGCGAACGTGGTGCTGCGCAAGCTAAACGGTGAGATCGAGCTCGATCCACATGCCACCGGCGCGTGTGTGCTGCGGTTCGACGAGGAAGCGGCCACCGTGATGCGCGACCAGCTGACGGAGTGGCTGGGGTGAGCGCGCCACTTGTCACGCATCTTGTGGCCGCGTCCGAGGCCGGCGGCTGGCACTCAGGCATGGTCACCGTGTGCGGGGAGCTGACGGCGAGAGAACCACAGTCAGACGAGGACCCATGTACTGCCCGGAGTGCGTCCGCGCGGCAGCCAGCTGGAATGCCCAAGCCGCCAGACCGTCAGCGCGTGCCTCAGCGCAGCCGGCGGGAGCCCGGTGAGCGAGCAACAGGAACCTTCGATTGACGACGAGCTTCTGTGGCCCATCCTTGAGCGGGTCCACCGTGGCGTCATCACGGTGCGGGTCGACGACGGGTGACCGTGGTACCTCGACGACGGGCGCCATTGCCCGTTCGCCGGCTACCTGCTGGAGAAGCTGACCGAGCAGGGCTACACGCGCTGGGACAGCATGATCAAGGGACCACAGGGGCTGCTGGTCGTCCGAGACGACGGACTCTCGGCGATCAAGCTGGAGGACAAGGGCCGTGAACTGCACAAGCGGCTCTCCGCAGGGCGCATCCTGGACGCAGAGCGGCAGCGTGTACTTCGTCGCCGGTATGTGGCCTGTCGGCCGTGTGCGGTCGCTGCGGGTGGAAAACCTGGCCGAGGTAGAGCCCCGGACCACCTCGCCGGGTACGTCGCGGCCGGCGGGGTAACTTTCTACCCCACCGCGCTGGTGCCGAGTTAACCCGATTGACCTGCAATAACGCATCGGGGTACGTGGGGTAACCGGGGTACGTCGGCGGTCCCAGACCCCCACGAAACGGGTCTTGCGACGACAGCCGGGGATCTAACCCCAGCTGTCGTCGATGTGGTGGTGCGCAAGATTCCGCACGCGTGTGCGCAATTCTCAGACTGGAGCCGGGCTGTGCGCGGCCGGTGTGTCCCGGGGCCTGGTGCCCTGCCCGAAGCTGCGGCCGTGCGTTGGCCTCACCCTCCGCAGTCGGGTTTGTGCGCTCTGTGGCGATCTGGGGGCACCATGGCGGCGTGACGCTCAATCCCGAGGGCTCGGTGCGGCTGTTGTCGGCGATCCTGTGGGAGCTGCCAGCGCTCCCGCGTGCCGCGTGCCGCGACCGGCCGGGGCTTTTCGACGAGCGCCGTGATGGGGAGACCCGCGAGCAGCAGGGGGAGCGCCTCAAGGATGCGGTGGCGGTGTGCCGGCGCTGTCCCGAGCTGGCGGTGTGCGAGGGGCTGCCGCTACCGCGCGGTTGGCATTCGGTAGCTGTGCAGGCGGGTCAGGTCCTGACTGCTAGCCGGTGAGCCCGTCGAGCTGCTCATACGGCGGCCTGCTGCGAGGCCTTGCGCAGGTCTTTTTGGCCGCCGAGGTACATCTCACACACGTAGAGGGCGATGCCGACGACCTGGGAGAGGGATCTGCGCGACCTTGGTGCACGCCGCGGTAGTGGCACTGCGGGTCGCGCTAGCCGACAACGCACTGGACGACCCAGCCGGAGACGTGTCGCGACCCTGGTCCGACCTCGTCGCGACGCTACACACGGTGAACTCGCAGCTACGACCGGCGGCGGACTACGCGGGGATGGGCCTTGTGCTGCCGGATCTGATCACGCAGCCGAGGCTTGCCCCGATCGCCCCCTCACCCCTGTCGAGGCCCTGGCCGCGATGTTCATGGCCAACGCCGACCGGGGCGCGAACGCCGAGAACGATGAGCTGGTCGCGGCGCTACGGCACCGGGCCCCGGCGATCCAGGCGCTGGCCGACCCCGTCGAACTGCGGGACGCCCGATGACCCGCCCTGCCCGGTGGTGGGGCGCGCCGTGACCTCCCCATGGGGAACAGTAGGCCTCTCCGCAGTACTGTCGGCGAGCCCGGTTGGGCTGCAGCGCGGCGACATGTCAGCGGGGGCGCGGTGTCGCGCTTCGGCGTGGTTTCGGGGGTGACATCGAGTGGACCTCGAGTCGGTGGCTGACGAGATGTACTCGCTACCCAGGGAGGAGTTCACCGCGGCCCGCAACGCCGCCGCTGCGCGGGCTCGGGAGCAGGGCCACCGCGAGCTGGCCGAGCAGATTGGCGCGCTGCGCCGACCCTCGACGGCGGCGTGGCTGGCCAACCGGCTGGTCCGTGAGCACCCGGAGCAGGTCCGGGCCCTGGTGGAGCTGAGTGACGGGCTGCGCGAAGCGCACCACCAGTTGCAGGGCGAGGAGCTGCGCCGGCTGTCACAGCAGCGCCACCAGCTGGTCCACGCCCTCGTGCAGCAGGTACGGGCACTGGCTCGCACGGCCGGCCACCCGGTCAGCGATGCGGTCACCCGGGAGCTGGTGAACACCTTCACCGCTGCGGTGAACAGCTCCGCCGCCGCGCAGGCGCTGGCCGGCGGGCGCCTCACCGCGGCCCTCGACCCCGCCGACGCCGCGGCCGGCGTGTTCGCCGCAACCGGCCCGGTCGAAAGGCCCCGACGCGAGCCGGACGACGGCGCCGGCGGGGTGAGCGAGCGGCTGCGTCGGGACCTGGAACATGTCCGCAACGAGGCGGCAGCCGCAGACACCGCCCGCGACGAGGCGCAGCGCGCGCTGACCGACGCCGATCACGCAGTAGGCGAGGTTGCCACAGCCCTGCGGGAGCTACGCGCCCGCCTCGAGGCGGCGGAGCAGGCGGCCCGCCGCGCGCAGCGTGACTTCGAAGCCGCGGACCAGGCGGCCAGCGACGCGCGGCAGCGGGTGCACGACCTGGAACGCCAGCTCGCCTAGCACACAAGCTAGGTTTCAAGGATGGAGGAGAACAGGGCCCGGCGGGTGGCCGACGCGCTGCGCGAACGCGGCATCGACGCGCATCTGGCGAAGGCGGGCGTGTACCAGTGCGGAGTGCGCGTGTCGCTTCACGACGGGCGAGAGGCGATGTGGGACACCGACGGTACGGCGAGCCTCGAAGCACAAGTGATGCGAGACGGTGTCCTCGTCGGCTTCGTGCCCGTCATCGAAGGCTCTGAAGACTTCGATGAGTCCCAGGTGGTTGACGCCATCGCCAGAACTGACTACGCGCAGCCGATCGCGCGCCAGCACCGCGCCGCACCGCCACCCCTTCCAGCCCTGCCCCGCGAAGGCGGCCTGTTCCGCCGCTTCCTCGACGGTTTCCGATACCGATAGCACCGGCGCGGGATGCCGACGTGCGTAGGCCCTAGGCAGCGCAGCTGGTATGCCACTGCATGGCATCGTCAACTTGAGCTCGGTTGATCCGGGTCTGGGTGGGTGCTCCCGGGCGGTATCTGCTCTGGCAGCGGCCGGGCCACCGGTGACCTCGTTCCAGACGGTGAACCGCTCGGTCGTCTCCGCTCGCCACTCGGCGCC
>DATDHI010000327.1:0-3398 GCA_036521655.1 Pseudonocardiaceae bacterium | reverse complement strand
CGCTGACAAATCTCAACCCGACTACTGAAATAACAGGTCCCGAGGGTCGAGGCTAACTGCGTTGACATGCTACGAACGGCCTCTGAGCTGCCCCTTCGGCTATTCCTGCTGGTGGAGGTGACCGGACTTGACCGGCGACTTCTACGTTGCGAACGCAGTTCGGCTTAGGCCCTGACGTGGTTGTACATGTGGCCAGCCTGCACACGGTGTCCAGCTGCCAGCGGAGCGCAGAACACGCAGTTCACGATGTGGACGGCGGACGACCTCTACATCCGCTGAGCTGCACGCACCGGGTCGGGCGCAGGCACCGCAAGCCCCCCGACTTCGGCTGCGCACAGACAACACCGCGCCACTACCTCGGCCGGTCCGGAACGGGCGACTCTTGAACCTGAGCGTGTCGGCTGTGCCGTTTGGCACCCCCCCGGATCGCGGATCGGCGTCGCCCGTTCGCGGGTGCGACATGGCTGGTAAGGATTACCGAAATCCCGCAGTGTTGATCACCGAAATCCCGCAGTCTGCTGGCGGGGTTGGTGGGCTTGATTTGAGTTTACGCGGTTGTCAAGTAGTGACCTCCTGGTCGATGAGTTCGTGTATCGCGACGGGGGCATCGCAGGCTGGACAGGATCCTCCGATGCCGATGCGGCGCATGAAGGTCGAACACGATTCGCACCTTTGTTCTCCCAGGGCTCGCTCGCCGCAGCTGTCACATTCGTAGACGGTGATCGGGCGGCGGGGCCGGGCCTTGGGGATGACGATGGGCGCTTTGTGGGCGTCGCGTCGCCTTCGGTAGGCGGCGGCTTTGCAGGGGTCACCGCAGTAGATCTGGCGGCCGACGGGTTTGAACGGGCGTTGACAGACGGGGCAGATCATCGTGACGGTATCGTGACACGACGGGGGCTCGGGGTGGTGGACGCCGTTGCCGGTGTTGTGGCAGTCGATCGAGCAGTACCAGGGCTCGCCGCTGGCCCGGTTGGCTGGTCGGGGTGTCCCACAGACAGGGCACGCGCTGGTGGGTGTCATGTGCCGGCCACCGCCCGCCGGGTGGCTTCGGCCCGGGCCCGGTGGGATCGCATCCGGTAGGAGTCCCCGTCGATGTTGAGAACCACCGATCTATGGAGGAGGCGATCGAGCATGGCACCGGCGACCATCGGATCGTCGTTGAAGACCTTGCCCCACGACGCGATCCCCAAATTCGTGGTCAGGGCGATGCTGCCCTTGAGGTATCGCTGAGAGACGACTTGGAACAGGGCGGCGGCGGCCTCGGCGGGCATGGGCAGGTAGCCGACCTCGTCAATGATGAGCAGGCGGGGCCCGGCGTAGAAGCGCATCACCGTCGACCATCGTCCTTCCAGGGCGGCGCGGTGGCAGCGGGCGGCCAGATCGGCGGCGGTGGTGTAGTAGGTGCGCATCCCTGCCGCTACCGCGGCGTGACCGAGGCCGACGGCCAGCATGGTCTTGCCGACCCCGGGCGGGCCGATCAACAAAATGTTGGTGGCGTCCTCGATGAAGCGCAGGGTGGCGAGCTCGGCCACCAGTTTGGGATCGACCGATGGCTGGGCGGAGAAGTCGAAATCGGCCAGGGTGAACGGCGAGGGCAGCGACGCGAAACGGGCCATGCTGGCCTGGCGGCGCTCGTCCACGGCGGCGACCTCGACCGACAAGAGCCGTTCCAAGAATGCGGAGTGGCTGAGCTTGGCTTTGGTGGCGTGGTCCAACTGAGCGGGCAGCGCTTCGGCCGCGGCGGCCATCCGCAGGAAGGCCAGATGGGCCCGCAGCTTCTGGTAGTCGGAGGTCTCGGTCATGCCGACACCCCGCCCCCAGAGACCTCTGTGCTGCCCGGGAAGGCCAGGCGGATCACTTCGGCCAGGCCGGCCAGGTCCACGGCCGGCTCGGCCCCACCGGCGCCCAGCAGGCGGGCCCGCTCGGCCAGCGCCGCGCTCCCCGGAGGCTTGTTGGCCTTGCGGTCACACGGGCGGGCGGTACAGAACTGGCCTAACACCACCTTCTCGAGCGCAACGCGGTGCTCGTGGGTGCGGATGATCGACCCCGCTCCCGGCGGGGCTAGACGGTGGGCGACCATCAACACCCCGGCCGGGCTGAAGATTTCCAGCGTGGCCGTGCCCAAGCGTTGGCGGACGATCAGCTCCACACCGCCCAGGCCCGGGTTGACCGAATAGCGGTTGCCCCGGAACGCCACCGTGGCCCGGTCGTCGACGCGGTGGCGCTCTTCGATGGTGGCCGGGAACGGGGCCGCCGGCAACGCCATCAACGACTCGGTGGCGGCCAGCTCGCCGACGGTGGGCCACACCGGCCGCTCGCCCGGGGCCAACTGATCGGGATCGGCGTAACGGCCCGGGGGGCGCATACGGGCGTCACCGGTCGTGGACCAGAACCGGTCCACGCTGAGCTGGGCGTCCTCCGGTGTGGTGGCCGTCATGGTGCGCCACCACCGGCCGCACATGAACTTCACCCCGCATTCCACCGCCCCCTTGCGGTTCCCCCGCCTAGGCGGACAAGGAACAACGATCGCCCCGTAATGCTTGGCCACCGGGGCGAAGGATGCCTGCACCTCGGCGGTGCCAGGACGGATGACCGTAGCCAGACGGTCGGTGCGCCACACCCGCGTCGTGCCTCCCAGGCGTCGCAGGACACCGTCCATGGCCTCGACGAGATGGGCCTGGTCCATCGACGACATAAGCACCTCCCGGGTCCGACCCGAATAGGCCAAAGTTCCCAGCAACCCAAACGACGTCCCGCCCCACGGGGCGTTGCGCCGCTCCGCCCAGTCCCACTGAATCTCCTCGCCAGCCGGATGAACGATCTCGATGGTCTCCCGGCCCTTCACCCCCGAACACGCCTCACAATGCGGCCGCAGGCCGGCCAGGCGGACCTGGCGCACGAAGCTCGGGTAGGACTGGGCATACCCCAAGGCGACGACCTCGTCGAACAGCGCCGAGATCCACAAGTGCGGGTCATCAACGAACCGAGCCTTCACGTACCCGGCGAACCGATCCAACGGGTCCGGGCTCGACGACCGGCGGACACCGGGCTGACTCTTACCGCTCAGGTAGTTGGCAATCGTTCCCCGGTCGCGGCCGAGGTGACGGGCGATCGCGGAGATCGTCCATCCCCGCTTGAACAACGCATCAGCTTCCACATCTTCTCCAGTTGAGAGCATGGGCAGGGGCTCCTTCGTGCTGCGGCTTGGACACCGACAGCGTCGAGGGAGCCCCCTCCCGGGTGGTGGACCTACCGGACCACCACCCCCGCTCAAACTGCTGGAATTCAGTGATCGAGTCTGCGGGGTTTCACCTGATCCCTACCATGATCCCCTCAAACGCCCCCGGGGCGTCAGCGTCGTGGTAGTCGACGACCTCGGCCGCGCCCAGCTCCCTAAC
>DATDHI010000326.1:0-1502 GCA_036521655.1 Pseudonocardiaceae bacterium | reverse complement strand
GGACCAGCTCGGTTCGCCACGCCGACCCTGAGGCGGTGTGCCACAGCGGTGGCGTGCAATACAACTCGATCACGAAGGGGCTGTTCCGTGACCTGCGCCGGCACCTGGAGCGAGCCTGGGTCCAATACAGCGGCACCGACCCCTACGCCGGCGACGTATGGGAGGTGGCGCTGCTGGACCTCGAGTCCAACGGCTCGCGCCGCTGGCCGGCCACCGAGGGGTTCGTGGACTTCGGCCCGATCGAGCCCGCCTGGCTGCGCGAGGTGATCAAGGACTGGGCCCGCACCACCCGGCCCTACCTGCAGACGCTGCGCCAGGCGTTGCAAGCCGGTCGCGTCGCCTCGCAAACGCTGGTGGCCTCCGGCCGCACCGACCCGACCAGCCTGGGTGCCGCCGACTTCGACCTCGTCGTGCAGACCATCTCCGAGCAGCGCCGCGCCGACGGCAGCCTCTACTCGGCGGCACACCGCAACCAGTTGATCCGCGCGTTGTGCGAGGTGATCGAGCACGGCCGCAGAAGCGGGCTGATGGCTGAGGTGCCCGACCCTTTCCGGCCGGCACAACGACGTCATCGCGTCGTCGAGGACCCCAACGAGGACCAGGTGGGCAAGGCACTGCCCGAGTCGGTGATCCGCCAGCTCGATCGGCACCTCGACCTGTTGGGCCCCCGGGGACGGTTCGGCTCGATGAGCGCCGCCGACCTGGCCGAGATGCACCAGACGATCTACAAGATCCTGCGTGACACCGGACGACGCCCGGGAGAGGTGGTGAGTCTCAAGATCGGCTGCATCGAGGTCACCAACGGTCAGCACCAGCTGATCTACGACAACCACAAAGCCGCCCGGCTACGCCGGCGCGTTCCCGTCACCGCCGAGACGGCACAGCTCATCTTGGCCTGGGAGCACCGACGAGTGCAGCTATCCACTGCGCCCGCGACGAGCAAGTGGCTGTTTCCCTCCCCGATGCTGCGCTCGCGCCAAGCTCACGGCCATCTGACCGCCAGCTGCGTCGGTGTGGAGTTCCGGTATTGGGTGCGGCGGATCCCCAAGATCGATTCCGAGGTGCTCGGCGAGCACGGGACGCCACTTGCCTTCGGGCGCGCCCTCGTCTTCCCCTACGCACTGCGCCATAGCTATGCCCAGCGCCACGCCGATGCCGGCGTGCCCGTCGACGTCTTGAAAGACCTCATGGACCACGTCTCGATCCAGACCACGACCGGGTACTACTCGGTCAGTCTCAAGCGCAAACAGCAAGCCATCCGCTCGGTCGGGTCGCTGGCCGTGGACGGCCACGGCAACCCCGCTCCGTTCTCCGACTCTGTCGCCTACGAGCGGGCATCGGTCTCGGTTCCGTTCGGCAACTGCACCGAACCATCCAACGTGAAGGCAGGAGGCGGGCACTGCCCGATCCGCTTCCAGTGCGCCGGCTGCGGGTTCTATCGACCCGACCCGTCCTACATCCCTGCCCTCGAAGCGCACGTCGCCAGCCTGCGAGCCGACCAG
>DATDHI010000325.1:0-1745 GCA_036521655.1 Pseudonocardiaceae bacterium | reverse complement strand
GGGGTATTCGTCTTCGGCAGCAACGACTACTACGCCCCGAAGCCGAAGAACCCGGTTCGATACCTGATCCGCACCCGAAAGCGCATCCGTGGCGCACCCCTGCCATGGGCAGATCTCCGGGCGGCGTTCGTCGAGCACGGTTGGCACGACCTGACGAACGTCCGCGGCCGGTTCACCGTGGCAGGGCGCCGGATCGTCGCCGCCGGGGTGGACGACCCGCACCTGCGTCGGGACCGCTACCAGCAGATCGCCGGGCGTGCCGATCCCGCCGCCGACCTGCGCCTGGGCGTGACCCACGCCCCGGAGCCACGGGTACTGGACTCCTTCGCCACCGACGGCTACGACCTCGTCCTGGCCGGTCACACGCACGGCGGCCAGCTGCGGCTGCCCGGCTACGGTGCGATCGTGACCAACTGCGGGTTGGACCGCTCCCGGGCCCGCGGAGCGTCCCGGTGGGGCGCACACACCTGGTTGCACGTCTCGGCAGGCCTAGGCACGTCCCCCTTCGCCCCGGTCCGCTTCGCCTGCCCACCAGAGGCAAGCCTGCTCACCCTGGTTCCGCGGAACAGCGGTTCACCGGTGCCGACCGGGTCACGGGCGACTGCCGGCGTCGGTTAGACTCGGCCGCGTCTTTCGGGGTGTGGCGCAGCTTGGTAGCGCGCTTCGTTCGGGACGAAGAGGCCGTGGGTTCGAATCCCGCCACCCCGACCAGCAAAAACTCATCTCTTGGCGATCTTGCGGAAGACCCGTAGGGGCCAAACCGGGGGCCACTCGCCTCACGCCGACTCGGCTTCGTTCTGTTTGAAGATGGTGTTCATGGTCTCGGCACCTCGAGTGATCACTGGCTTGAGCTGGTGCCGGTAGACCTCCTCAGTTACCGCCGTGCTGGCATGCCCGACGAGATCAGCGATGGTTTCGATGGGAACACCGTTGTCGCTCATCAGAGACACGAACGAGTGGCGCAACTCCCGCGGCGTCCAGTTCTCACCGAGACCGGCCTTCTTTGTGATCGCTTTGAAGGCCCGGCGAACGTGGGATGCGTCGAGCGGTGTCCCCGCCTGGCTGGCGAAGATGAGGCCGTGATCCTGCCAGCGCTTGCCTGCCGCCAGCCGCTCCCTCGCCTGCCGTACGTGGTGCGTGCGGAGCGCCTCAGCGGCCTGCGTGGGCAGTTCCAGCGTCCGGCGTGACTTCTCGGTCTTGGTGTCACCGTGGGCACGCACCGAGCGCCAGACGTAGATCGCGAACCGCTCGTGATCGAACCCGGCTTCGGTGACCGGCACCCATGCCGCGCCATCCGCTACCCAGGTGACCACGTGGGACCAGCGCAGAGCGCGGGCCTCTTCGGTGCGTATGCCAGTGAGCAAGCTCACGACGACGTAGGCATCGAGCCGCGACGCCTTGGCGTGTTCTAGCAAGGCAGTAGCCTGTTCCAGCGTCATGGCCTTGCTGGGCCGTCCCTCCTTTCCTTTGGGTGTCGTAACGAGTTCAGCGACGTTGCGCAGCACCTTGTCTCGCGCCTGCGCCTGCCGGGTGGCCCGCTTGAGGATCGCGTGGACCCCTTGCAGGCTCCTCGTCGCGAGCGTGCCGGTCAGCCCGTCGAGCCACTCGTCGACCTGGTCGGCGGTCAGTTCCTTGAGCTTGATCGCGCCGATGAGCGGTATCACGTGCCGTTCGGCGAGGATGCGGTTGGCCGCGATGGTGTGCGTGTCGCGGTCCTTGAGCCCCCTGGCGAGCCAGTCGCGGAC
>DATDHI010000324.1:0-2475 GCA_036521655.1 Pseudonocardiaceae bacterium | reverse complement strand
CGGTAGCAACTGGTCCACCACCGGTGGGTAGGTCGCTGCCCGGTCGGTGCTCACCTCACTCGGCCGTGGAGGTTGTCCCAGAGCGCGGGTGAAGAACGGGAGGGTCGCGGCCAGGTCTCGTTTCTCGGAGACAAGGACGTCGATGACCTGCCCGAACTGGTCCACTACCCGGTGTCGGCGGCGCTCGAATGTTGAACAGTTTCGGCGCGTGAAAAGTGAACGGTCGGGGGCAGTCTAGTTCTCGGTTTCGGCGGCGGTTCGGATGCTGGGCAGGCTGTCGATGCCTCGGCCGCGTAGTCGGTAGCTGGCGCCTTTGAGGGCGAGGACGTCGGCGTGGTGGACGATGCGGTCGATCATGGCGGCGGCGACGACTTGGTCGCCGAACACGCTGGCCCAGCCGGAGAATGGCAGGTTGCTGGTCAGGACTAGCGAGGCGTGTTCGTAGCGGGAGCTGACGAGCTGGAAGAACAGGTTCGCGGCGTGTTGTTCGAAGGGTAGGTAGCCGACCTCGTCGACGACGATGAGCCCGTAGCGGCGCAGCTTGGTCAGTTCTTGAGCCAGGCGTCCGGCGCGGTGGGCGTCGGCCATGCGGGTCACCCAGTCGGTGGCGGTCGCGAACAGCACCCGGTGCCCGTGCTGGGCGGCGATGATGCCGAGCGCGGTGGCGAGGTGGGTCTTTCCTGTTCCGGGTGGTCCGAGCAGCACGATGTTGCGGGCTTCGGTCAGGAACGCGCCGGAGGCCAGCGCGGCGATCTGTTGCCGGACGGCGGGTTGGGCGTCGAAGTCGAAGTCCTCCAGGGTTTTGCGGGCCGGGAACCCGGCCGCGCGGATGCGGAGTTGGGCGCCGGAGGCGTTGCGAGCGCTGACTTCGCGTTCGAGCACGGCGGCGAGGTAGTCCTCGTGAGTCCAGTTCGCGTCACGCGCTTGCTCGGCCAGACGGGCTGCAGCTTCGGTGATCCGGGGTGCTTTGAGCATGCCGGCCAGATAGGTGATCTGCTTGACCGCGTCGCTCGTTTTGGCGGCGGGCATCAGCTTCGCCCGCCTTCGATGAGGCCGAAGGCGCGGTCGTAGTCGGCCAGGTCCCGGGCTAGGCCGTGGATGATCTGCTCGGCGGCGACCGCGCCGGATCGTGGTTGCTGGAACTGTTTGCGCAGCACGGCAGCAGTCTGGACATGCGCTGGGTCGGTGATGGTCTGCCCGCGCGCCCAGCTCCGGGCGTGGTCTGCGACCACCCGCCCATCGGCGCGAACCTTGACCCGCTCGAGATCACCGCTGACCTCGACAACGCGGCCGATCGCGCTCGGGTCGACCGAGTAGTCGTTGGTGTCCAGACGCACGTAGTAGTCGCGGCCCAGCCGGACCCGGTTGCGCCAGCCCAAATGCAGCACCAGCGGAGGCAGCGCCAGCATCGCCGCCCGGTCCGCTTCAAGCCGGTCGACCGGCGCGGCGCCAATGGTCCGCACGACTCGCGTGTTCGCCCGCGCCAGCCAGTCGCCAAACTGGACGTTGAAGTCCGCCGGCGAGCCGAAGGACCGGCCGGGCATGAACGAGGTCTCGAACCAGCCGTTGCGTCGCTCGACGACGCCCTTGGACTCCGGGTCCTTCGGCGGCAGCAGCACCAGCCGGGTTGCGAGCGTGCCCATGAACGTCGCGACGCCCTCAGCGCGGCGCTGACCCCGGCCGATGCCGGGCTCGTTATCCCAGATCAGCCGCCGCGGCACCCGCCCCAACTGGGTGATCAGCTCCCACGAGCCCAGCAGCAGGTCCTCGGTCTTGCGGGTCGGGATCATCCGGCCCGTCATGAACCTCGAGTGCGCCGCAGTGATCACCAGCACCGGCAACAGCCGCGCGGTCCCCTCCTCGAGCGGGATCTTGCGCGGCGGGAACCACAAATCGCACTGCGCCGCGTCGCCCGGCTCCCAGACCAACCGATCAGCCGGGTCGATCTTGCGGTGCTCCGGCCGCAACCGCTTCACGTTGTCCCGGAACCACGTGATCGACCCGGTCCAGCCCACCCGCTCGGCGATCACCGTCGCCGGCAACTCCGCATCGTCCTCGAGCAGCGCGCGGACCCTCACCTCAAACGGCGTGAACGACGTCGCAGCCGCTGCCCGCACATACTTCGGCGGCACGTCCGAGGCCACCGCCTTCACCACCGTCGTCCGCGAAATCCCCAGCCGCGCAGCGATCCGAGCCTTCGGCACACCCTCCGCAGCCAGTCGGCGGATCAACGCCCAGTCCTCCAAAGTGATCACTCTCCAATCGTCGAGTGTTCACTCTTCAAGCGTCGCTACTGTCCAGTTTTCGAGCGTCGTCGACACCACCGGCAACGGTTGGGAGACACGCCCTAGTCGAGTGGTGTCGTCAACGGACCCCACCGAAGCATTCTGGGTGCGCTCCACTTTGCCGGGACAACGTCTCTTGCCTTTGACGCGCGCACCAGCTTGTTGGAGTCCATGCCGCGGCCGTGCCGGG
>DATDHI010000323.1:0-15980 GCA_036521655.1 Pseudonocardiaceae bacterium | reverse complement strand
CGAAGCTGATCACATCCACGGCAAGGACGCACCCGGCAGGTGTAGGCGAGGACATGGCAGGTAGGCACAAGCGCAGAACCGCGTCCGTACACCTGGTCGCCTCAGGCCCGCGAGTCATCTTGCTGACCGACGCCCGGTCACACACCGCACTGCCCTCCAAAAACGTCACCCGGTCGGCGAGCGCGGCGCGGCGGGTGAGCGACCGGGCAACCTGCACGTCCTCTGCTGTCACATCGATTCCGGTGACCGCCACCTTATGTTCATGGGCAAGGTAGCGAGCGGTGCCGCCCAGCCCGCTTCCCACGTCGAGCACCCGCAGGCCCGGGTGCAGATCCATCTGGTCGACCAGCGCCATGGTGGCTGCTCGGCCACCGACGTGGAACTCATCGACCGGCGCGAGTTGGTCGATGTGCAGATGCTCGGGATCGGCACCGATCCGCACCAGCGCATCGAGGATCTGTTCTTCCAGCGCCCCGTGCGAGTAGTACTCCGCTACTGACCCGTCACTCATCCTGGGGTTGCACCGCCATTCGACTCCGAATAGCGCCTTGGGAGGCCCCTGGACCGCTATCCGGCTCCGAATGGCGGTCCACGGGTGGTGGCTGCAGCGTGTGGTTGACGAGTTCGGCGGCGGCAGGGTCCTCGTCGAGGTGCTCGGGCATCCGCAGCGCCACCAAAGTGTTGATCAGCATGCCGCGGGCGGCGAAGTCGCGGGTCTGCTCGGCATTGGCACCGGTGAGGCTGCGGACCAGGCGGTAGATGCCGATCATGCAGCGGCGCATGGCCGGCCCGAGTGCGGGGTCGGCAGCGGCCATGAAGCCATGCTGCATGACGAGCAGCAGCTCGTGGTCGCGGGCCAGCTGCAGGTATGCACAACCCAGCGCGGCCAGCCGCTCGGGCACCTCGGCGTCAGGTGGCACAGTCGCGGCAGCGGCCCGGAAGGCGTCCTCGATGCAGGATCCGGCGTGCCGGTAGGTGGCGAGGAACAGCGCCTGCTTCGATCCGAACAGCCGCAGCACGTAGGGCTGGGAGACGCCGGCGATCCTGGCCACCTGGTCTGTGGTGGTGCCGGTGTAACCGCCCTGGGCGAACGCGGTCACCGCGGCCCGGAGCAGTTGTTGCTCACGCTGCGCCGCGGTCATCCGGGGCCGCGGCGCGGCTACCCCCCCTCCGTCAGCCATCTTGACAGGTTATCAGCCGATTACTACCTTTTAGTTATCAGTCGCTGCATACTCAAGCCCAAGGGGGTTGCCGTGGTCACCAGCGCCTCGAGACTTGACTGGCAGCGAATCCAGGACGCCCTGCGCGATGAGGTGGCGCGGGTGACTGCCCTCCTGCGGTCCATCCGGGATCCGGGAGCCCCTGCGGTGGGCCAGTGGAACCTCGCTGAGGTCGCCCTGCATCTGTCGCAGGTCTGGGCGGGCCTGCTCGGCCTGACGCGACGGGATCTGTCGGCCGTCTACGAGCTAATACCCGAGCGGGCTGGGATCGCTGGCGACTCGCTGGTCCGGGATGTGGCCGACCTCGGGGAGATGGCGACCCAGTTGGTGCGGTCTGACTCCGAGCGCGACCTGAGCGTGCTGGCTGACCGGGTCGAGGCCTGCGCGAAGCAGTACTTCGCCGATTGCGCTCGGCAGTCCCCCGATGAGCTACGTCCCTGGCTGATCCAGGGCGTCACCATGCCCTTGCCGGTGTTCACCAGTCACTTGCTCAACGAGACAGTCGTGCACGGCTATGACATCGCCCGGGCCGCCGGGCGCCGCTGGCGGATCAACCCGGCCCATGCGGCCATGGTGCTGCAGCGTTTCCTCATCCCGCTCCTGCAGGCGGCTGATCCGCGAGCCATGGTGAACCCGGGCACCGCAGCCGGCGTGCGGACCACCTATGAGCTGCACATTCGCGGCGGCGACCGGTTCCATTTCATCTTCGACGAGGGGGCGCTGCGTGTCGACACACTCTCCTCCCGCCGGGTCGACTGCCATATCTCGGCCGACCCGGTCGGGTTCCTGCTGGTGGTCTGGAACCGGCAGAGCCAGTGGCGAGCGATCGCCAAAGGCCAGCTGATGACCTGGGGCCGCAAGCCGTGGCTGGCGACCCGCCTGCGGACCCTCATGGTCAACCCCTGACAGAACCATGGCCACCCTGGTTGCCTTTCATGCCCATCCCGACGACGAGTCCATCGGCGGCGGGGGGACCCTGGCCCGCGCCTCTGCCGAGGGCCACCGGGTTGTAGTAGTCGTCGCCACCTGCGGTGAGCGGGGTGAGACCCCGCCCGGGATACTGGCGCCGGGAGAGACCCTGGCCCAGCGCCGGGTCACCGAGACCCGTGAGGCCGCCAGCATCCTCGGGGTGCACCGCGTGGAGTTCCTGGGCTACCACGACTCGGGCATGCGGGGGGCCGACACCAACGACGACCCCGACTGCTTCTGGCGAGCCGACGTCGACCAGGCGGCCCGGAAGCTCGCCGCGATCCTGACCGAGGAACGCCCCGACGCGCTGTCCATCTACGACGAGACCGGCATCACCGGACACCCCGACCACATCCAGGTGCACCGGGTCGGGGTACGAGCCGCTCAACTCGTCCCGGTGCCCCGGGTCTATGAGGCGACCATCAGCCGCACCCGGGCCCGGTGGCTGCTTGACCGGGCGATCGAGGCCGGGGCGTCGATCGACATCGACCCGCCAGTCTTGGGAACCCCGGAGGAGGCCATCACCACCACCATCGACGTCCGCCGCTACCTTCCGCTCAAGCGCCGCGCGATGGCCGCCCACGCCAGCCAGATCTCCGAAACCTCACCCCTGCTCGCGATGCCACCCGAGGTGTTCGAACAACTCTGGGGCCACGAGACTGCGATCCTCCGAGGCGCCCCACCGGGATTGCGCGAAACCACCCTGTTCCCGACCGCAGTGGGTGCCTGAGCAGCAGGCGCGGCGTCCCGCAGGGTCATGCCACGCGCAACGGGATTGGCCCCTGGGCAACCTGATCAATCCTGTCGAGCAGTACCGCGGCACCGGCACCGGCTGGCAATATCAGCTGAGGTAGCCCTCGACCTCGCTGACCGGGCGGACCTGGGCGTCGTCGATATTCTGCCCGGCGGCCGCCCGGGCGCGACGTTGGCGCAGCAGATCCCAGCACTGGTCGAGCTGCTGTTCCAGGGAGGTCAACTGGGCGTGCTCCTCATCGCTGGTGAGCTCGCCTCGACGAAGTCGCTCCCGAAGCTTGTGCTCAGCCTTGACCAGCTCGCTGATGTTGCCGAGCACGTCACGTTCATCGACCATCCGATTCACCTCTCATCACGCCGGCTCCATGAACAGCTCATCGACGTAGCACCACAGCCAGTCCTCGCCGGGCTGGAAGGACTGGATCAGCGGATGCACAGTGGCGCGGAAGTGTTTGGTGGCGTGCCTGTTCTTGGACTGATCACAGCAGCCGACGTGCCCACAGGACAGGCATAGCCGGAGGTGGACCCAGGTGTCACCGACGATCAGGCACTCCTCGCAGCCGTTGGGGGTGCGCGGTGCGGGGTCGCTGATCTGATCGAGGTGGGTACATGTGTCCATCGCCGAATCCTCCCCTGGGTCGCTGCTACCCGCGTTGCCCCGTATCACACATACAACCCGTAGCTGACCTGCATGACCAGCACCGCGACGAGTGTGGCCGCTGTTCTCACGTGAGCACGATCCATCAACACGGTGTGCAGGATCGCCGGACACGCCGGGGGTGGGTCACCCAAGGGCGGGGCGTAGGGAAGGGCCGAGGGCGAACATCAGCGCCAGCAGGACGCTGACCAGCACGGTGAGCAGCGGCAGGATGAGCGCCAGCAGAGTGGCGGCAGCGTAGCCGGCCAGGCCGAGCAGGTAGCGGATGGTGACGTCGCGGACGAACTCCGGCCGCACGCCGGTCACCAACAGGTCGGCGCGGACCAGGTGGTGCCAGATCAGGTTGAAGGCAATCGCGGCACCGGTCAGGGTGGCGCCGTAGAGCAGGCTCGCGGTTCGAGCGTCCGCGCCGGTGGTGTGCTCGGCCACCAGCCGGGTGGGCAGCGGCACGAAAGCCACGAAACCCAGCAGTAGCAGGTTGAACAGCAGCATCAGCTGATCGACCCGGTCTACCACGCGGAACAGCGCGTGGTGGTTGGCCCAGATGATGCCGATCTGCAGGAAGCTCGCGGCATAGGCGCCGATCTCTGGTAGGGCGTGGCCCAAGGCTGCGGCGAGGCTGGTCCCGGCCGGGACCTCGACCCGGACGTCGAGGATCAGCAGGGTGATCGCGATCGCCAGCACCCCGTCGCTGAATGCCTCCAGCCGTTCGGTGTCCCCGCGGTCCGTCCCCGCACCCCACCATCGACTCATGCGTTCTTGCCGCCGTCGATCCAGCGGGCAAAGACCTCGGTGCGCTCGGCCGGCCAGGCGCCGTCGCAGGGCATCGTGCCGGCCCGGACCTGGTCGAGGATGGCATCGGCATGTTCGGCGACGTCAGGGTATGACCACAGGTCGAAGGCGAACCGCATCGACTGCCGGTCGCGGGCCCGGAACAGCGGCTTGATGTGCGTGGCGAAGCTGACCCGCTCCCCCGGGCCGGGCAGCACGAGCCGCTCCTCGGGCTCGGCGGCTTCCAGGGCGGAGATCCGCGAGCCGGGGGTGGCGTTGCACACCCACCACCAGTGCGGCATGGGCATGCTGGCCGGCGGCTGCGACAGGGTTTGGGAGTTCTCCACGGCCAGCCGGGAGCCCCATTCCAGGTAACTGGTGAACGCGGCCTGGAACTCGGGGTCAGACGGCAGGCCGGCCTCGGTTGCGGACTGGCCCAGTAGCGCGACCCACCGCGCCCGCTGGTCCTCGGTGAGGTTCTTGCCGACATGCTGGGAGATCATCCGGGGATACCCGCCGTAGGTCTGGCTGTAGACCTTGGGGCCGCCGAAGACCTCACCCAGCCACGCCGCGACCCGCTCGGGATGATCCGGGGACATGTCCGCGAACAGCGGCGCGAGCAGCGGATCGGCCGGCACATACTTCTGGTAGAAGAGGCGGGTCATGCGCAGCAGTGCGGGCAGCCCACCGGCCCACTCGAACAGGGTCGGCTCCTCTGCGGGTGCCGGGTCGGCGAAATTGACGTACCAATGCATACCCGAGCAGAACGGCTTGTTCTGGGAATGCCCACACCGGCACAGGCTGTATTGCTCGGTGGAGGCACCCGCGACCCTCGGCTCGGGGTGACCGTCACCGTCGGTGAGCGGTAGTCCACCGCTGATCCGGTAGGGACCGTTCTTGGACACCTCGATCGCCGGCTCCCGGACCTGCTCACGGGCTTCCCGGCCGTCGAGCGCGTAGCTCAGCGCCCCGGACGGACACGCCCGCACCGCAGCGATGATCTCATCTGCCCGCCCGCCGGAGGGGGTCACGAACGGCTCCGTGCCGGCGTGGAAGACCGTGGCCAGCCCGTCGGTGCACAATCCGGAATGCGCGCAGATCCCGCGGTTGTCCAGCACGGTGACTGCAACGCCGGGGTAGGTGTCCCGGCGGTCGGGGACCCGATTGGGGTCCTTGGCGCCGGAGAAGCCGATCGTCGCGTGGGTTCCGTCGCAGAATGGCTTGCTCGCCGATGCGCCGCAGCGGCACAGGGCCATCGTCGGTCTGACCGGGATCGGCAGGCCGAGGTGGTCGGTCATGCTCTCGGCGCCGGTGACCAGGTAGGGGCCATCGGTCATGCTCTGGATCCCAGCCGGCAGCCCGGCCTGCAAGTCGCGCAGCTCGCTCAGCAACGCCGCCGCTGCAGCCTCGTCGGGGGCCAGCCGGACGGCGAGGTCCTGCAACGCGGCGGTGGCCTCGACCAGTGCGGCTGACGCGCCCGGTCTGGTCCGCAGCCGGGTGGCGGCCTGGGCGAGCGCGGGCAGCCGCTCGAGCGTCGAGCCGCCCGTCGGATCCGGGATCCCGGCCGTCTGCGCCAGTTCGGCGGCCCGCGCCAGCAGCGGCGCCAGCGCCACGGTTGCCTCGAGCGGGGTGGGCGCGCCCTGGTCGGGCAGGTGCGCGGCGAGGGTATCGGCCATCTGGACCAGCGCGGCACCGACGGGCTCCAGCCGCTCGACCACCGACTGCTCCGCGTCAGCCCGAATGCGTGCGCAGAACGCGACCGCATCCCGCAGCCTCTCCTCCAGCAGGGCCCAGGCCGCCTCGCAGTGCGGCATCAGGTAGTCGTTCTCGTAGAACAGCTCGAAGCTGGGCCCGGCGGTGCGCCCCGGATGATCCGGACCGGCGGGCAGCATGGTGATCAGCTCGCCTAGCGGCTTGATCACCCTGAACATCAGCGCGATCGTCAGGTCGGCCAGCGCCGCCAGCTGGTCGTCGGTCTCCTCGGTGTGCGCGAAATACCGCTCCAGCGCCTGCAGCAGGATCTCGTAGGCGACGTTGAACAGATCCGTACACCGGGCTGTGACGGGATCGCTGAGCGTCGCCAACGAGCTGTCGTGGCTGCTGGGCCGGACGTTGGCCACCAGCACCGGGCGTACCGGATCGAAGCTGGGATCGACGTCCCGCTCCTGCTGGTACTCCTCCAAAATCTGCACGAACTGCCCGAAGTGCGCGGTGCGCCATTCTCCGCGGGGTCCCTCACCCTGCTCGAGGATCTCCTCGACGGCCCGGCACGCCGACGCCAGGTCGGTGACCGCGACCAGCTCCGGCCAGGAGAAATGGGTCGCGGTGGCCTGCGCGCGGGGCGGGCCGACGAACAGCCGGCGTTCCCCCATCTTCTCGGCCAGATGATGCAGACCTGCCTCGATAGACCGGTAGAGGTGCCCGACCGTGGCGAAGTCCTGCAGCCGCGGGACGATGTCGCCCTCGGCCATCAGCGGGATCGCGGCCCCGTGCGCGGCCAGCCCGTCAGCGTCGTCGAGCGCCATCCCCTCTGGGCGTTCCAGGAACATGAAGTGCCGCAGCGCCTGCTCGCCGAAGGGCAGCAACGCCAGCTGTACCCCGGCCGGGTAGTGATCGGCGGGCTGCGGCAGGTTCGGCCGGGTCAGGTGCGGGGCTGCCCCGATCGCAGAGAGCAGGTTTTGCACCAGGGCCAGGTGCAGCATCTCCTGGGTGGCCACGTGGGTGATCTGCCGCCGCCATCGCGTCACGGCTGCCAGCTGCGCCTCGGTCAACCCCCCGTCGGTGGACTGCTTGAGGGAGAACGCGGCGAACAGGTATTGGCACATGATCGCGTGTTCCAGCTCCGCCGCCTGGCAGAGCATGTAGATCAGCGCCTCCCGATGCTCGATCACGAACGGTGCCTCCGGGGCGGCCTGGCCGCCCCGGGCCGCGATCACCTGCGCCAGCCGACCCTGCCCCGCGGTGGTCTTCGGTTCGCTCATGCCTACCTCGTCGGTCGGATTACTTGATTACACCTGACAGCCTGTCAGCGGTTCAGGAGTTTGCATAGGGTGGCGCTGTCGGTCTGCAGGGAGCCACCGAAGAAGGCCGTTGGGCCGACGACCGCTGCCGCCCCGCCTCGATTCCACCTGACCGACCCCGCGGTGCAGTGTTGGTAACGGAGTGTGAGTGTGCTCCGATCCCGTCGGGAGTTTCCCGTCCGAGAAGGAGGAGATGCGTCAATGGAGATGACCCCGTACGAGCCCGGTACCCCGTCGTGGGTTGACCTCGGCAGCCCCGACCCGGTGGCCTCCGCCGCCTTCTACTCGGCCTTGTTCGGCTGGGACGCGATGGACGGCGGGCCGGAGGCAGGTGGGTACCGCATGTGCTCGCTGGGCGGCAAGCCGGTCGCCGGCATCGGGGCGCAGCAGCAGACCGGGATGCGGCCGTACTGGACGACCTACGTATCCGTCGCCGACGCCGCCGCGACCACGGAGAAGGTGCGCAAGGCCGGGGGCAAGGTATTCATGGAGCCGATGGAGGTAATCGGCTTCGGGCACATGGCCGTGTTCGCCGACCCGACCGGGGCCGCGATCTCGGTGTGGCAGCCACTCCGCCACATCGGTGCCGGGCTGGTGAACGAGCCGGGGACGCTGTGCTGGAACGAGCTCACGACACGTGAGCCCGACCTGGCGGTGCCGTTCTACCGGGACGTCTTCGGCTGGGGCGCCCGCCCGCGACAGATGGGCCCGGTGACCTACACGGAGTGGACGCTCGGGGAGAAGGCCGTCGCCAGCATGATGCCGATGGACGGCAACTGGCCGGCCGATCTGCCATCGCACTGGATGGTGTACTTCGCGGTCGCCGACACCGACGCGGCGGCGGCCCGGGTAGCTGAGCTGGGCGGCACCGTCCACGTACCACCGAGCGACATTCCGCCGGGGCGCTTCGCGGTGGTCACCGATCCGCACGAGGCCGCCTTCAGCCTGATCACCATGAACCCACAGGACGGCTGACACTGGAACCATGAGCGCAGAAGTGGTGCCGGCGTGGCGGCGGCCCACCGATGGAGAGTCTCGCTGGCCGGTGGTCGCGGCGGTGCTGGTGGCGGTGGCGCTGCAGGTGGTGTTGCCCGACCGGTTCGCCCCTGGGCACCGGTTGGTGCCCGGCCTGGAGCTGGCGTTGATGATCGGCCTGATCATGACCAATCCGCACCGGACCGGCCACAGCTCGCGGTGGGTGCGCCCGGCGAGCATCCTGCTGGTGGGCATGATCACCGTCACGAATGCCTGGTCGGCGGTGCGGCTGGTGCAGCAGATCGTGCAAGGGAGGCAAGAGGACGGCCTGTTGCTGCTGTCGTCGGGCGCGGCGATCTGGGCCACCAATGTCATTCTGTTCGCGTTGTGGTATTGGGAGTTCGACAGCGGTGGCCCCCGGATCCGGGCCAGCGGCGGGACGGTGTACCCGGACTTCTCGTTCCCCCAGATGCAGAACCCCGAGCTGTCCCCGCCGGACTGGGAGCCGCGGTTCCTTGACTACCTGTATCTCTCATTCACCAACGCCACCGCGTTCAGCCCCACCGACGTCATGCCGTTCGCCCGCTGGGCCAAGATGACCATGCTCGCTCAAGCGGTGGTGTCACTGATCACGATCGCGCTGGTCATCGCCCGCGCCATCGGCCTGTTCAAGTAACTACCCCCCGCGACGAGCCTGACCCGCAGGGGATAGGTTCCACCCTCCCGGATCGCCAGTCGAGGACAAGGGGCTCACGATGAGTGCACCAACCGTCGGTACGCCGGTCGTGGCCGAGGTGCCGGTAGCGCTGCCGGAACTGGCGACCTACACCGCACGCAACGGTGACACCGTCCGCCCTGGCTGCTTCGGTGTGAGTCACGGTTCGGGGCTACTGGGTGCGCTGATTCGACACGCCACCGAATCGTGGGCCGGGCACGCATTCATCTACATCGGCAACGGCCAGATCGTCGAAGGCGTGCCCCCGGTGGCTCAGATCGCCGCCGCCTCCTCGCACCCCGACGCGGTGTGGAACGCCCGCGAGCCCCTCACCGACGACCAGCGACTCAAGATCGTCGCCCGAGCCCAAGCTCTGGTGGGCACACACTATGACTGGCCGGCATACGCCGGGTTCGCCCTCGAGGTGCTCAAGATCGGATCAGGAGAGCAGCTCGACGGCGCCTTCGCACAGGACCCGTGGCGAGTGTGCTCAGCCCTGGTGGCCGACTGCTACGACTACGCCGGCATCCACATCGACGCGAGCTTGAAAGATCCCAATCTGGTCAGCCCTGCCGACCTGTACGACCTGATCGCGCAACAGGCCTAGCAGCGCGGTGTCGATTCAGCTGGTCGTCGCTCGTCGTGATGGTGAGGCCCCCTCTGCGGGCCGCACGGAAGGACACCACGATGACCCGCAAAATCGTGTCACGGGCCGAGTGGCTGGTGGCTCGCCGGGAGCTGCTCGAGGCCGAGAAGGAATCCACCCGGGCCCGCGACGCGCTCAGCTCGCGGCGCCGCGAGCTCCCGATGGTCGAGGAACCAGTCAGTACAACTTCCGCGACGCTGCCACGCTGCTCGCGGAGGGCAAGATCTGGTTCGAGAAGGGCGAGATGCCTGGGCTGAGCGTGTTCCCGATTTCATGGGATCGCGAGGTCTTATGATGCCTCACGGTAGCTCTGCCTCGACCTCGTCGAGCCAACCGAGCCGGGCCTGCGCGGTGCGCACGCCGTGCAGGGCGGCGAGTCGGCTCGTTCGTGCTCCGGGTACGGACGCAAGGCGGTCGGCGACGGCGGAGAGCTCCTCGACGGTCGTGTGCAGGGCGCGCCGGTAGTCGGCTAGCAGCTCCTTCATCGCCTCGCCGGACATGCTGGCGCTGAAGAAGAACCGGAGGAGGAACTCGCTTCGGAACTGGTTGCTCCCGGTGCCGGGACGCTCCAGCCAGGCGCTGAGAACGCGGGCGCCCTCGGCGGTGATGGTGTAGCTGCGCCGGTCCGGTAGCCGCTCCTGCCGCACCTCGGTGCCCCTCACCCAGCCCCGCTCCTCCAGGCGCCGGATCTCCCGGTACAGCAGGGTTCGGGAGATAGGCCAGAAATACGCCAGGGACCGCTCGGCGAGCCGCGCCAGCTCGTGCCCGGACGCTCCGGGCTTCTTGTCGACGAGGCCGAGCACGGCGTAACTCGTCTCTGGCGGGTCGACCGGCACCAAGGTAGCCTAGCCCCACAGTGCCCTAGTTCACTGTGCACTAGCTAGGAGGAGTCATGGGCATGACCGCCGCGCCGCCCGCATCCGGTGCACTCGCCCAGGCGTTTCGCTGGCATCGCCCACTGATGATCCTCGCCGCCGCCATGGCGGGGCTGGTGGTCGTCGGGATCGCCGGCATGTTCGCCGACAGCCGCGTGCTCACCGGCCTGCCGATCTGGGACAAGCCGACGAAGTTCGCCCTGTCGGTCCTGATCTACTCCATCACCTGGGCGTGGCTGATCGCCCAGCTCGGCCGGGCGCGCCGCGCCGCGTGGTGGGCGGGAACCGCCTCGGCGGTGTTCCTCGGAATCGAGATGGTGATCATCGTCGGGCAGGTCGTGCGCGGCACCACCAGCCACTTCAACGTGAGCACCCCCTTCAATGCCACGCTGTGGTACGTCATGGCTGGCTCGATCGCCCTGGTCTGGGTGGCGACCCTGCTCGTGAGCCTGATCCTGTTCCGCAACCTGGGCCCGGACCGCGCGCGGAACCTCGCCGTACGCGCCGGCACGATCGTCGCCGTCATCGGGATGGCCCTGGGTTACCTGATGACGATCCCCACCGCCGACCAGATCACGCACGGCGGGTCGATTCTCGGCGCGCACACCGTGGGCCTCCCTGACGGCGGGCCGGGCCTGCCCATCCTCGGATGGAGCACCGCAGGCGGGGACCTGCGCATCCCGCATTTCGTCGGGATGCACGCCTTGCAGCTGATCCCGCTGCTGGCGATCGCGCTTGAACTCCTGCGCCGCCGCATCCGGGTACTGCGCACGCCGACGGTCAGGTTCCGGCTGATCGGCGTCGCGACGGCCGGCTACGTCGGGCTGCTGGCGCTGGTCACCTGGCAGGCGCTGCGCGCTCAGTCGATCGTGCACCCCGACGCGCTAACCGCAGCCGCGCTCGCCCTCATCATCGCCGGAGTCATCACGGGTGCCGCCGTCACCCTGCGGGCCGGCGCCACCGATAGCGCGCTAGCAGGCGCGCGGGAGATCACTTGACTGCTGAGCGTTCCTCGAGTGCGTCGAACGTGGCGCTGGTGTTTTGGGCCCAGGACATTCCCCAGTCGCACAGTGCCTGGATCAGCGGTTCGAGCCGGCATCGTTCGGCCGGCACCACCGCGTAGGACACGTTGAGTGCCACCTTGTCGTGGACGGTGCGCGCGACGATGCCGGCGGCCTCGAGCTCCCGCAGTTGCTGGGTGAGCATCTTCTGGGTGATCGGTGGGATCAGCCGCCGGAGCTCGCCGTTTCGCCGGGCCGCTGCAGCAGGTAGAACAGGATGATCAGTTTCCATTTGCCGCCCAGGATGCGCAGCGGCGCCTCGACGGGACACAGGAACGTGGTTACCGGATGGTGCGTACTTGTCGGTGGCACCCGTAGATGATCCCCTGTCCCCGAGCCCGGTCAACAGGGCCAGGAGCAGGAGGTACAACCCCCCATGAGCCTGCGGATCGACCGCGTCGAGGGCGACGTCATGAAGGTCAACTCGTTCGTCGTGCACGGGCCCACCGGTGCGGTCGTGGTCGACGGGATGCTCACGGTTTCCGATGCCGCCAAGGTGCGCCGCGCGGTGCAGGAGACCGGGCTGCCACTGGCCGGTGTGGTGCTCACCCATCCGCACCCCGACCACTACGCGGGCCTTGCCCGCATCCTCGGCGATGACGAGGTGCCGATCGTGGCCACCGAGGCGGTCGATGAGGTGATCCGCCGTGACGACGCCGTCAAGGACCAGATCGTAAGCCCCATGATGGGCCCGCAATGGCCTACCGTGCGGCCGTTCCCGACCGTCACGGTGGCCGATGACGCCGAGGTCGAGCTCGGTGGGCTGGTCCTGCGCGCCCGGTCCCTGGGCCCTGGCGAGTCGTTCGCCGACACCCTCTGGCTGCTCGACGACGACACGGTGTTCGCCGGCGACATCGCCTATCACGGCATGCACGCCTACCTCGCCGACGGCCGGTGGCCGCAGTGGCTGGCGGTGCTGGACCAGCTCGAAGGGGAGCTGCCGGCGACAGTTGCGTTGCACGTCGGGCACGGCCCGCCCGGCGGCCTCGATCTGCTCGCAGCGCAGCGCCGCTACCTGCAGGCGTTCGAGGCGGCGATCGAGCGCCACCCCGACGGTGACCACGCACCGGTGGTGGCGGCGATGCGCGCCGAACTGCCCACCGAGGATCTGCTGTTCCTCCTGGAGCTCAGCGTCGAGCCGGCACTGGCCGCTGTCCGGGGTCGGTAGCGTTGCCTGCCATGACCGTGCAGCCCACCCCGGTGTCCTTCGCCTCGACCGGGATCACCCTCGCCCGGCACCTGCGCATACCCGAGGGCGCGGATCCGTTGCCGGCACTGGTGTTCACCGGCCCGTTCACCGGAGTCAAGGAGCAGGTCACCGGCCACTACGCAGCAGCGCTCGCCCAACGCGGCTACGTCACCCTGGCCTTCGACCACCGCAACATCGACGCCAGCGAGGGGCAACCACGCCAGCACGAGGACGCCGCCGGGAAGCTGGCCGAACTGACCGACGCCACCAGCTACCTCGCCACCCATCCGGCGGTCGACCCGCAGCGGATCGGCTGCGTCGGGATCTGCCTGGGCGGTGGCTACGCCCTGCAGCACGGCCGCCTTCGACCCCAGGGTGGCCGCGCTGGCCCTGGTCGCCGGCGGCTACAACAACCCCGCTGACATGCGCACCGGCATGGGCGTGGCAGGCTACCGCGGCCAGCTCGCCGCCCTCGCCGCCGTCGCCGAACAGTCCTTCCGTACCGGTGAGACCGACTACCTGCCGGCGGTGTCCTCGGATGGCGGCGAGGCGGTGATGGGCGGCGCGGAACCCTGGGAGTACTACGGAACGGAGCGCTCGGCCAGCCCCGGCTGGGTCAACCGGGTCACCCGGCTGTCGATTCGCGAGCTGATCACCCTCGACACCTCGTCGTCTGCGGACTTCATCTCGCCCACCCCGACGCTGATGGTGCACGGTCGCACCGACGCCTATTGCTCCCCCGAAGGCGCCCAAGCTGTGTACGACCGGATCGGCCACCCCAAGGACCTCCTCTGGCTGCCCACTACCAACCACATCGACCTCTACGACAACCCCGAGTTCCTCACCCCGGCGCTGGACCGGATCACAAAATGGTTGACACCCACCTCGCCGTGCCATAGGACGATCGTTGGCGGGTGCCGGTCGCCGAGGTGCCGCGCGGCGAAGACGCCCAGCCGTCGGCAGCCGCAACGCCTCAGAAGGGCGGCGGTTCGTCGGGTTCTGGAGGCGCGACTGGCGGCGGGGGGTCCGGTTGGGGTGGTGGCCGTTCCAGGATCGGCCTGTCGTCGTCGAAGGCGGCGATAGGCAGGTGGTCGGGGTGGCTGGGCCTGGGTCGAGGTTCGGGCAGATCGCTGGTGATCGGTGGCGGCTGAGTGTGGTATATGCGCCCGAGAGGGCTGATCCAGGTGAAATGACCCGGTTCGGGCTGGTGCAACCGCCACCGCCCGAGATGTTTCAACCCGTGATCATGCCGGCACACCGGCCCCGCGTTCCCCTCGGTGGTGGGCCCGCCGTGTGCATGGTCCACGGTGTGGTCAAGATCGGCACTACGGGCCGTACCACGGCACCCCGGGTACACGCAGGACCGATCCCGGACCTGGACATGGCGGCGCAGCACCGCCCCGGCGAACCGGGCGGTCGGGTCCTGCGCCGTCGGGTCCTGGACGGTCGGCCCACGCCAGCCACACTGGGCGTACTGGGTGTATTGGGCGGCAATGTCCGCCACCACCCGGGCCCACTCACCGCAGGCATCCAGGTGTGCAGCGAGCTCAGTGAGCAGGGCAGCGGGCACGTGCAGCTCGACGATCCCACCTCGACACGGCGGCAACCCGCCCTCGGGCGCCGGGGCCTGGGGTCGGCGGCGGGTGATACCCGCGAGGAGCAGCTGCCCGGCCGGGTCGGTGACGGCGTAGCGCCACTCGGCGGCGCGCTGCGCGACCACCAACGCGCGGGCGACTTCCGCGGTGACCGGACCCCAGCCGGCGACCTCGCCGGGGTGCCGGTCCCGCCCCAGCAGCGTCGACAGCCCCACCCGCAACTCCACCCCGACCCGCCGGGCCGGCTGCGCTGCACCCCCGGACCCCGCACCCTCGGACCCCGCACCCTCGGACCCGGCACCCTCGGACCCGGCACCCTCGGACCCCGTGGCCGCGGACCCCGTGCCCTCTGAACCACTACCCTCTGAACTCGTTCCCTCGGACCTCGTGTCGGGCTCGCCCGCGGTGGCCACCGTGTCGTCGGCCGGGACATCACCGCCAGCTGCTGGGTCGGTCGGATGGTGGGGGTCGGCAGCGTCAGGGTCAGCGCCGTCGGCGGTGTCGTTGGTGGCGCGAGCGAGCAGATCGGCAATGATCTGATCACGGTTGCAGTGCTGCCAGCGGCCGTCCAGCAGGCCCAGGTAGATATCAGCTCGCAGCAGCCCGATCCGGCCGGGATGCCCAGCGCGTTTCGCCGCCCGGGCCAGTTCCTCGACGTGGGCGCACGCCGCGCTGGCCTCCTCCACGGGCAACCCCGAGCCGGTGACGGTAGCGGTGCCGTCCTCGTTCAGATACCCGATCACGTTGCGCTCCCGCACCGCCGTCGCATACCGCCGGGCCGCCCACTCGGGATCCAGCGCAAGCGCCAGCTTCTTGATGCGCGCCGCAAGCTCCCCCGTCGTGAGCCCGGCGGCCTTGGGCAGCAGCCGCGCACACACCACCTCAACCTGCTCAGCGGTCAGATCGGCGCACAGATCCGCGAACACCCACGCCTTGCTCCGGCAGATCCGACCCGTGTCCAGCGCGGTGAACACCGCCGGCATCCGCAGCACCAGGGTTTCGGCGAAGTGATGTTCCCGGTCGGAGGCGCGGCGGGTCCAGGCCAACGCGGCGCGGATCTCATCCGCGGCATAGAGCGGCGACTCGGATAGCCGAGCCACTTCGCCAGGACCGGCGTCCGGGTCACACAACCCGACCTCCACCATCGTGGCCAACAACCGCGCCTGCTCATGCGACAACTGCCGGGCCCGGGCACGCAATACCTCAACCGCGTCCGCACCAGTCACTGCATGAATGTCGATCCCGGCAAGCAAACGCGCCCAACTCCCGGCCTGGCGCCATCGAAGCCAGGCCCTCCGGAATCAGCTGCCGCACCGTCACAACCCGAATGCTACAAACCAGGTCTGACAGTTTCAGCCGCCCAGCCCTGCGGCCCCCGACAGAATCCGGTCATCCGCCGCGCCGCGGCACAGGAGGCGACCGATCTACTCTTGGCTGGAATCGTCGGCGCTGGTTGCTCTGTGCTGTGACGTGTCGGCTTCCAGTTGGCGGGCGGCGTCGTGCTGCCCCAACGCGTGCAGGTCGAGCGCGAGG
>DATDHI010000322.1:0-16392 GCA_036521655.1 Pseudonocardiaceae bacterium | reverse complement strand
CGATGCGGCCCCGCGCGGCGCAGCTCGACTTGGAAGGCGGCGCCAACACCGGCTCCGGTGCGGGTGAAACGCTCGCTGTGCAGGCTGAGGTCGTGCCGGGCGGCGACCCGATCTTGCGATTGATGTCGGTGGATCGTCGGGCCAGGCAGCGAGGGTCAGCGAACAGCGTCGAGCATGTGGTAGAGCAACAGGAGCTGGGTTATCGCCAGCGGCTCGCTGCGGTTGCCCTCACTGATCTGGCCCAGCGACTCAGGCAGTTCCCCCGACTCAGCTCCGAGCTCGGCCCAGATCGCCTTCTCGAGCACCCGGCTCTCCTCGCGTGGCACATACCCGTGCACGTGCAGCGCATCCACCGGCCTGCTGTCCTCGTCACGGACCAGCTTGAGGTGCATGGCGCGGCGGTCGGCCTCGCGGAAGACTCCGGTGAGGTCCGGATGGCGGATCGTGGAGCGCAGCGTCAGCTCGGCCGACAGCGGGGTGTCCGGCGGGTCGTGGCGTACCTCGACCGGGCCGAACCGGACCACGATGTCGGCGGCGGACCGTTGTGGGCGGATGAACTCCTCGGACTCGGGCTCCCGCTTGTCGAGTTCGGCCAGCACCTGCTCCGGGGTATACCCGCGCTTGCTGGTGTCCCGCTTCACCTTCCAGCCCCGGCGGATGTGCTCCGGCGGGTCGAGGTACACGGTGATGTCGAAGCACGCCCGGGCCAGCCGGGTGTGCAGCGGCAGTAGGCCTTCCACGATCACGAACTCGGTGGGCTCGACGAGTTCGGGCCGGGCCAGCAGGCCGGTGTGGTGGTCGTAGACCGGCTTGAGCACCGGCTGACCGGTCGCCAGCAGCTGCAGGTGCTGCTCCATGATCTGCACGTAGTTGCAGTCCGGGTGCAGGGCTGTGAACGGCAGCCCCTTGCGTTCCTGCCGGTCGTAGCGGTGGTAGTCGTCCACGCACAGGGACGTGATCCGGTCCGCCCCCAGTGCCTGCACCAGGCCCTGGGTCAGCGTGGTCTTCCCGGCAGCGCTGTCACCGGCGATCGCGAGCATCACCGGTCGCCCCCCGCCAGATCCGGCGCGCTCCATCCGCACCAACTTGTCGGGCACGACACACCTCTTTCTTGGAGCTCTCCCGGGTGCCCGCTACTCCAGGTCGGTCCGTGGCTCCGTGGCGTTGGTACCTGACGGTAAGCAAGGTCCGTGCACCTCGGCGTCCCCTCAAAGAGGGAAAGATGAGGGGATACCCGCCGTCCCCGAAGCTCGCCCGCCAACCATCCCGACCTGGCCGATTACACTCAGCTGATGGCACTCGGGCGCGTGCACAGCCAGCCGCTGCGCGTGGTCCTGGTAGACGACCACGAGATGGTACGCACCGGCCTCAAGGCGATGCTCGCCCGGTTCACCGGCCAGGTCCGGGTAGTCGGCGAGGCAGCAGACGCGGCGACCGCGCGAAAGGTGGTAGCCGGACTCGACCCCGACGTGGTCCTCGCCGACGTGCGGCTGGGCGGGGAGAGCGGGCTGGACTTGTGCCGCGACCTCGTGCACGACTCCCCCGGGCGCAAGGTCGTCCTGCTCACGGTTTACGACGACGAGCAGTACCTGTATCAAGCCATGCAAGCCGGGGCGGCCGGCTACCTGCTCAAACGGGTCGACGGCCCGGAGCTGGTCGAACACCTGCAACGGGTGCACGCCGGCGAGCTGGTGCTCGACGCCGCGCTCGGCGCCCGGGCCGGGGCCTCGGCCGCCCGGCTGCAGGCCGGCGAATTCTGGCCCGGCGCGCACCTCGGCCTCACCCAGCGGGAGAGTGAGGTGCTCTCGCTGATGGTGACCGGCACGTCCAACCGGGCCATCGCCACCGCGCTGGTGGTCGGCGAGGAGACGGTGAAGAGTCACGTCCGGGGCATCTACCGCAAGCTGGAGGTCACCGACCGGGCCGCGGCGGTGGCCACGGCGCTGCGCGAGGGCCTCTACCGCTGAGCGCTCACAGCAACGCGCCAGACCGCCCCCTCGACGGTCTGGCGCGCAGGTCGGACGGCGTCACACAGCAGAGGGGGCGATCTCGTCCTCACGCGCTACGGCGTCGGAGTTAGGGCCGACCCGATCAGCCAGCGCCTGCTGGCCGGCACCGACCAGTGCGGGGTCCCCGTGCCAGGCCTTCAGCGCCGGATCCACCAAGGCGCGCCCGAAGGAGAAGGTCAGCGGCCAAGGCGTGGCGTACCGCTGCATCGCGGCCAGGTTCGCGGTGGCGACCTCGGGTGACTGACCGCCGGACAGGAATGCGACGCCCGCCAACTCCTCGGGCAGCACCGCCCGCAGGGTCGCCACGGTCTGCTCCGCGACCTCCTCGGGGCCGGCCTGTTCACCCGACGCCTTGCCCGGCACGACCATGTTCGGCTTGAGCACGGCACCAGCCAGGTCCACTCCCGCCTCGTCCAGCTCCGCCAGCAGGTACTCCAGGGCTGCCGTGGTGACCTCGGCACACCGGGCGATGCTGTGGTCGCCGTCCATCATCACCTCGGGCTCGACGATGGGCACGATGACCGATTCCTGGCACAGCGCGGCGTAACGAGCCAGCGCATGGGCGTTGGCGCGCAGCGCGCGAACGGTGGGCTTCCCGTCGCCGATAATGATCACGGCGCGCCATTTGGCGAACCGGGCGCCGCGTGCTGCGTAATCGGTCAACCGGTCCCGGAGACCGTCCAGACCCTCGGTCACCTGCTCGCCGGGAGTCCCGGCCAGCGCCTTAGAGCCGGTGTCGACCTTGATTCCGGGCAGGATCCCCAGTGCGTGGACCGCCAGTGGGAAGGTATTCCCGTCGTCGAGCTTCTGGTTGAAGGTCTCGTCGGAGAGGATCACTCCGCTGATCCCGCGGTGCAGCTCGGGGGTGGTCACCAGCATCTGACGGTAGCCGCGTCGATTTTCCGGCGTGGCAGCGACCCCGGCCTTCTCCAGCCGGGAGGACATCGTGCCGATGCTCTCGTCGGCCGCGAGGATGCCACGCGGCCGGCTCACCATCGCCTGGGCTGTCGCGCGTAGCGCCTCGATCATGGCCCTCCCTCCACTACGGCGGGACGATCCGCGCCGTCATCGACCCTAGACCGGAGCCTTCGCGGCGCACCTCCCCCGATGGGTGGAGGGTGTGGGGGTCAGCGATGGGCACCGCGGGGGATGGAGGGGCGGATGGCCTGGCGGGCAGCGGGCCACGTCGTCGCCAGCCGGCGGCCCACAGGTGGCGGACAAACAGCCAGGTGGCGGCGCCGGAGTAGGCGCCGGCGACCGCGTGCCACGGTCGCCGCATCGGCGTGCCAGGGGCCGGTACCGCGACCAGCCGCCCGTTGCTCATCAGGTCGGCGATGGCATCCCGGGAGACCAGCGCGCAACCGAGCTCGGCCACGGCGCCGGCCACCACCGCCCCGTTGGAACCCAGCACCAAGCGGGGCGGCGTGACGTCCTGCGACCTCAGGTAGGCCTCGACCGTGGTCCGGATACCCGAACCCTGCTCGCGCAGTAGCCACGGGGTGGTGGCCCAGCTGAACGACTCGGCCACCGAGGGCGCTGCGGCGACCACCAGCTCGTTGGGCTTGGTGGCCACCACCCGCGCCTCGACGCCAGAGGGCGGCCGACCGGCGATGACCAGGTCCACCTCGTGCGCGCTGACCAGGTCCCACACCTGCGCGCTGGGTGCCACCTCCAGCGCCAGCGCAACTCTCGGGTGCCGGCGGCGGAAGGCCGCCAGCAGGGCTGGCAACAGGTGCTCCCCGGCGGTCGTGACCGCGGCGAGCCGCAGCCGGCCACGCTCCGGATCGAGCTCCTGGACCGCGGCCGCCGCACCCTCGTCGAGCAGGCCCAGCACCCGCCGGGCGTACTGGGCGTAGACCGCACCCGAGGGCGTGAGCCGCACCCCCCGGCCGGCCGGCTCGACGACGGGCACCCCGAGTTCGCGGGCCAGCGCCCCGATCGAGGCCGACACCGCGGACTCGGTGACCGTCAGTTGACTGGCGGCGCCGCGGACCGATCCGGCTGCGGCCAGGGCAACCAGTGTGCGCAGCCGAGACTCTGTCGTCATATCAACCCCTTGGTCACACGACTCCTGAGTAAAAAGTACACGGTCTCCACTAAAGAGTTGATGGACAGGATGATTGTTTACCGCCAAGCTCAGTGTTGGCGACACTCAGTGTTAGCCAGACGAGGACTAGAGGAGGCTGCCAGCGTGACCGACACCGAAGTCCCCACATCGCAGAAGAAAACTGACCGCTGGTCGGCGGGGGTCATCCCCTACGCCGAGATGGGCTACTGGGAGCCGGACTACCAGCCCAAGGACACCGACGTCCTGTGCGCCTTCCGGATCACCCCGCAACCCGGGGTGCCACCGGAGGAGGCCGGCGCCGCGGTGGCCGGGGAGTCCTCGACCGCTACCTGGACGGTGGTGTGGACCGACCGGCTCACCGACTACAAGACCTACCAGGCCAAGTGCTACCGGGTGGACGCTGTCCCGAACAGCGACCAGTACATCGCCCACATCGCCTACGACATCGACCTGTTCGAGGAGGGGTCGATCGCGAACCTCACTTCGTCGATCATCGGCAACGTCTTCGGGTTCAAGGCGCTCAAGGCGCTGCGACTGGAGGACATGCGGATCCCGCTGCATTACGTCAAGACCTTCCAAGGTCCCGCGCACGGGATCATCACGGAGCGCGAGTACCTGGACAAGTTCGGCAGGCCGCTGCTCGGCGCCACCACGAAACCGAAGCTGGGCCTGTCCGCCCGCAACTACGGGCGAGTGGTCTACGAGGCGCTTCGTGGCGGGCTGGACTTCACCAAGGATGACGAGAACATCAACTCCCAGCCGTTCATGCGCTGGCGGGACCGGTACCTGTACTCCATGGAAGGCGTGAACCGCGCTTCAGCGGCGACCGGCGAGGTCAAGGGCCATTACCTCAACGTCACCGCGGCCACCATGGAGGACATGTACGAGCGCGCCGCCTTCGCCAAGGAACTCGGCAGCGTCATCATCATGATCGACCTCACTATCGGCTACACCGCGATCCAGTCGATGGCGAAGTGGGCCCGGGCCAACGGCCTGATCCTGCACCTGCACCGGGCCGGGTACGCCACCTACGCCCGGCAGAAGAACCACGGGGTGAACTTCCGGGTGCTGGCCAAGTGGATGCGCCTGTCCGGAGTGGACCACATTCACTCCGGCACGGTGGTCGGCAAGCTGGAAGGCGACCCGAACGCGATCGCGGGCTACTACGACACCCTGAGGCTGGGCAAGCTCACGGCGAACCCCGTCAAGGGCCTCTACTTCGATCAGGATTGGGGCTCGATGCCGGGCGTCATGCCGGTGGCTTCGGGCGGGATCCACGCCGGGCAGATGGGTGACCTGTTGCACTACCTCGGTGAGGACGTGGTCCTGCAGTTCGGTGGCGGCACGATCGGCCACCCGATGGGTATCGCCGCGGGCGCCACCGCCAACCGGGTCGCCCTGGAGGCGATAATCAAGGCGCGCAACGAGGGGCGGGACTACCGCAAGGAGGCCCAGGACATCCTCAAGGCGGCCGCCAAGCAGTGCCGCGAGCTCGACATCGCGCTGACCACGTGGGGCGACATCTCCTTCAACTACGAGTCGACCGACGTGCCCGACGTGGTCGAGACGCCGACCTCGATCTGACCGGAGGAGCCGACACAATGCGTATCACTCAGGGAACCTTCTCTTTCCTGCCCGACCTGTCCGACGAAGAGATCACCAAGCAGATCCAGTACGCGCTGGACAATGCGTGGCCGCTGTCGGTGGAGTTCACCGACGACCCGCATCCCCGCAACACCTACTGGGAGATGTGGGGGCTGCCGATGTTCGACCTCAAGGACGCCGCCGGGGTGCTCGCCGAGGTCAACGCCTGCCGGGAGGCCAAACCGAATTACTACATCAAGGTCAACGCCTACAACGCGAACTACGGCAAGCAAACCGTCGGGCTGTCCTTCATCGTGCAGCGGCCCGCCGAGGAGCCCGGCTTCCGGCTGGAGCGGCAGGAGGCCCACGACCGCACCATCCGTTACACCCTGCATGCCTACGCGGCCGACGCGCCACATGGCAGCCGGTACAACGGGCACCAATGACCCGGAACCGCCCACCGTCCGAACCCGACGCACCCGCGCGCGTCGGGTTCGGCATGGGCCGACCCAGCGGGGCTGCCGGACCCGGCGGCGGGACCGGGATGGGGACCGCTTCGGAGCCGTCAGCCGAGGCCGACGAGCGGGAAATACTTCCGATGGACGCCCGGGTCGATCTCGCCAAGGAACGCGAAGCCACCGGCATCGACGAGGTCTTCGATTCCCTGGACGCCGACCTGGTCGGGCTTACCCCGGTCAAGACCAGGATCCGTGAGATCGCTGCACTGCTGCTGGTCGACCGGGCCCGCAGCAGGTTCGGCTTGTCCACCTCCAGGCCGAACCTGCACATGAGTTTCACCGGCAGCCCAGGGACCGGCAAGACCACCGTGGCCCTTCGGATGGCCGACATGCTGCACCGGTTGGGCTACCTGCGCCGAGGCCACCTGGTCTCGGTGACCCGTGACGACCTGGTCGGCCAGTATGTCGGGCACACCGCACCGAAAACGAAGGAGGTCCTCAAGCGCGCGATGGGCGGCCTGCTGTTCATCGACGAGGCCTACTACCTGTACCGGGCGGAAAACGAACGCGATTACGGTCAGGAATCCATCGAGATCCTGCTACAAACGATGGAAAATCATCGCGAGGATCTCGTGGTGATCCTGGCCGGCTACAAAGACCGGATGGACACCTTCTTCGTCTCCAATCCGGGGATGAGCTCCCGCATCGCGCACCACATCGACTTCCCGGATTACACCCAGGAGGAACTGGAAGCGATCGGCGATCTCATGGTCGGCGCGGAGGGGTACGCGTTCACCCCCGAAACCCGGAAGACCTTCCAGGAGTATCTGGCAAACCGCCGCGCCCAGCCGCGGTTCGCCAACGCTCGCAGCGTCCGCAATGCGATCGAGCGGGCTCGCCTGCGGCACGCGAACCGGCTGATGGAAGCCACCGAAGCCGTCAGCAAGGAAGAACTCACCACGCTGGCCCCCGAAGACTTTCGCGGCAGCCGGGTCTTCACCGACGACGACACCAACGGCACACCCAACACCTGATCCAGGTGCTTCTACAGTCGCACCTGGATCAGGACGTACGTGCCGGCACCGGGTGGACTTTCACGTTACAGACCCAGGACGCGGCGCAGCACAGGTCTGCGTTTCGCCGGTCGACTACCGATGGGTGGGCCGAGGTCGACCCAGTAGATGCTGCCGCGTTCTATCACCAGTCGTCGTCGTGGCTCAGGTGGGCCCGGCCAGCAGCCACCGCGAACTCAGTGGAGTCGTCGGAGCGGATCAACTCAACAGCTGCATCGATCTGCTGGGTCAATGATTCGGAATTCAGTTGTTCCAGGTAACGCCGAACCGCCCGAGTGAAGAACTCCGACCTGCTAATACCCAATGCATCGGCCCGCATCCTAGCCTGTTCGAACGTCCCGTCCGGGATTGAGATCGCGGTCTTCATCAGCAGAGTATAAGCCAGTATGAACAGAGCTGCACAGCGCCTACCGCCTGGCGGTGGGATCGTCGATGACGACGACCTGGCTTTCGGATCAGCCAGCTGTCGTGCGACCCGGGCTCACCACGATCGGCGAAACCCCTACAGTTCGATGAGCGCTAGGCGCGGGCCCACCGCGGCAACGTCGTCCGGATCGCTGATCAGCACCGCGTGACCCCGCTCAGCAGCGCACAGCGCAACGGAGACGTCGACAATGTCGTGGTGGCCGTTGCGTGCGACGAGCGCCGCAATCGCCGAGCTGAATAGTTCGTCCGGCACACCACCGGTGGCAACGGGTGACCGGTATCCGGCGGTCAACGCCGAGCTGAGGGGGGCGGCACGACGGGGCCGCAATCGCCGTCCGGCGCCTCGTCGAGATCCACGATCACCGGGGCATGGTCGCTGGGGGCGCTGCCCTTGCGGGCCTGACGGTCAACCCAGGCCGCGCGAGCCCGCGGCGCGACGTCCGCGCCGGCGAGCACCAGGTCGATCCGCATTCCGCGGTCCTGGTGGAACATGCCGGCGCGGTAGTCCCAGTAGGTGAAGATCCGCTCGCTGGGCCAGCGCTCCCGCACCACGTCGTGCAATCCTAGCGCCCGCAGCGCGTCTCGTTCCGGGGGTGTGACGTGGGTGGAGTCGGTGTAGGCGGCTGGGTCGTAGACGTCTTCGTCGGCTGGCGCGACGTTCATGTCACCGCAGACCACGGTCAACGACGGGTCCCCCGCGGCCACCGTGGCCCGCAGCGCAGCCAGCCAATCCAGCTTGTACTTGTAGTGCGGGTCGTCGGGGGCGCGGCCGTTGGGCACATACACCGAGGTGACCCGCAGCCCCGCGCAGGTGGCGGACACCGCCCTCGCCTCGGGGTCCGAACTCGACGTCAAGGGATTCCGCGGCTCATCGAGCAACCCCGCTACCACGTCAACCAGCCCGACGCGCGAGGCGATCGCCACCCCGTTCCACCGGCCTTCGCCGTGGTGGGCCACCGCGTAGCCGCGTTCAGTCAGTGCCGGGCGGACCAGTTCGTCGAAGGCATCCGCGGGCAGCTTGGTCTCCTGCAAGCACACCAAGTCAGGCGCCCGCGCATCCAGCCAGGGCAGCAACCGCGGCAGCCGCGAGCGCACCGAGTTCACATTCCACGTCGCCAGCCGCACCCCGTGCACGCTAGTCCCCCACCCCGCCCGACCCGCATTCAGCAGGCTCAGCGGGGTTATTGGCGCCGGATAACCCCGCTGAGCCTGCTGAATGCGGGATGGGGGGATGGGGGGATGGGGGGATGGGGGGATGGGGGCTAGTGCCAGGCGAAGAGGGGTTGTTCTAGGTGGGAGACGCGGGTGCGGCGGCCGCGGAGGACTACCTCGCGGAACTGGTGGAGTACGGCGGCTGTGGGGGCGTGCAACCATCCGCCGCGCAGCGGCAGGCGGATCACCGGGCGGTCGGACTCCGGGATGGCCACGAACACCGGGTCGACATCAAGATCGGTGAACGGGACGGCGAAGACCTCAGCAACCTCGGCCTCCTGCAGGCGCAATGGTTCATCGTGCTCACCTGCCCAGACCACCACCGGCGTGATCACATAACCGGAGCGGGTGACATAGTCGTCGAGCAGGCCTAGTACCGACTCCCGCGGCAGTTCCATGCCGAGCTCCTCGGCGAGTTCCCGCAGCGCTGCATCGGCCGCCGACTCGCCAGGATCAATCCGGCCGCCCGGCAACGCGTACTGCCCTGGGTGCGCGCGCAGCGCCGCGGCCCGCCGGGTGATCAGCACCGCGGGACCGCTGCCGTCGGTGACGACCGTGATCGCCACCGCGGCCGGTCGCGGCCCGCGACGGAACCGGGGGAAGCGCCAGGTGCCCCGCCGGGGGAAGTGCCGCAGGGCATCCCGGATCTCCTCGCGCAGGCTCACCCAGCACCTCCCAGACCGGCGAACAGGTCATCCTCCCAGTCGTATGGTCCCGAGCCTGGTCCGCGCTCACCACGAACCAGCAGGTAGCTCTCGACGGCGAACTCCGGGATCCGGCTCAAGGTGGCGAGAACGCCGTTGTCCAGGTCCACCTGGCTGCGGTGCGCCCGCAGCGCGGCCACCTTGCCGCTCAGGTCTTCCCGCCCGTCCAGCACAGCGGTGATCTCCTCGTCGGACAGCGCCCCGGGAATGGTGTCCACCGAGATCGGCAACCCGGCGTCCACCGCGGTCTGGATCATCCTGCGGGAGAAGGCGCTCCAGTACACCTTCAGGACCTGCCACGGCGCTCCCAGCTCAGGGACGAAGCCGGGGTCGGCGGACGGACCCAGCGCGGCCATCGTGACCCGGTTCGCCTGGATGTGGTCGGGGTGCCCGTACCCGCCGTGGGCGTCGTAGGTGACCACCACCTGCGGGCGCTCGGCGCGCAGGATCTCGACCATCGCGCGGACCGCTTCGTCAAGGTCGGCGTGGGCGAACGCGGCAGGGTCCCCGTTGCCAGGGTCGTCTGCCATGCCACTGTCCCGCCAGCGACCCCGGCCGCCCAGCCAGTAGTGCCGGGAGGTGCCCAGCACCGTCAACGCCTCGGCCAGCTCGGCCTCCCGGCGCAGGGCCAGTTCGCCGGGGTCGGTGGCACGCAACCCGGCGAGCTCCGGCGCGACGATCTCGCCGAGCTCACCACGGGTACACGTCACCAGCACAACGTTGGCGCCCTGCCGCGCGTAGCGGATCATGGTCGCGCCGGTCGCGGTGACCTCGTCGTCGGGGTGGGCGTGCACCAGCAGCAATCGACGGTCCACCATCAGATCACGCATCCTTTCCCGGCAGCGCGCGAACAGCATCCCAACTGATGTGGGGCCTGCCACATCAGGGCTGGCTGCGGAGCGAGGGTGTGGTGCAGTCGGAGTCATCCTTACCCGCCGGTAGCCTACTGGCCGGGCCCCATCACAGTCAGGAGAACGCCGATGCCGTCCGCCCCGCGCACCGCCATCGTCACCGGCGCCGCCCGCGGTATCGGAGCCGCCACCGCCCAACGACTGAGCCGGGACGGTTTCGCGGTGGGGGTGTTCGACCTCGATGAGCCCGACTGCAAGGACACCGTCGCAGCGATCGAGGCCGGAAGCGGCCGGGCGCTGGCCGTCGAGGTGGATGTCAGCGACGCCGAAGCGGTCCAGGCCGCGGTGGACCGGGTGGCCGCCGAGCTCGGCGCCCCGACCGTGCTGGTGAACAACGCCGGCATCACCCGGGACAACCTGCTGTTCCGGATGACCGAGCAGGACTGGGATTCGGTGATGGACGTGCACCTGCGCGGGTCGTTCCTGATGAGTCGCGCGGTGCAGCAACACATGACCGCGGGGTGGGGCCGGATTGTCAACCTGTCCAGCACGTCAGCCCTGGGCAATCGCGGCCAGGCCAACTACGCGACCGCCAAGGCCGGGCTGCAGGGGTTCACCAAGACCCTGGCCATCGAGCTGGGCAAGTTCGGGGTGACGGTCAACGCGATCGCCCCCGGGTTCATCGTCACCGATATGACCAGGGCCACTGCGCAACGAGTCGGCGTGAGCTTCGAGGACTTCCAGCAGGCCGCGGTGGCGCAGATCCCGGTGGGCCGGGTCGGGCGGCCCGAGGACGTCGCCGCGACAGTGTCCTTCCTGGTCAGTGAGGCGGCGGGGTTCGTGTCCGGGCAGGTTATCTACGTCGCCGGCGGACCCCACGGGTAGGAACCCAGGGCAATTGCTCGGCCGAGTTTCGAGTCCTGGGTGAGCAACGGCATCCGCAGTGTTTCCGAGAGTTCATGGTCTCCTGGGCGGCGTCGGCGGCAAGCAGTTCGCGAACGTAGGCCGAGCAGCGAGGTACCGCGGGTCGCCGCCCTATCACGTAGTCTGGACAGGACGTCCTCCGGGACGTCGCGGACCTGGAGGATGGTGCTGCTCATAGGCCGAGCTATCACGGCATGAAGGCTGCATGCTCCCGCACCCGCTGAGCCCCCTGACTGCGATTTCAAGTCTCGGGGCTATCAGGCACTGAGGTAACCTACGGTACATAACCGCAGCTGGGCGCCGTCCCGATGCGTGTACGGAGCTTCATTGACGACGGGAGGCGCTCGTGGCCGCCAACCACCATCGGTCAGCGCACGACGAGCATGCAGGATCGCGCCCTGCAAGAGCTAACCTTCGGTCGCAGGGTCAACGCACAGGGTCAGGCTTGTATGACCCCGCTTATGAGCATGACGCATGCGGGGTGGCCTTCGTGGCCGACCTCGCCGGACGGCGCGATCACGGCATCGTGGTGAAGGCTCTCACCGCGCTGCGCAACCTTGAACACCGGGGTGCCCGTGGCGGGGAGCCCGACACCGGCGACGGAGCGGGCATCCTGTTCCAGATCTCAGATGCCTTCTTCCGCGAGGTCGTCGAGTTCGAGCTGCCCGAGCCGGGTTGCTACGCGGTCGGCACTGCTTTCCTGCCGGAGGATGACGCTGAGACGGTGGCAACCATCGAACGCATCGCGGCGCAGGAGGGCATGCGGGTGCTGGGCTGGCGGGAGCTGCCCGTCAACCCTGACGGCGTCGGCCCCACCGCTCGATCGGCGATGCCGCGCTTCCGGCAGTTGTTCCTCGCCTCGGACCCGGCCGCCGGGCCGCACACGAGTGGACTGGAGCTGGAGCGGCAGGTGTACTGCGTGCGCAAGCGCGCCGAGCACGATGCTGACGTCTACTTCCCCAGCCTGTCCGGGCGCACGATCGTCTACAAGGGAATGCTCACCGAGGAACAGCTGGTGAGCTTCTACCCGGACCTGTCCGACGAGCGGATCACCAGCTCGCTGGCACTGGTGCACTCCCGGTTCTCCACCAACACCTTCCCGTCCTGGCCACTGGCCCACCCGTACCGCTTCGTAGCGCACAACGGCGAGATCAACACCCTGCGCGGCAACCGGAACTGGATGTGTGCGCGGGAAAGCCAGCTCGCCACCGACCTCATCTCCGGTGACCTGAATCGGCTCTACCCGATCGTCACCCCCAAGGCCAGCGACTCCGCGTCCTTCGACGAGGTCCTCGAACTGCTGCACCTGGGCGGTCGGTCGATGCCGCACGCGGTGCTGATGATGATCCCCGAGGCGTGGGAGAACCACGACGAGATGGACCCGGCCCGCCGGGCGTTCTACGAGTTCCACTCCACTCTGATGGAGCCCTGGGACGGACCCGCGCTGGTCGCCTTCACCGACGGCACCGTGATCGGTGCCGTGCTGGACCGCAACGGCCTGCGCCCAGCCCGGTTCTGGGTCACCGAGGACGGCCTGGTGGTGCTGGCCAGCGAGGTCGGAGTGCTGGACATCGACCCGGCCACCGTGGTGCGCAAGGGGCGGCTGGAGCCGGGGCGGATGTTCCTCGCCGACACCGCGGCCGGCCGGATCGTGGGCGACGACGAGATCAAGGGCCAGCTTGCCGCCGACCACCCCTACGCCGACTGGGTCATGCGCGGCCTGACCCAGCTGGAAGATCTGCCCGAGCGGGAACGCGAAGTGCCCACCCATGCATCGCTAGTGCGCCGCCAGCAGGCGATGGGCTACACGGAAGAAGAGCTCGGGGTGCTGCTGACCCCGATGGCCATCACCGGCGCGGAACCCATCGGGTCGATGGGCAACGACGCACCGCTGGCCCCGTTCTCCCGCAATTCCCGGCAACTGTTCGACTACTTCACCCAGCTGTTCGCCCAGGTCACCAACCCACCGCTGGACGCGATCCGGGAGGAGTTGGTGACCTCGCTGGAGGCGCAGCTCGGCGCCGAGCCCAACCTGCTCGCCGCCGACGCCGACTCCTGCCGGCGGATCGTGCTGCCCTTCCCAGTACTCGACAACGACGAGCTCGCCAAGATCGTCCACGTCGATATTGACGGCGATCAGCCGGAGTACCGAGCCGTGACCATCAGGGGCCTGTACGACGTGCACGGCGGCGGCAAGGCGCTGGTTCGCCGGCTCGACGAGATCCGCGCCGAGGTCTCTGCAGCGGTCCGTGATGGTGCGCGGCTGATCGTGCTGTCGGACCGGGGCGTCGACGCCGAGCGCGCGCCGATCCCGTCGCTGCTGCTCACCGGCGCGGTGCACCACCATCTGGTACGGGAGAAGACCCGCACCCAGGTCGGCCTGGTCGTCCAGGCCGGTGATGCCCGCGAGGTGCATCACGTCGCGCTGCTCATCGGCTACGGCGCCGTGGCGGTCAACCCCTACCTGGCGATGGCCACTGTGGAGGATCTCGCCGATCGGGGCCTGCTCAACGGCATTGACGCCAAGACCGCCACCCGCAACCTGATCAAGGCGCTGGGTAAGGGAGTCCGCAAGACGATGTCCAAGATGGGCGTGTCCACAGTGGCCTCCTACACCGGCGCGCAGATCTTCGAGGCGATCGGGCTGGGCGAGAAGATCATCGACAGCTGCTTCACCGGCACCACCTCGCGCCTGGGCGGGATCGGTTTCGACACGCTGGCCGACGAGGTGGCGATGCGGCACCGCTATGCCTTCCCCCGCGACGGGGTGCACGCCCCGCACCGGGAGCTTGCGGTGGGCGGCGACTACCAGTGGCGCCGCGAGGGCGAGGCACACGTGTTCTCCCCGCAGACGGTGTTCAAGCTGCAGCACTCCACCCGCGCCGGTAAGTACGAGGTCTTCAAGGAGTACACCCGGCTGGTCGACGAACAGTCCACCCGGCTGATGACCCTGCGCGGGCTGTTCGCCTTCCGCGACCGGGAGCCCGTCCCGCTGGACGAAGTCGAACCGGTCGAGTCGATCGTCAAGCGGTTCGCTACCGGCGCCATCTCCTACGGATCCATCTCCAAGGAGATGCACGAGACGCTGGCCATCGCGATGAACCGGCTGGGCGGCAAGTCCAACACCGGGGAGGGCGGCGAGGACGCCGACCGCTACATCGCCGACGCCGACGGGGACCTGCGCCGCTCGGCGATCAAGCAAGTGGCCTCCGGGCGGTTCGGCGTGACCAGCGAGTACCTCGTCAACGCCGACGATCTGCAGATCAAGATCTCGCAGGGTGCCAAGCCCGGCGAGGGCGGGCAGCTGCCCGGCACCAAGGTGTACCCGTGGATCGCCAAGACCCGCTACTCCACTCCCGGGGTAGGGCTGATCTCGCCGCCACCGCACCACGACATCTACTCCATCGAGGACATCAAGCAGCTGATCCACGATCTGAAGAACGCCAACCCGCGAGCTCGCGTGCACGTCAAGCTGGTGAGTGAGGTAGGGGTCGGTACGGTGGCCGCCGGGGTGGCCAAGGCGTACTCCGACGTGGTGCTCATCTCGGGGCATGACGGCGGCACCGGCGCCTCACCGCTGTCGTCGATCAAGCACGCCGGCACACCCTGGGAGCTGGGCCTGGCCGAGACCCAGCAGACGCTGATCGCCAACAAGCTCCGGGACCGGATCGTCGTGCAGACCGACGGCCAGCTCAAGACCGGTCGCGACGTCATCATCGCCGCACTGCTGGGCGCCGAGGAGTACGGCTTCGCCACCGCCCCGCTGGTGGTCTCCGGTTGCATCATGATGCGGGTCTGCCATCTGGACACCTGCCCGGTGGGCGTGGCCACCCAGAACCCGGTGCTGCGGGCGAAGTTCACCGGCAAAGCCGAATACGTCGTCACCTTCTTCGAATTCGTCGCCCAGGAGGTGCGCGAACACCTGGCTGCGCTGGGATTCCGGTCGCTGGAGGAGGCGATCGGGCGCACTGAGGTGCTGGACACCCGCCCGGCGATCGACCACTGGAAGGCCGCCGGATTGGACCTGTCGCCGATCCTGCACCTGCCGTCCGGTCTGGACCCCGACGCCCCCCGGCACCGGGTGCGGGAGCAGGACCACGGGCTGGACAAGGCGTTGGACAACACGCTCATCGCACTGGCCGAGGGAGCCCTGGCCGAGGGAGCTCTGGCCGGCGGTGAACCGGTGCGGCTGGACCTGCCGGTGCGCAACGTCAACCGCACCGTGGGCACCATGCTCGGCTACCAGCTGACCCGCCGCTGGGGTGGTGCGGGGCTGCCCGACAACTCCATCGACATCACCCTGACCGGATCAGCCGGGCAGTCCTTCGGGGCGTTCCTGCCGCGCGGGATCACCCTGCGGCTGGTTGGCGACGCCAACGACTACGTCGGCAAGGGCCTGTCCGGCGGGCGGATCACCGTCCGGCCGCATCCCGACGCGCAGTTCACCGCCGAGCACCACATCATCGCCGGGAACGTGATCCTCTACGGTGCGACGTCCGGGGAGATGTTCATCCGCGGCATCGTCGGGGAGCGCTTCTGCGTGCGCAACTCCGGCGCGTTGGCCGTCGTGGAAGGCGTCGGTGATCACGGCTGCGAGTACATGACCGGCGGCCGGGTGGTGGTGCTCGGAACGATCGGACGCAACTTCGCAGCGGGAATGTCCGGTGGGGTCGCCTATGTGCTCGACCTGGCTGAGCCCGTTAAAAGGGCACGGGTAAACCCGGAGATGGTCGACCTGGACCCGCTGGACGACGAGGATCGCGCGTTGCTGGCCGATGCGGTGGCGCGGCATCACGCCGAGACGGGGTCTGCGGTGGCGCATGCACTGCTGTCGGACTGGGACACCGCGGTGGATCGGTTCGGCAAGGTCATGCCCAAGGACTTCAAGCGGGTGCTGGCCGCCCAAGCGGCGGCGCAGCGGGACGGCCGCGACGTCAACGACGCCATCATGGAGGCGGCCCATGGCTGATCCCAAGGGCTTCCTCACTACGGGGCGCCGCAACCCTCCGCGCCGCCCGGTCGAACTGCGATTACGGGATTGGAACGAGGTCTATGAGGACTTCCCCGCCGTGGCGGTCGAAAA
>DATDHI010000321.1:0-1884 GCA_036521655.1 Pseudonocardiaceae bacterium | reverse complement strand
CCAACGCCTCCAGCAGCCCACCCGCGCCGGCCAGCTCCAGGGTGTTCACATCAGCCACGTGATCGTCGCTTCCGGTCAGCAGCGGGTGGGGAAACGTCGCGGACAAGATGCCGCTCGCGTCACGGTGAAGGGGATACATCCACACCCGCTTAGCTTGTCGTTTAACCTCTTGATGTCTGGTTTGTCGCCTCGTGGCGGCGTGTCGCCATGACATGACACGGCCACCGCTTGATCATCTTCGGGTTCGTTTCACAGAGCTCGACGATGAGGGGCGGTGGCCGTGGATGTCAGTGTGCAGCAGATGAGTGGCGGAGGCGAGCAGGCGGGCCCGGCGAGCCTGGATGATCTTGCCGTGTTCCGCTGTGCGTTCTATGACTGCCTGAGCTTGCGGGCGGATGCGTTGTTCGAGCTCACCGACGCGGTGTTGTGTGCCGAGGGGCCGGTAAGCACGCTGGTCGGGCTGACGTTAACCGCCGAACACCGGCGTGGGCATGGCGCCCTCTACGACGGCCTGTGCAGCGGCCGCATTGAGGTCGATCGGCTGCGCAGGTCGCTGGCGAGCCTGCCACTACCGCGGGACGCCCACGGGCGGATCACCCTGGCAGTCGATGTCAGCCCATGGCTGCGCCCAGACGCGGCGACCAGCCCCGATCGGTCGTTCTGCCATGTCTATGGACGCGGAAAAGGTCAGGCACAGATGATCCCCGGCTGGCCCTATTCCTTTGTCGCGGCCCTGGAGCCGGGCCGCACATCGTGGACCGCGCTGCTAGATGCGGTGCGCCTGGGTCCTGGTGATGATGCGACCACGGTGACCGCCACCCAACTGCGGGAGGTCATCCACCGCCTCCAGCACTCCGGGCAGCACACGCCCGGGGACCCGGATATCCTTATCGTGTTCGACGCTGGTTACGACGTGACCCGCCTGGCCTTTTTGCTCGCCGATCTGCCAGTCGAACTGCTCGGGCGGCTGCGCTCGGATCGAGTGTTCGCCTTCCCAGCACCGCCCCGGCCGCCCAGCGCCCCGGGGCGCCCGTCCAAGCACGGTCCCGAGTTCGCGCTGGCGGACATCGAGACCCAGCCCGAGCCCAATACGATCACTCTTACCGATACCCGCCGCTACGGCACCGCCCGGGCCTGCGCGTGGAACCGACTGCATCCTCGGCTGACTCACCGCGCGGCGTGGGAATCGCACCAGGGCCCACTGCCCATCATCGAAGGCAGCATCATCTGCCTCCGGGTCGAGCGGCTACCTGGCGATCGCAACCCCAAACCGGTATGGCTGTGGGCCTCCCGGCCCGACCTCAGCGACACCGACCTCAACCGCCTATGGCGAGCCTTCCTGCGCCGCTTCGACCTGGAACACACCTTCCGGTTCCTCAAGCAAACCCTGGGCTGGACCCGGCCACGCATCCGCACACCCGACCAAGGCGAGCGCTGGACCTGGATCATCCTCGCCGCCCACACCCAGCTCCGACTGGCACGCCACCTCACCAGCGATCTCCGCCGGCCATGGGAGAAACCAGTCACCAAGCCCCACCGGCTCACCCCCGCCCGCATCCGCCGCGGGTTTCGCAACCTCCGGCCGAAAACAGCCCTGCCCGCCAACGCACCAAAACCCACACGACCCGGACCAGGACGCCCACCCGGTGTCAAGAACCGCCAGCCCACCCACCGGCACGATGTCGGCAAGAACTCCACCACCAAGGCCAAGGCAGGTTAAACGACAAGCTTAAGGTGTGAATAGTCCCGGCGGCCATGCCCCGGACCACCTCGCCGCTGCCCCCGTTTCCCCCGACCGGGATCACCAGGCACCCGCGCACCATCACCATCGGGCCCCTGGCCCTCATCCGCACCCTCAGGGACAGGGCAAGTCTTTTCCGAGGA
>DATDHI010000320.1:0-2964 GCA_036521655.1 Pseudonocardiaceae bacterium | reverse complement strand
GTCATGCGACCAGGCGATATTCGTTGATCATGCCACCGGCGCGAGCCTGTCTTCGCACGCGGTACTGGCCGAGATCGACCGGTTCGGGTAGGGATTTCAGCGGCGCGGCGGAGTCCAGGGAGCGGTGCGGCCGGTGCTGATTGTGGTGTATCTCGTACTCGCGCAGGATCCGCCGCAAATGGCCTAGATTCCAGATCAGAGTGCGGTCCGGATCCCGGCACCGGCAAGGACCGCGTCGAACGCGGCCGTGAAGTCCGGGCCGCGGTCGCGGATCATGAACTTGACCTGATGCGCCTGCTCGCCGAGGTCCATGAGTAGGGTGGGCTGCCCGGCGAGGTCCCGCGTGTGCGGGCTTTTCCGGGCAGCCTCCCTCCGAACCCGGCGTGCACCGTTTCGGTGCACCGGGCTCTCCAGCGATTTATGCCGCGTGTGCGACGGGGTTCGCGTGGATCCAGTCATGGCACGATGCGCAGACGATGAGTGTCTTGCGCCGCATTTTCGCCATGAGGGCGGCCCACGCGGGCTGGCCCGGTCCTGGCCTTCCGAGGCTGGCGAGTGCGGTGACCTGGTGGACTGCCACCGTGGCGCCGTGCTCGCATAGCTCGCACCGCCGCTTGCGGAGCCGGTGGATCAGCTCCTTGCGCGGGGTGGTGACCGGGATCGGGGCGGGGTCGGTGATGACCGCGCGCCTGTCTTGCCTGAGGGGTATCCCGCCGAATCGTGCTACCAGGTCCTTCTTGCCCTCCCGCCGGGTCCTGGCCTCGAAGCAGGTCCTGGGGCCGTCAGCGGTGATGGCCTTCGCCGTGAACCGGACGGCCATCTTGGTGACGGTGGACTTGTGCTTGGCGGCCAGGGTCTTCAGCATCGACGTCAGGGCGTTCCAGCACAAGATGCCGAGCCGCGAGACGTCCTGGGCGAGCAGGTAGTAGTTCACGACGCCCCGGTATTCAGCTCCGTAGATCCGCACGATGTCGTAGTCGGGCAGGTTCTGGAGCGGGGACCGGTGCCAGGGTCTGCCCCGGCACCGGTAGCGGGCGCACTGGGCCTTGACGACGTCCGGCGGCACCCGCAACGCGACCTTCCCGTTGGCCGAACGCAGGCCGTGGGTGATTCTCGTGTTGCAGTGCTGGACGATGATGTCATAGCCGAGGAACCGCGCCGGCTGGGTGCGGGCGTGGCTGATCAGGGTCTTGTCCGGGCTGAGTTCCAGGGCGAGGGTCTCTCGCAGGAACCGCGCCAGTTCCGCCTTGATCTGCTCGGCTTCGGCCTTGGGCCCGATGAATCCCAGCAGATGATCATCTGCGTAGCGGCAGTAGAACAGCCGCCGGTAGCCAGGGTCCACCGGGTCACCTGCGGGGAGGGCGCGCAGCTGGCGTCTCAGGTCCCGGGCTTCCGCCCGGTCCCCGCGCCGCCTCGCGCTCCGCAGCCGGGTCTTCACTGCCTGGTAGCCAGGGTTCGGTGCCCGGTGCTCTCCCCGCGTGTACTGCGGGATCAGTTCCCTCTCGACGAACTCATCGAGTTTATGCAGGTAGATGTTACTGAGGACGGGTGATGCGACACCGCCTTGCGGACAGCCGCTGAGCGTGTCCCTGACCTCCCAGTCCTCCAGGTACCCGGCCCGCAGCATGCCGCGTATCAGCCGGAGGAACCGCTGGTCACCGATCTTCTCACCGAGGATCTGCATCAGGATCTCGTGATCAACGGACCCGTAGCAGTCGGAGATGTCGCCCTCGATGAACCACACGGTCCCGGTCCAGGCGTCGCGCACCTGCCGCAGCGCGGTATGGCACCCGTAGCCCTTCCGGAACCCGTGCGACCGGGACGAGAACACCGGCTCGTAAACCGCCTCAAGGATCAGGCGGACTACCTCACCGGTGAGCTTGTCCCGCCACGACGGTATGCCCAGGGGCCGGAGCCTGCCGTTCTTCTTCGGGATATACACCCGGCGGGCCGGGGCGAACCGGTACCGCTCGAACCGCATCAGCTCGATGATCTCGCCGATCATCGCCTCGGACATCCCGTCAGCGGTCTCCCCGCAGGCCCCCGGCGTCATCGCCCCCTGGTTGGAGTAGATGCGGCCGTAAGCCAGCAGGTACATGGCCGGATTGAACATCTGCCGGTAAAGCTCGCTGAGCGGCAGGCCCTTCCTGCTCCGCTCACGGAGGACTTCCAGCACCACTGCGGCGTCCTGCATTACGCATACCTCCTGGCCTGGATCATCTATCGCCTGTGCCTCTTCGCCCTGTGGACCGCCGTTAACGGTCGCCAGATTGGCCGGACGTCACCCCGGCGACTACTACAGGCACTCCGTCGCCATAGGACTCGCGTCCCTTAGGCGATCCCACGTTCACAACTGCCGTACGTACTAGCGCGACTTAGGCGTCCCGTTCGTCTCCTTCAATGCCCCGACAGGGCATCGCTCCTGCACCCCAGAGGATTGCCGCGAGTACCTGCTCACCTCACAGCAGGGGCCGGCGCCGGTTACAGGCGTCTTTCCGGCGGGTGCCCGGATCACACCTTCCGGAGACTGGGCTTCAGGCAATCCAGCTTTCGCCATATCGCGCGGATCCCCCGGCGCACCGCCCCGTACGCCTGGGCACGGTCACCGGTTTCCTGGCCTGCTATTTTCCCCTCTCACCTTTCGGATCACGGGTCAGCCATCAGATCCAAGGACACCTCCTCCAGTCCCTGCCCGCTACGCGGGCGATACAGCAGTGCGCCTCGTGGCGCACTCAGGTTGCGGGCCTGCTGGGCGGTCCATTCCCCGGTCGGATGCAGGGTAACTCCGAGGATGCGGATGCGCCTGCTAGCGTGCTCGATCACGGCAAGGACGTAGACCAGGGTCCCATCGAGCAGGCCGACCGTGAAGAAGTCGCACGCCAAGATCGCCTCGGCCTGGGAACGCAGGAACTGCGGCCAGGTAGGACCTGTCCGTCGCGGCGCGGGGTCGATCCCGGCTCTCGT
>DATDHI010000319.1:0-23352 GCA_036521655.1 Pseudonocardiaceae bacterium | reverse complement strand
CTGCTGCGGCAGAAGGCGGTAGTCGCCGCGGTGCTCTCGGCCTTCGCCCTGGTGCTGCTACCCGCGGTGGCGATGGCTGTCGGTGTAGCCGCCTACGGCGCCGGCGACCTGGTCTCCCCTACCGGCCAGTCGCTGGCGTTCCTCCCCGCCGCGAGCCGGTTAGCGCTGGCCCCCGCGTACCTGGTGTTGCACCTGGCCTGGGTCGGCGGGCTGGCGCTGCTGCTGTCGGTGAGCACCGATGCGCCCCTCGGGGCGGTCGGCGGGGCGGTGATGGTGTCGATCCTGTCCCAGATCCTGGAGACCGTTGACGCCCTCGGCAATCTCCGGGACTACCTGCCTACCCACTTCAGTTCCGCGTGGGCGGACCTGCTGGCCTCCCCCATCGACTGGACCCACCTGGCCAGCGGGGCGTTCTCCGGGCTGGCCTACGCGACGGTCTTCGGCTTCGCGGCGTGGCGGCGGTTCGCCAGCAAGGACATCACAAGCTGATGGCCCTTCGGCTTGCGCTGCCCGTTGCTCGCGCGGCGTATCGCGGTCCGTGGGCATCCGCTTGAGGTCGGCGTGGAACGCCCGAGCAGAGGTGTAGGCGGCGAGGTAGCCGTCCCGGCAGTCCCGAAGCAACCTGGTGGCGGCCGGTTGCCGTCCAACCGGCCGCACATCGGTGTCGGCGTCGGCGTCTGGGTCGCTGTCGGTTCCGTCCGGCCACCGGGTGCGATCGTAGTGGTGCGCAGGGGCGCTGAGCAGGTCGGTGAAGGTCAGCAGCGCACCGCTGATCTGCGTGAGGAGGCCGCCGAGGGCGATCAGCTCCTCGCGGCCCAGTACCGTCCTCGGCAGTGCCCGGTTGACCCGATTGAAGGTCTCGACCGCCCGATCCAGCTGCTCGACAGGCTCGCTGCTAGCGATCGGCAACGACACCGACACCGCCCTGCGCCGGCGGTGGCTGGACGCTCCATTGGTGTTCATGGCTTGAACGGCCGGGCGGCTACCTGCCACCCAGCCGATGTGGTTTTGCCCACCAGATGCACACTGCCTCCGACCCGGACCGGCCTTTGCCCATCGCCCCCGCATAGATTCGGCCCTCAACCTCAACTGCGGACTTCCCGCGCTTTACCTCGCTGCAACTGCGGAACGAAATCACGCAACGCTTCGCAGCAGCGGATCGTACAGAGAGTAGTTGTCCACGGAGATGTCCTCGTTCAGCCTAACGCGGCGGCTGGGCTGCATGCGCGGGTGAAAGTCATGTGAGATGGCAGATCAGGCACCAAAGGAGCGCTCGACCACTACCCGGGCCCGGCGGGTGACGCGGCGGTACTCGTCGACGACCTTGCCGGGGTCATCGTCTGCTGAATGTCCAAGCACCCGGGCCACCGCCGCAAGCTCCCGACCGGAGCTGGGCAACTGATCGACCGGCTTGCCCCGGACCAGGGTCAGCGCGTTACGGGTCCTGGTGGCAAACCGCCACGCGGCCAGCAGGGCCTTGGCATCCGCCGTCTTGAGCAGTCCCGCATCGGCGGCGGCCCGTAGTGCGGACCCGGTCGACGGCGTGCGCAGCGCGTCGACCTGGTGCGCGTGCTGCAGTTGCAGCAGCTGGATGGTCCACTCCACGTCGGCCAGCCCGCCGCGGCCGAGCTTGGTGTGGGTGGTCGGATCGGCTCCGCGGGGCAGTCGCTCGGAATCGACCCGGGCCTTCATCCGGCGGATCTCGGTGGCCTGCCGCGCGTTGAGTCCACCCGGGGGGTAGCGCACCGGGTCGATCGCCTCGATGAACTGCTCCCCCAGCTCCTTGTCTCCGGCCACCGGGGTGGCCCGCAGCAACGCCTGCGCCTCCCAGGTCTGCGCCCATTGGGTGTAGTAGACCCGGTAGGAGGCCAGAGTGCGCACCAGCGGGCCCGAGCGCCCCTCGGGGCGCAGCCCCGCATCGACCACCAGGGGGGGATCCTGGCTGGGCGAGCCGAGCAACTTGCGCACCGATTCGGCCACCGAGCAGGCGAAGCGCACCGCATCGTTCTCAGCGTCTTTGCCCGACATGTCGGGCGATGGTTCGCAGACGAACAGCACATCGGCGTCGGAGCCGTAACCCAGCTCCGCGCCACCGAGCCGACCCATCCCGATCACCGCGATGCGGGCCGGCTCGGCCTGCCGGTGCTCGATCTCGGCACGCAGCGCTGCATCCAGCGCCGCCGCCAAGACCGCTGTCCACACCGAGGACAGCGCACTGCACACCGCGTCGACGTCGAGCAGTCCCAACAGGTCGGCACAGGCGATCCGGAGCAGCTCGTGGCGTCGCAGCGCCCGGGCTGCGGTCACCGCGGCTACGGGGTCACGGTGCCGGCCTGCGGTAGCGCGCAGTGATGCAGCCACCTCTGCCGGGTCACGGGCCGCCAGCTCTTCCAGATTGGTGAGCAACTGCAGCACTTCCGGCGCCCGGACGAGCAGGGCCGGCACCATCCGGGCAGTACCGAGCAGAGTCATCAGCCGCTGCGCCACCGCGCCCTCGTCCCGCAGCAGCCGCAGGTACCACGGGGTGTCCTCCAGCGCCTCGGACACCCGGCGGTAGGCGGCCAGCCCACCGTCGGGGTCGGGGGTGTCGGCAAGGAACTCCAGCAGCACCGGCAACAGGGCGGACTGGATCGCCGCGCGCCGGGACACCCCGTCGGTCAGTGCCCGCAGGTGCCCCAGGGCGCCCTGTGGTGAGGCGTAGCCCAATGCGGCTAACCGCGCCCGCGCCGAGGACTCCGACAGCCGAAGGTCCTCGGTGGGCACCTTGGCCACGGCCTCCAGTAGCGGCCGGTAGAACAGCTTCTGGTGCAGCCGGCGGGCCCGGTGCGACTGCCGGGTGTACTCGGCCCGCAGCACCCCCAACGCGTCGTGCCGCCCGTCGGGCCGCATTCCTGCGGCGCGGGCCAGCCAGCGCCACGCAGCGGTATCGTCTTCGGCCGGGAGCAGGTGGGTGCGGCGCAGCTTCTGCAGCTGCAACCGGTGCTCCAGCAGCCGCAGGAACCGGTAGGAGCAGGCAAGATTCGCGGCGTCGTCACGCCCGACGTACCCGCCTGCGCCCAGCGCGGCCAACGCCTTCACCGTGGAGGGGACCCGCAGGGACTCATCGGTGCGGCCGTGCACCAACTGCAGCAGCTGCACGGCGAACTCCACGTCCCGCAGACCACCGGAGCCCAGCTTGAGCTCCCGGTCCACCAGCTCGGCGGGCACATGGTCGATTACCCGGCGGCGCATCGCCTGGACCTCGGGTACGAAGTTCTCCCGATCCGCCGCGGTCCAGACCAACGGTGCCACGGCCGCCACGTAGCGGGCGCCGAGCTCGATGTCACCAGCGATCGGACGGGCCTTGAGCAACGCCTGGAACTCCCACGTCTTGGCCCACCGGCGGTAGTAGGACAGGTGCCCATCCAGGGTGCGCACCAGCGCGCCGCTCTTGCCCTCCGGCCGCAGCGCCGCGTCCACCTCGAAACATGCCGCACTGGCCAGCCGCATCGTCGCGGAAGCCAGCTTGGTGGCCTCACCCAGCTCGTCCTCGGAATCCCCCGCGAAGATCACGTCGACGTCGGAGACGTAGTTGAGCTCGGCCCCGCCACACTTGCCCATCCCGATCACAGCGAGCCGGGCCGGCTGCCTGTCCTGCCCGACGACGTCGGTTACCGCAACGGCCAGCGCGGCGCGCAGAGCCCCCGCCGCGAGCTCCGACAGCGCCTCGACGACCTGCTCGAATGGCAACACCGGCCAACCGGGCTCCACCACGGTGGCCAGATCCGCGGCGGCCAGCTCGGTGATCAGATCAAGGTAGGCGGCCCGCAGCGCGCGCTGCGCCTTGATGCCGGTCAGCGACGCCCGGGTGCCCCCCGGGGTGCCAGGCGGCGGCCCGGCCGGGTCCGCCCCAACGGCGGTGCGCAGCCGCCCGACCGCCTGGACTGCCCAACCCGGCTCAGCCGCGGCTGACGCCACCAGCCCACGCCAACGCTTCGACTTGGCCACCAGATGGTCCCCGAGCGCGGTCGAGGAGCCGAGCACCGCGAGCAGCCGCCCGCGCACCCCGCTGTCTCGGCGCAGCGCAGCGTCCAGCTCGGCCCAGCCGTCACCAGCGGATTTGGCCAGCCGGACCAGGGTGCGCAACGCCAGCTCGGGGTCAGGTGCGCGAGATAGCGCGTCCACCGCGTCAATCGCGTCTTGCGGCGCCTGCCCGTCGCTCCACCAGCCCAGCCGCATCAGTGCCTCGGCGACCCCGCTACCGGTCAGTCCTAGCCGCGCCAGGGCCAGGGCGCTGCGCCTGCCATCGGTGGCCACAATGCGAGACGCTAGCTAGTCTTCCAGCAGGTGGAGAGCGGGGCGGTCTCCCGGACCCACGGCCGGTGATAGATCGTCGGCGGCCAGATCGCCTGCGGCCAGGGCCACGAACCGCGCCGCAACCGGCCGCCAGGCCTGCTCGATGTCGGCGTGCACCTGCTCCAGGTGGTCCGGATCGAGCTGCCTCGGTGGGAAAGCACCACCCGCATCACGGCTTGCCCAGGACAGCACCGTGGCGGGCGAGGTCTCGATATGACACTGCAGGCCGTAGCCGGCAACGCCGACCCTGAATGCCTGGTTCGCGTGACGCGGGGATGAGGCCAGCAGGGTGGCTCCGGGTGGCAGCCGGTGGATCTCGTCGTGGTGGAATTGGATGACGTCGGGAGTCATCGGCAGCTGCGCGAACAGCGGATCGTGTCCGGCCGCGTCCCGCTTGGCGACGAGCAGCGTGCCGGCTTCGGGGCCGTCGACCGCACGCCGGACCGCGCCCCCGGTGGCCTTTGCCAGCAGCTGGCCGCCGAGGCACACGCCGAGGACCGGCATCCTTCGGGCGACCGCGTCAGCGAGCAACCACCTCAGCGCGGCTAGCCACGGATAGTCGGCGTCGTCGTTGGCGCCCATCTCGCCGCCCATGCACACCACGCCGTCGACGCCCTCGAGGCTCTCGGGGACCCCGTCGGTCGCGGGGCGGCGCAGCGTGAGGTCCGCACCTGCGTCCGCCAGCCAGTCGCCCAGCCGCTCCGCGGGAGCGACATCGGAAGGTTGCACCACTAGCAATCGGCTGCCCACGTCCGCGAGCCTAACCGTGCACCTCCCCCGCCCCACCCGCGTTCTGAAGACAGACTGCTGTAATCGAGGCCAGATTAATGCGTTCTGTCTCCAGACTGCGATCGCGATGCGGGAGTGAACGCGATCTCTACCGCGTCGTGCACTGGACGGAACCCGATCCGCGGGTAGATGGTATTGGTGATCGGGTTTGCTAGGTCGGTGAACAACAGCACGTGCTCAGCACCGGCCTGCTGCGCCCAGCTCGCGGCGGACGCCGTCACCGCTGTGCCGTACCCCTGCCCGCGGTGCTGCGGCGGCGTGTACACGGGGCCGATCCGAGACATCGCTACCACCGGGACCCGCGTCGAGGCCCAGGCCACCGGTTTCCCGGCAACCTCCCACAGCAACGCCGCACCGCCGGCGGCGAGGCTGCGTTGAGTCTGTTGTAGAGCGGTCCCGTGGCCGCGCAAGCCGCCGGTCGCCTCCTCTGAGAAGTCCGCCCGCCACTGCGCCAGGAGCTCAATGTCGCCGTCGCCGGCCTGCCGTGCAGCGCCGCGGACACCGTTCGGTGGGGTGAGCTGGTGCAGGGCGAACAATCGCATCGCCATCCGCTCGTGCACCGACGCACCGGTGCGCGCAGACCAGCTCCGCGCGAACGCCGCCGCCTCATCTCGGGGTCCCACGACACCGGGCACCCCGGCGTCCCGTCGGGCGAGCAGCTCAACCGCGGCATCGGCGCACTCCGGCGGCAGCGCGCTGACGATCAGGTCGTGTGGTGGCGTGCACACTGCCGCGCCGGCGAGGAGGTCCCCGCGGTGGACGGTCAGGAGCACCGGGGGATCTGCCATGATCTCGGGCACCCGCAACGTCTGGTCGAGCGCCGAGAGGGCGATAGTGTGGCGGACCGGATCGCCCTGCAGCAGCGGGTGGGTCAACGTGACGAAGTCCGCGAGATCGTGGTGCAGTCTGGCGTCCACATACCGATCCTGGCCGGGGTGATCCGGCACGTCGATCGACTTACTGACCGCGGACCGCTGTTGGGTGCCCTTCAAGGACTACCAACCCGCCTCTGCGCCGTCTTTAACGGCCACCACCTACCCGCCCCGCGGGCTGTGCACGAGAGCACAACACGGCGGGCAAGAGAGCACAACACGCGGGCACGAGAGCACGACACGGCGGGCACAAGAGCACGACACGCGGGGCAGGAGAGGACGACACGCGCGGGTTGGGGGCGGTTAGAGGACGGGGAGGTAGGTGCGCAGCTCGTATGCAGTGACGTTGCGGCGGTAGTTGTCCCACTCAGCGCGCTTGTTCCGCAGGAAGAAATCGAACACGTGCTCGCCGAGCGCCTCGGCGACCAGCTCGGAGCGCTCCATCTCGACCAGCGCCTCGGAGAGGTTCTGCGGCAGTGGCGCATAGCCTGCCGCCCGACGCTCCTGCTCCGAGAGCAACCACACATCGTCCTCGGCTGCCGGCGGCAGCTCGTAGCCCTCCCGCACCCCGCGCAGCCCCGCGGCGAGGATGACTGCGTAGGTCAGATAGGGGTTGCAGGCCGAGTCCGGGGTGCGGATCTCCACCCGCCGGCTGGACGCTCTGCCCGGCGAGTACATCGGCACTCGCACCAGCGCGGAGCGGTTGGCATGCCCCCAGCACACCGCGGTCGGCGCCTCCCCGCCGACGATCAGCCGCTTGTAGGAGTTCACCCACTGGTTGGTCACCGCGGTGATCTCCCGGGCGTGTCGCAGTATCCCCGCGACGAACGCCTTGCCGGTGGCGGAGACCTCGTAGGGGTCGTTGTCGTCGTGGAAGGCGTTGCGGTCACCCTCGAACAGGCTCATGTGAGTGTGCATGGCCGACCCCGGCTGGCCGGTGTAGGGCTTGGGCATGAACGAGGCTCGCACCCCTTGGGTGATCGCGACCTCCTTCACGACATACCGGAAGGTCATGACGTTGTCAGCCATGGTGAGTGCGTCGGCGTAACGAAGGTCGATCTCCTGCTGCCCGGGAGCACCCTCGTGATGGCTGAACTCCACCGAGATTCCCATCTGCTCCAGGGCCTCGATGGCCTGGCGGCGGAAATGCGGAGCAGCGTCGTGGCTGGACTGGTCGAAGTACCCGCCGGAGTCGGCGGCCACCGGTTCGGAGCCGTCCCCGGGCAGGTCGCGCAGCAGGTAGAACTCGATTTCGGGGTGCACGTAGCAGGTGAAGCCGGCCTCCGCGGCCGTGGACAGCCCCCGACTCAGCACGTGCCGTGGGTCGGCCCACGACGGCGCCCCGTCGGGCATCGCGATGTCACAGAACATCCGGGCCGAGTAGTGGGCCCCGCTCGGGTTTTCCCAGGGCAGCACCTGAAAGGTCGAGGGGTCGGGCTTGGCGATCATGTCGGACTCGTAGGCCCGGGCGAACCCTTGGATCGCCGACCCGTCGAATCCGATGCCGTCGGCGAAGGCCCCCTCCAGTTCGGCTGGGGCCACCGCGACCGACTTGAGGTACCCCAGCACGTCGGTGAACCACAGCCGGACGAACCGGATGTCGCGTTCTTCCAGCGTGCGCAGCACGAACTCCTGCTGGCGATCCATTCGAGCAGGGTAATGGAAGGTCGGTGACGGGACTGAGGTCCGCCCCCTACGATGCGCACATGCCGCGCCTTCTCGCCATCGTCGCCACACTGGTGGTCGCGTTGGTCACCTCTTGCACCGGGACCGCGGGGCAGACGGCCGCCCTTCCCGACGGTCCGCGGCTGCTCGCCGACTCCGCCAACGCCATGCGGACAGTGACCACCACTCACTTCACCGTCGACGTCCAGGGCAACGCGACGGGGATACAGCTCCGGTCCGCCGACGGCCAACTCACCCGGGAGGGTTCGGCGAAGGGCACCGCAAAGCTGGACGAGGGCAGGCAGATCCTCGAACTGCAGTTCGTGATCATTGGCAACACGCTCTACCTACGCCCTCCGACCGGTCCCATCCAGAAGTTGCCGTTGTCCTTGGCCAGTGCGGTGTATGACCCGTCGGCGATCCTGAACCCCGATCGCGGCCTGGCTGCGGTACTCGCCAGCGGTACGGGGGCCACCACCGAGGCCCGCGAGCAGGTCGACGGCGTGGACAGCTACCGCCTAGCGGTGAAGTTCCCAGCACAGCCGCTCATCGCGCTGGTACCACAACTGGACCCGGACAAAACCAGCGAGATCTGGGTCGCCACCCAGGGCTCACGGCTGGTCAAGGCCCAGTTCCCGACGACCTACGGCACGGTCACCGTCCACCTTTCCGACTACGACGCCCCGGTCCAGATCGCTCCTCCCTCCTGATGCCCTCCTGATGCCCTCCTGATCCCGGCCAGCTGCGATGGGTCGCCCTGTGTCAAGCCTGACAACCCGGCTCCCGGTTCGCCGCCGCGGGCTGGCGCTGGGCACCGGAGCGCTGGTCACCCTGCTGGCGGCCCTGGACGCCTACGTCGTGGTCAGCCTGCTGGTCGACATCATCCGTGACCTGCAGGTGCCGCTGAACCACCTGGAGCGGTCCACCCCGATCGTCACCGGCTTCCTGCTGGGCTACGTCGCGGCGATGCCGCTGCTCGGCCAGGCATCCGACCGGTTCGGGCGGCGGGCGCTGTTGCAGGTCTGCCTGGTTACCTTCGCGGCCGGGTCTGCGATCACCGCGCTCGCCCCGGGACTGCCGATGCTGGTGGCAGGGCGCGCCCTGCAGGGTGTCGCCGGTGGCGCATTGCTGCCGGTGTCCCTGGCGCTGGCTGCCGATCTGTGGCCGGATCGTGGTCGCTCCACCGCGCTGGGCGCACTGGGCGCTGCCCAGGAGCTGGGCAGTGTGCTGGGCCCGCTCTACGGCGTGGCGGTGGCCGCAATCGCTGGCTGGCGCGGGGTCTTCTGGGTCAACGTGCCCCTTGCGCTCATCGCCGTGCTGGCGGTGCAGCTGGCGGTGCCGCCGGCGAGGCGATCCGCGGCTAGGGCACCGCTGGACCTGGTCGGTGGCGGCCTGCTGGCGATCGCGCTGGCGCTGCTGGTAGTTGCGCTGTACAACCCCGATCCCGACCGCGGGGTGCTGCCGCCATGGGGATGGCCGGCACTGGGTGTGGCAGCGCTGGCCGCTGTGGCGTTCGTGCTGTGGGAGCGGCGCGCGACTGTCCGGCTGCTCGATCCGGTCGGGGTGCGGTGGCGGGTATTCCTCGGTTCACTGGGGGTCAGCCTGGCGGCCGGTGCAGCGCTGATGGTGACCCTGGTCGACGTCGAGCTCTACGCCCAGACTCTGCTGCGCCGCGACGCCACCGCCGCAACCGCGATCCTGGTCCGGTTCCTCGTGGCACTGCCGGTCGGGGCGCTTATCGGTGGGGTACTCGCGGGCCGCGTGGGCGACGCCGCCGTGGCCGCCGCCGGCATGCTGCTGGCTGCAGCCGGATACCTGCTGGTCGCAGGCTGGCCGGCGGACGTCCTGGCAGCCCGGCACGACCTCGGCCTGCTCGCGGTGCCCCGGCTGGACTCCGACCTCGCACTGGCCGGCCTCGGGCTCGGCCTGGTCATCGCGCCGCTGTCCGCGGCGGCGCTGCGCGCGACCCCGCCCGACCGGCACGGCGTGGCCTCCGCGGCGGTGGTGGTGGCCCGGATGACCGGCATGCTCGTCGGCGTCGCCGCGCTGTCCGCCTGGGGCCTGCATCGCTTCAGCGAACTCACCGCCGAACTGGCCACACCATTGCCCTTCGGAGTCAGCAGCGAGGTGTACCAGCAGCAGCTCGCCGGCTACCAGCTGGCCCTGGACGTTGCCCTGCGCACCCAGTACCGGGAGATCTTCCTGCTGACCTCTGGAGTGTGCCTGGTCGGTGCCGCCGGCGCCCTCCTCCTGCGCAACGGCCGCTCTGGAAAACAGGACTCAGGAAGCGCCGAAACAGCGCGCCTTCGGCTTCGGCAGGGTGAGCCGTAGCAGGTAATCCGAGACCGCGTCGTCCACGCACTTCACGCCTTGGAGGGCGACGGTGTGCTGATTGCCTTCGAAGGTGAGCAAGGTCCCCCGCAGCTGCTTGGCCAGCTCCACCCCGGCCTGGTAGGGGGTTGCCGGATCGCCGGTCGTGGAGATCACCAGCACCGGTGCCAGCCCGTCGACGTGGGGCTGTCCTGGCTGACCGGTCGCGGGAACCGGCCAGAACGCGCACTCATCCCGGGCCGCCGAGGGCGGGTGCCCGTCATCGAGGAACGGGGCGGCTTGCCGGTAGCGCCGGTCGGCCTCCCGGACCACGGCCGGATCGGTCACCGGGGGGTCATCCAGGCAACGAACTGCCCGGAAAGCGTCCTGACTGCCGGAGTAGCCATGCTGGTCGCGCTGGTAGTAAATGTCGGCCAGGAGCAGCATGGTGGAGCCGTCCCCGTTGGCCAGCTGGGTGAGACCCCGATCGAGCGCCGGCCAGAGCTGGTCGGTGTACAGGGCCTGAATCGCGCCCGTAGTGGCGTCGGTGTAGGACAGCTTGCGGTCGCCGACTCCTCCCGCCGCGGTGGTCAGCGGCCGGAGCAACTCCTGGAACTTCTGGTTGGCCTGATCCTTCGAGGTACTGCCCAGCCAGCACTGCGGCTGAGCCACACACCAGCCGACGAAGGCATCGAATGACTGCTGGAACCCCGCTCCCTGATTCACCAGGCTCTCCACCAGGTTCTCATTCGGGTCCAGCGCACCGTCGAGCACCATCGCCCGCACGTTGCCCGGGAACTGCTCGGCATACGCGGTACCGATCCGGGTGCCATAGGAGTAGCCGAGATAGGTGAGCTTGTCGTCGCCCAGTGCCGATCGCATCACGTCCATGTCGCGCGCGACATCCCTGGTGCCGGCGTTGGCGAGCACGTCCTTGCCCACCCGCTTGAGGCACAACGCGACGTAGTCCTGGTTCTCGTGCTCGGTCTGGGCCACTCCGGCAGGTGAGGTGTCAAGGTCGAGGTCGAGCCGGTGGGCGTCCTCCTCCTGAGTGTTCCGGCACACGATTTTGGGCAGGCTGGCACCGATTCCTCGGGGGTCAAAGCCGACGAGGTCGAACCGGCGGCCCAGATCGGTGCCCTCCACCGCCCCGGCCAGCGAAGCGACCGTACCCATCCCGGAGGCCCCCGGACCGCCGGGGTTCACCAGCAGGGAACCCTGCCGCTCCTGCTTGTTGTCGGCGGGGCGGCGCAACACTCCCAGCAGCGCGGTGCGCCCCTCCGGGTGAGCGAAATCCAGCGGCACCTCCACTCTGGTGCACTGCAGCGTGGGTTTGCCGAACAACTCCTGGTCGCGGTCGGTGGTGGCGAACTCCCCGCAGCCCCCCCACGTCGGCCGCTGGGCGTAGAACCGCTCCAACCCCGGGGGTACCGCGCCGGCCGGACCACGTTCGTGCGGTGTGGCGCTGGCCCCCGGGGATGACCCTGTGACGTCAGCGGGCTGGCTGCCGGAGGCGGCGGCGCACCCCCCGAGGATGAGTGCAGCCACCAGGACGGTAGGAAATCGCCACGGGCGGGAGAAGGGCACCCGCCTGATCCTACTGAGGTACTAGATGATGAGAGCATGCCGCAGCTCCGTCTGGCCCTGGCTCAGGTCAACCCCTGCGTGGGCGCCCTCGAGGACAACGCCACGCTGATCGCCGCGCGCTGCCGGGAGGCCGCCGCCGCCGGTGCACACATCGTGGTCTTCGGCGAGATGGTGCTGACCGGCTATCCGGTGGAAGACCTGGCAATGCGGAAGTCGTTCGCGGTCGGGTCGGTGCATGCCCTGGATGCCCTGGCGGCACAGCTCGCCGACGACGGCTGTGAAGAGCTGGCGGCGGTCGTCGGATACCTGGACCGGGATTCCCTGGGCCCCCGAAACGCGGTCGCGGTGCTGTACGCCGGGCGGGTAGCGGCCCGCCAGTTCAAGCACCACCTGCCGAACTACGGGGTGTTCGATGAGCGCCGCTACTTCGTGCCCGGCACCGCCCTGACGTCGCTGCGGCTGCACGGCCTGGAGATCGGGATGGTGATCTGCGAAGACCTGTGGCAGGCGGGCGGCCCGATCGCCGCGCTGGCCCAGGCGGGGGTGGACCTGGTGGTCGCGCCCAACGCCTCCCCCTACGAGCGCGCCAAGGACGACACTCGCCTAGCTCTGGTGGTTCGCCGGGCCACCGAGGCCCGTGCGCCGCTGGCCTATGTCAACCTGGTCGGCGGGCAGGATGAGCTCGTCTTCGACGGCGACTCGATGGTGGTCAGTGGCGGCGGGGAGCTGCTGGTGCGGGCACGGCAGTTCGCTGAGCAGCTCGTGGTGCTCGATCTGAACCTGGCCGGCGGGTCGGCTGTGGCAGCGGGCCGGTACGCGGAGCTGGACGTCGCGCGGGTGGTCCTGGCCGACGACCCGCTGCCGGCGTACCCCGCTGCACCGGTCGTGCCGGCCGCCGAGCCGCTGTCCGACGAGGCCGAGGTATGGAGTGCGCTGGTCACCGGTTTGGGCGACTACGCGCGCAAGAACGGGTTCCGCTCGGTGGTCCTCGGACTGTCCGGCGGGATCGACTCCGCGGTATGCGCCGCGCTGGCGGTGGACGCGCTGGGCGCGGACGCCGTGTACGGGGTGTCGATGCCCTCGTCGTACTCGTCGGCCCATTCCCGATCCGACGCCGCCGACCTTGCTGAGCGCACCGGCCTGCACTACCAGGTGCAGCCGATCAAGGAGATGGTCGACGTCTTCGTCGGGCAGCTCGGCCTGTCCGGAGTCGCCGAGGAGAACGTCCAGGCCCGCTGCCGGGGGTTGATCCTGATGGGGCTGTCCAACCAGCACGGTCACCTGGTGCTGGCTACCGGCAACAAATCCGAGCTCGCGGTCGGCTATTCGACGATCTACGGTGATGCGGTTGGCGGGTTCGCGCCGATCAAGGACCTGCCCAAGACCGGGGTGTGGGCGCTGGCGCGGTGGCGCAACGCCATGGCCTGCAAGAGGGGTGAGACCCCGCCGATCCCCCCGAATTCGATCGGCAAGCCGCCCTCGGCAGAGCTTCGCCCCGGCCAGTTCGACGCTGACTCGCTGCCCGACTACCAGCTTCTCGATGCCGTACTCGACGACTACGTGGAGGGTGATCGCGGCTTCGGCGACCTGGTGGCTGCCGGGTTCTCGCCGGAGTTGATCGAGCGCGTCGTGCGCCTGGTCGACGCCGCAGAATACAAGCGCCGCCAGTACCCGCCTGGCACGAAGATCACCCTCAAGGCCTTCGGCCGGGACCGCCGCCTCCCGATCACCAACCGCTGGCGCGAGCAGTCCTAGTTCCCGGCGTGTCGTCCTCTCATGCCCGGTGTGTCGACTGTCTGTGCACGCTCCCCCGCACCCCAACCTGTGAGTCTGGTCGCACGCCGATGCGGGCCCCGGCATCGGGTGCAACGCTCGAAGGTATCAGCCATCCGGCACGACCCGGGGACCGGCGACGCACTGCCGGCCTCGAGGAAGGACGGTCAATGATGACCGCAGTTGCTGCCGAGCCCGCGCTGTACGGCGGGCCGATCGACCCCGACCAGAAGGTAAAGCGGATCCGCGTCCAGGACCTCTGGAGGGCCAAGCGTCGCGGCGAGAAGTGGGCGATGCTTACCGCCTACGACTACTCCACCGCTTCCCTGCTCGACGCCGCAGGAATCCCCGTGCTGCTGGTTGGCGACTCGGCGGCCAACGTCGTCTACGGCTATGACACCACGGTGCCGGTGACGGTCGATGAGCTGATCCCCCTGGTGCGCGGGGTGGTCCGGGGGGCCCGCCGGGCGCTGGTCATCGCCGACCTGCCATTCGGCTCCTACCAGTCCTCCCCGGCCCAGGCGCTGGAGACCGCCGCTCGCTTCCTCAAGGAGTCCGGTGCCCACGGCGTGAAGCTGGAAGGTGGTCATCGCGTGGTCCCCCAGGTCGAGGCGCTGGCCGAGGCGGGCGTCCCGGTGATGGCACACCTTGGGCTCACCCCGCAATCAGTGCACACTATGGGCGGATATCAGGTGCAGGGCCGGGGTGAGCAGGGCGAGCGATTGCTGGCCGATGCCAAGGCCCTCGAAGCCGCCGGGGTGTTCTCCATCGTGCTTGAGGTCATCCCCGCCGACCTGGCTGCGCGAGTGACCACAGTGACGAGGGTGCCCACCATCGGGATCGGGGCCGGGCCGGACTGCGACGCGCAGGTGATGGTGTGGCAGGACATGGTGTCCTTCCGCACCGCCGGTGGCCGCCCACCCAAGTTCGTCAAGACCTATGCAGCATTGGGTGATGAACTGCAGCATGCCGCGAGTCACTTTGCCGAGGAGGTCCGGTCGGGGGTCTACCCCGGGCCCGAGCACACCTACCGGTGACCCGTGGTCCCTCGGACCGCAATGCCCGGCAGCGGGGTGAGAAGCCCGTGGGAGCACGACACACCGGGCACCGCAGGACGACACGACGGGCACTGGAGCACGACACGCGGGTTACAGGCCGGTGATCCGGATACCGGCGTGGGCTTTGTAGCGCCTGTTGATCGCGATGAGGTTGGCGGTGAGGGACTCCACCTGGGCGGCGTTACGCAACCGCCCGGCATAGATGCCACGCATGCCGGGTATCGCGTCGGCTAGCGCACATACCAGGTCGGTGGCCTCCCGGTCGTCGCCCAGCACCAGTACGTCGGTGTCCACGTTGGTGACCTCCGGGTCGTCCAGGAGCACCGCAGAGGCATGGTGGAACGCCGCGGTGACCCGGGAGTCAGGCAGCAGGGCCGCAGCCTGCTGGGCGGCGCTGCCCTCCGGCACCCCGAGCGCGTGCGGGCCCCGCTGATCGAATCCGAGCGGGTTCACGCAGTCGATCACGATCGTGCCGGCCAGCGGTGCGCGCAGCGATTCAAGCAGCGGAGCGTGGCCGTCGAAGGGCACCGCCACCAGCACCAGGTCCGACTCGGCCGCGCAGCCGGCATTGTCGGTGCCGCGCACCCGCGACGAGCCGGAACGCTGCCGCAGCACGCGCGCGGCCTGCTCGGCCCGCTCACCATCTCGAGACCCGATCACCACAGACAACCCGGCGACTGCCCAACGGTAAGCCAGCCCGCGCCCCTGCGCCCCAGTCCCACCCAGCACCCCAACTGTCAGATCCACACTGCCTCCCTCGCACCGCGCCCCCCAGACCCGCTATTCGGCTCCGAGCGGCACATGGGGGAGGGCCTGCGAGCGGCGTTGAGGTATGGGGTCCAGGCAGGAGACCAGGACCTCGTGGGATTGCGGGTCTGATATCACGGCGTCGTCCCGGTCTCGGTATACCAGCTCACCGGTGGCGTCGATCTCGAGCAGGTACCCGGCCTCGGCGAGCTGGCCCTCGTCCAGATCGACCAGGCGTTCGGTGCGACTGGGCACCACCCGGTAGATGGGCCACGGGAGGTGGCCGTAGGTCTGGTGCAGCTCGCTGATGAGGTAGACCATCTGCTGTTGCCAGGGCAATGGCATCTCCTCAGCCAGCGACCGTGGCACCACGATGTAACCCTCATCGACCCCCGGTGCCGTCGCCGTGAGATGGTCCCGTAGCGGGGTGGCCGAAGCCGGGCGGCCGGCGGGTCGCGAGATCGGGTCGGACGTGTACACCTTGACCTCCGGATGTCAGGCCGCTTTCGCGACCGGCACACCGGGCCGGACCGCGAGCGGCATCAACTCGTGCTCATCGAAGCTCACGGCCCGCTGCCGAAGCGGCACCGTCTGATTCGCGGCTTCCACCATGCGGCCGTTGCCTAGGTACATCGCAACATGGTGGATGCTGTCGGGGTCCGACGTGTCATACCCCCAGAACAGCAGGTCCCCGGGCTGCGCCTGGCGCACTGGCAGTTGGGTGCCGCTCCAGTACTGCGCCGCCGCCACCCGCGGCAACGTGACTCCAGCCGACTGGTAGGCGCGCAACATCAGCCCGGAACAGTCGTAGGAATCGGGTCCTGTTCCGCCCCAGACGTAGGGCTTTCCGACCTCGCCGAGCGCGTACTGCATGGCGCGGCCGGCGATCTCGGAAGGCGCAGCCGCCGGGAGCGGCGTGGAACAGGACACCTTGGTGAACTCGGTGAGGTCGCCGCCCACGGCGGTGATCACATTGACCGCGAGAGGCTCCCACTGGTGGTAGCGGGTCGGGAAGGCCGACCGCTCGATGTCCTGCGCGGACTCCCCCGGCCGTTGGGTTTCCCAGTTGGGCACCTTCAGCAGCACGTCGTAGAACTTGTTGATCTCATAGACTGGATCGGTAACCTGAGCGACGGTGCCCCAGCCCTGCGACGGGCGCATCTGGAAGATGCCCAGCGAGTCCCGGTCCCCATAGTGGAGGTTGTGCAGCCGCGACTCGGTCATCCCGGCCTGAATGGCGATCTGCCAGGCCCGCGGCGGCAGCCGGCGCTGTTTGCCGATCGAGATGATCAGGTCCACAATGGCGCGCTGCTCGGGGTCGAGGTCGCTGGCCCGGACGGCTACCTGCGGCGCTTCCCGGGGATCGACGGACGCGAGCACCGAGCCGCACGGCTCCCCGAACTCCCCGTCGCCGGAGGTGAGCCCGCCGAGCAGGGTGGCGATCGCGCTCACGGCTATGAGGCCGCCGAAGGAGGCGACGACCAGGAGCGCGACCAGCCACCGCCGCACGCTCAACCTGCCCGCTCGTAACTGGCCACTCGCCACCCGGCTGGCGTGGACACCAGGAGCAGCCGCACCACCACCACCGTGGTCGGCACGTCCACCTCAGCCGAGCTCTCGCCCGAGCTGACCGTTCGCGGCGGGCCGCTGATCTGCGCTTGAGGGATATTCGCAGGGTCGACCGACCGCAGCTGCGGGAGCAGCTCGTCGGTCGTGTAGGGCCGCAGCTGCTCGGTCCACCGCGCCGAGCTGATGCCCTTCGGGACGGTCACGAACGCGCGCATCCAGGAGCCCGCGACGGTGAGTGCCGCGGCCGGGGCCGGGGTGTCGTTGGAGCGGGCCCGATGCTGCCCGGCCGCCTCGGCTGCGGGCAGTGCCGCACGCGACGCCGGGTCGAAGTTGTTGACGCGCGGGCTGGCTGGCGACGCTGCCTTGGCCGGGCCGCGCCCACTGTCCGGCAGCGCCAGCCCCAATCCGGCAGTGATCGCGACCAGCGCCAGCACGGTGCCGGCGAGATGCCTGGGGGAGCGCAGCGGCCAGCCCCAGAACGTCCGGTAGACGGCGGCGCGGCCGCGGTGGGTCCGGATCGGCACTGCCCTCCCCCGCTCAGTCCGTGGTCCGGGCGTTGTCACCGTCGGTGACGTCCACGCCGACCTCCAGACCGGCCGAAGGCCGGTACACCACCCACACCGGTCGCCCGGCCACCTCCTCCAGATCGGCCCGCCGAGGGGGGCTGGGTGGGCTGCCGGACACCGACGGCAGGTACACCGGCTCCTCACCGGCCGGCCTACGGCCTCGCACCGCCGCGCCGAATCCGATGGGCAACGCGGGAGTCGTGTCCAGCCGGGAGGCACTCCTCGTCGACGAGGCCAGCGGCGGCTCACCACCACCGCTGGACTCGCCCGGACCCAGCTGAGGAGTCCCTGGCGCACCGCCTCCACGGCGATCCAGCCGTTCCGCGGCGGCCACCACCACGGCGGCCTCGGGGCGCACGCGGGTGCCCGGTACCGGTTCTCCCGGGGCGGCCTCCGGATCCGGCTCGGTGCTGCGGGTCTCCTCCCAGAACCGCTCCGAGGGGGTCGCCTCGACGCCCGCCCGGCGGCGCCGCAGCCGGGACAGCATGCCCGGTGGAGCGGCAGGTAGCGCACCACCCACCGCACCGACCGAGAGTTCCAGCATCTGCCACATCCGCCGGACCGGGTGGGCCACCAGCACCATCACCACCGTGATCATCCCGGCGAGCAGCATCTGGGCGAGCACCGAGATGCCGCGCGAGGGGTCGAACACCCACACCATCACCAGCGTGTGCACGGCCGCTAGCGCGGAGAGCACGACGATGTTGAGCAGCGCCGCGCCGACCGCGCGCCCGACGGCGCGCAGCAACTCGTGGTGCAGGATCGCGACCAGACCGATGATCGGGCCGAGCAGGATGACCACCCGTAGCAGCACCTGGGCCAGCAGCAACGCCGCCTGGGCAAGGAGCTGGAACAACCCGAACATGATCGCCTGCAGGGCCGCCAGGAAGCCCACGCCGATCCGGTTGCCGTCCACCCCCTGGAAGTAGCCGTAAGAGCTGCCGGTCCGGCCGGCGATCGACTTGTATTCCTGCTTCTTGCGGTCCGCGACAGTGGACTTCGGATCGTCGGCGCCGTCGGCGATCTCTTGCTTGGTGTAGGCCTGCGCGCGAACCAGGTCGCGGCCTAGCTGGGCGGCCTGCGGCCCGTCCGGAGAACCGAACTCCCCGCGTAGCCAGTTGCGGTAGATGATCTGATCGTGCAGCAGGGTCGGCAGCGCATCGCGCTGCTCGATGCCCACATCGTGCAGGAACCCGGTGCGCACCTGGTTGCTACCCTCGACCAGTACGCCGTCGAGCACCTGGGTGTACAGCAGTGGGGTGAGGTAGGTCGCCGCAGCCAGCCAGATGCCGGCCAGGGCCCACGCCGCCCGCTTGCTGACCGTAGCGAGGTCGCCACGCCAGATGGACCGGAACAGCACGATCGCCAGCAGCACCGCGACCAGCCCCATCCAGGGCGCATACACGCTGTCGTACAGCGCGACGGTGCCGGAGACGATCAGGTCGTTCAGCGGGGCCAGCAGACCCCCGTCGGCCAGCGCGTAGTGCAGCCCGTTGGTGGCGCCCACGATCGCCTTGCCGACATCGAATAGCAGGTTGCCCGTCCAGGTATCGATCACCGCGTTCGGGTTGCGCAGGCCCGAAGGACCGCAGCCCAGGTCGTAGGTGTGCCACACCAGCCCCGCGTAGCCGACCTCGTGGTAGACGCTGTCCGGCGCGCCGGACTGCAGCGGCGTCGGGTCGATGGCGCCGACCATCCCGGACCCGGGCCGTTCCGGGTTGGGCGCGTCCTTGCAGTCGTTGACGCCGGGGACCTGCGCCAGCACCGATGAGCCCAACGCTGGTGACCCCAACGCGGCCTGCGCGCCGAGCAGCGCGATGACCACCATCAGCACGACGCGGCCTCGGCGAGGACCTCGCGGCCGCGTACTCGGCAACGGCCGCCCGGCGCGCCGCAGCGCCAGAATCGTCACGCTCCCGCCTCCGCGGGCAGGGTCGACGGCGCCACTGGGGGCGCCACTGGAGGCACCACGGGGGGCGCACCAGCGGCGAAGAACGCTGAGGCGCCTCGCGCGCCCGCGGGGTTGCGCCGGCCGTTCCCGTTGCGGGGCGAGCCGTCGCGCTGGGCATCAACCGGTGGCGGATCAACCGGTAGCGGATCAACCGGTAGCGGATCAACCGGTGGCGGATCAACCGGTTCTGGGATGGGAGCGGGGGTGGCAGGGAGCAGCTCCTCATTCGGGGTGCCGGCCCGCAGGGCGTCGCGGCGCAGGGCGTCCGGCGTGGTGTCCAGCGCCGTGCACAGGTGCTCCAGGTGAGCGCCGGAGAAGTCCACCCGGACCCGCTCCACGCCACCGGCGCCGTCACCGAAGATGAACTGCCGGGGTGCCCGGTCCCGTTCGGTGCGCAGCCGATCACCCCCTGGACGGCGGCCGAGCGACCCCACCACCTGCTCGTATCCCGCACCGACCGGAACCTTGAGCAGCCTCAGCGCATCGGACTGCGCTGGCACGTCGTCCAGCCGCCCGACGAATACCGAGTCCAGCAGTGAAACGAAGCCTGGGATCTTGAGAAAGTCCGCCGGGATCTGTGAGGACAGCAGCACCCGCACATTCCACTTGCGGGAGTCCCGCGCGAAGCGGTTCATCAGCACCCGGCCGGTAGGGACTTCAGAGAGGAAGAACGCCTCGTCAATCCAGACTCCCTTGCGCTGATCCCGGGGACGCTCGTAGATGGACCGCTGGGTCAGCCAGGCCGCGAGGTTGAGCAGCTCCACACCGAGCGCCTCGGCGTCGCTCCAGTGCTCCCGTCCCACGCCGTCCTTGGGCAAGGTCAGCCCCGCCATGGTGAGCACGGTGAGCCGGTCGTCGCGCATCTCGGCATAGGGGTCGGCGCCCTTCTCCGGGATGAGCAACGACATCCGATCGCGCATCTCGTCGAGGAAGTCGGCGACCACGATGGCGTGCTCGTGGTGTTCGGTGGGGTCGCGGCGCAACATCTCGAACACCTGCCCGGGGTGGGCGTCGGGCCGGCCACCCACCGCGCGGACGGCGCGCAGCAACACGATCCGGCTCTGCGCCATCCGGGCGACCTCGTAGGGCAGCAGCCCGGTGAGCGCGTCGAGCACCAACCGGCGTCGGGTCGCGGCGGTCAGCGCCTTCTCCCGCCGCCAGGACCGCTCCGGATCCTCCTCGTCGAGGAAGTGCTCCAGGACCGGCTCAGCGACCACCCGGTAGGGGTTGAGGATGCCGGGCTGGGCGTTGAGCAGGTTGATCGGCCGGGCGTAGGGCCGCAGTTCGGGCAACTCACACAACTTGGCCAGCGGGCCGGAGGGGTCCAGCAGGGTCCAGTACGCGCCCGCTCGCAGCGTCTTGTACACGATGCCGCCACCCAGGAAGGACTTGCCACCACCGAGCCCAGCAACCAGAGCGGTCAACCCGGAAGAGTCCCGGATCTCCTGCGCCATCCACGGGTCCCAGGCCACCGGACGCCGGGTGGCGGTGCAGGTCTCGCCGAGCAGGATGCCCCGCCGGTCCCCCACCTCAGCGGTGGCGGTGGGCACCGCGGAAGCCGCCCAGATCACCGAGCCGCGGCGCAGGTAGGCGCCTGAGGACAGCGGCTCGCCCGGGATGAACTCGCGGGCCAACGCGTACTGCGCCTCGGGGTGCTCGATGGCGACCTTGGGCTTGTACAGGTCCAGCAGCTGCTGCGCCAGCCGCAACGCATCCCGGTCAGTGGGGCCCGAGACCGCCAGCCGCCACCACGAGCGCACCCGGGTGCCCAGCGCAGTGAAGCCGGAGGTCATCTCGTCGTCGATCTCCAACACCCGGCCGGCCTGCCGGACCAGGCTCTGCGGCGGTTCGAGATCGTGCTCGTCGGTGTAGTGCCGCACCTGCGAGCGCACCTTGTTCATCTGCCGCTGCAGCTCGCCCGCCACCTCCTCCGGGCGGCGCACGTAGATGCGCGCCGACCATTCGACCCCGGCCGGCAGCCGATCCGAGTGCTGCACCCAGGGGTCATCGATCTCGGGGATCCGCAACCCGTGCATCTGCCCGACGGTGAGCACCACGAGGTGGCGAGTGGTTCCCGCGTTGGAACCGGTGCGGCCCCGGATGGTGAGGGTGGGCGCATAGGGCTCGGCGTGGAAGTCCGCAGCGTCGGTGAAACTGGCCAGATCCTCGGGCTCCCAGGTGGCGTCGGGCACCGCCGGCAGGTTGCGCGGCGCGGGCAGTCCCAGCGAGCACGACCGGTGCATCAGCCAGGACATCTCCTCGGCGCTGACCGGCCGACCCTCCAGCCCGGGGGAGCCGATCACCCCGTCGAGGTGCTCGACCTCCGCGTCCACCGCGACGAGCTCGGCGTCGACTGCGGTGGGGAACACCCGGCGCAGTACCGGCGCGGCCCGCTCCACAACCCGGTCCACCACGGAACGCGTCTGCACCTGAACGCCGAGATAGACCTCCTTCTCAGCCATCGAGTGCCCGAGCAGCTGCTGCTGCTCACCGACCATGTAGTCGTCGAAGGACAGTGCACCAGCGGTGTCGGGCAGCCGGTTCACCGCGTTGCGCGCGTGGGCCTCGGCCCACATCCGGATCGGATACGGGCGAGCGGTGACCCGCAGATGCAGCCACCGGCCCTGCAACTCCGCATACTGTCCGGCGATGGCGTGGATCAGATCCTGGCGTTGGGAGTCCGAGCGAAACGACCAGCGCTGCGGGGCCAGCCGGTACCAGGCGTAAACCTCGAGCCCATTGCGCACCAGGTGCCCGTCGATGGAGCGCAGCGCGATGGCGGGGGTGTAGCTGGGGGCCGCCGCCTCCCCCGGCAGCCGATGACTGCGCCGGTTCGAGCCAGCATGAGGCGCAGGTGCGGCGGCAGTCGAGTTGTCTGCGGGGTGGGGGTCGCGTTCACGTCGGTGGGGGGGACGTCGCCCTAACACCTGCGCCCTCCTTCCTGTTGCCCCGACTGGTACGGCCCCGACTGGTATGGCCCCGACTGGTATGGCCCCGACTGGTGCGGTCCGGGCAGGTATCGCCCTGCCTCATACGGCCCCGGCGGCGGGTCGATCGCTGGGCAGGTCGGGGGCGGTCCCGCTGGACGCGGATCTGCGCCGCGCTGGCGGCACCGCCCCGAGCCGCGGTTGCCTTCCGGGGGGCCGTGAGTTCCCGGACCCACATCAAGGCGACGGCGGTCAGCGGACGTTCGTGGCTGATTCTGGAGCCGATCAGCCGGGTGAGCAGGATCGTGATGAGCAGTCCCCATGCCGTCGAGAAGAAGCCGAAACGGATGCCGATCTGGCGCTCGATACCCAGCACGACCAGAAACAGCGCCATGCCCAAGCCCCACGCCACGTAGCGCGCGCGCCACGGGAACGTCGCCTTGGGTGGACCGAGCCAGACCGCGTCCACTCGGTAAACCTCGTCATCGGTGCGGATACGCAACGTCTGCTCACTCCCCGATCAGCTGAGCAGCCCAGCGATCCATGTTCCGAGGTTCACTCCTGCTCCGGACACCGCTAGTCCGATCACACCCAACGCGATGATCACACCGCCGAGCCGGCGCATCACGCCCGCGTTGTCTCCTTTGCCGCCGCCAAGCCACAGCAGCAGCACCGCCACGGCGAGCAGCAACAGCGGCACGATGTTGTTCAACATCCAGGTGCGCAGGTTGGTCGTGTTCAGCTCCGCCTGAGCGGCTAAGAACAGCCCAGTCATCGCAACCCCCTGGGGGTTTGATCATGGTCCAATGCCCGAGCGGTCGCCCGGCGGTTGATGAGTAGACCATGCCAGCGTTGGCGGAGAGCACCCGCCACGCCACGCCAGGTGGTCACCCGGATGGACTCACGGTCGGCGGACTGGCGCGCAGCAGGCTGTTGCGCAGGGTGCCCCGTTGACGCCCTGCCCGTCGGCCGGCACCTGTGAGCACCGACGGGGGGGTGTCGCGCATACGTGTTCGCCGATGAGCTCGACCACCATCTCGGCGAAGCGGGAGTCGGTGCCCGGGGTGGCAGCTCGGGCGAAGTCCATGCCGAGCGCGGCGGCCCGCTGCCGAGATTCATGATCGAGGTCCCACAGCACCTCGAGGTGATCGGTGACGAAACCGATCGGAGCCATCACCACGCCGGGCGCCCTGCCAGCACTCA
>DATDHI010000318.1:0-7893 GCA_036521655.1 Pseudonocardiaceae bacterium | reverse complement strand
CGCGCAGCACTCGGGCGGCCCCGACCGTGCGAGCCCCCCGAGGGGTACGGGCCTCTGCTCGATTAGGCCGATCCGATAACGCCTCAACTGACAGGGCTGACGCCCTCAAGGTCACCTCGACGACGATGGCCATGTGAATTGCTCCGCGGCACTACTGCTCGCCATCGTGACGACGCGGGTTTCGGTTTCGACGTGTCGGCGACAGCAGAGGGCACCGCGGCGACGAGGGTGGACCGGCGCGGGCCTCGATGCGACGTCGTCGGCCGCGGTCTCCATGACGACGGCACGCAGCGACTCCAAACACGAGCACCGCCACTGTGGGGCGCTCGGTCGACCGTCGGCGAAGTGACCGCCCTTTCCCGAGCTCGCTACCCTTCTGCCAACCTCACATCCGACGGCGACGGACCCGCCGCCACCATGGGCTGCCATCCCCGCCCCCGGCCAAAGGGAGAGATCACCAGCATGGCTTCCCGGCAGACCCTTGAACGCCGGATCCTCGCCCTCGAAGCGCGCCTGGCCGACGTCGAGGGCGGCTACGGAGACACCCTCTACAAGCTGCACCGCGCCAGCATCAAGGCCGACCTCCGCACCGCCAAGATCCTTCAACGCCTCGACATCGAGGACGTGTCGGACGAGCAGATCGACGCCGCGCTCGACGAGGCCCTCGGCGCCGCAATTCGAACCTGACTGCCGTCCAGGCATTGGCGCTATTCCGATCGGCCGAGTGGGATACGCCAATAAGGCGCTTTCGGACGGTTACTCAAAGTCACAATAGGACACCGTCAGCAATCATGACGGTCCCCGAAATTCAACAAGTGGGGCCGCTTTTCGTTTCCTTCTCGTTGTGGTCTACCTTCCCGACGCGGCGGCTCGGCTCCTACTAGCGACCGCCCTGGATTGTCCGCACGGCTGCATTCGGCCCCCCGGCAGCCGCGGTCAGAAGGGAATATGCCGGTGCGCATTGTCCGTGCGTCAGGGGCAGGTGTGCTGGTGGCGCTAGCCCTGGTGTCGTGCACGAGTACCTCCGTGCCGGCGCCGAAGACCGCCCGGGTGGAGCGCGCAAGCGTGACCACCGGGGTGTCCGGGACGGGATCGTTGGTCGCGGTCACCGAGCAGAACCTCGGCTTCGCCAAGGGTGGGCAGCTCACCAAGGTCATGGTCAAGGTCGGCGATACGGTCACCGCCGGGCAGGTCTTGGCCACCGTCGACGACTTCGCGGTCCGGCAGACACTGGCCCAGCAGCAGGCGCAGCTGTCAGCGCAGCAAGCGGCGTTGAACCGGATCGTGAACGGTACGACGGTGCCGGGCGCGCGGAACACCCTCGCGCAGGACCGCCAGATCCTGACGGCAACCCAGAACCAGGTCGACGCGGTGCTGGCTGCCGACGATTCCGCGATCGGTCGCGCATACAGCCAGTTGAACTTCGACCGCTCGGCGCGGGACACCGCAGCGAACCAGCTCAACAACGGCCAGGCGTCCTGCGCCATCTCCGGGGCCACACCGACCTCGGGCCACCGTAAGGCGACCGCCACGGCGACACCGGCACCAGCCGACCCGTTCGGCTCGGGCTCCATGATCACGACGCCGGTCGCTGCGGCGCCCAATCCGGCATGCAGCCAGGTCGCGTCCCTTCAGATGGCCGCCACCGCCGCTGACCGGCAGGTGGAGGGGGACAAGACGGCGGTGGACGCGGCACAGCAGAAGCGCAACGTCGACGCCGCAGCGGGGCAGGTCTCGATCCAGAACGCTCGGCAGGGCGTGGTCGCCGCCCAGAACACCCTCGACTCGGCGAGCTCGGACCGACCGTTCACCATCGATCAGCAGTCGGCTCTCGTCGCGAGTGCGCAGGCGGCCGTCCGGCTGGCGCAGCAGGACGTGGACAACACCGTGCTCCGCGCCCCGGCGGCGGGGACCGTCTCGGCGATCAACGGTGCCGTGGGCGAGTTCATCGCACCCAGCTCCGGGATCACCGCACTGGCGCCGGGCAGCCTCGCGGCGATTCCCGGTGTTACCAGCGCCCTCGCCACGGCAGCGGCCGTCGCCGCGGTGACCCGACCGGGGGGATCCCAGTTCCTCGTTCTCAACAACGTGAACGAATTCCAGGTCGTCCTCCCGTTCGAGGAGTCCGACGCGGTGAAGGTCGCGCCCAACCAGAAGGTGAACCTCACCTTCGACGCGATCCCGGACCTCGTACGAGCCGGCCGCGTGCTCTCGGTCGCCCCGTCCGCCACCGCCATCTCAAGTGTCCTCAACTACTACGTCACCATCGCGCTCTTCGAGACCGACCCGAGGCTGAAGGCCGGCCTGAGCACCCACGCCTCGGTGGTGACCAACGAGGCCGCCAACGTGCTGAGCGTTCCGAACGCCGCAGTGCAGAAGCGGGGCGACCAGGCCTCTGTGACGGTCATCGGTCCCGACGGCGAGCAGCAACCCACCCCGTTCCAGGCCGGCCTCACCGGGACCGACCGTACGGAGGTTCTCGCCGGCCTGCGCGACGGCCAAGAGATCCTGGTTGGCCGGTGAACCCGGCCTCGTGAGGTGGCTATGCGACCTATAGCTCGCATAGCTGCTCACGGGTGCTTAACTCGGCGTCGTGACGACGACTGCGTCGCGTGAGCCCTCGACACGGTCACGGGGCCTGCGGGCGGACCTGGTCGCTGCGGGTAGCGCCGTGGTGCTGGTCGCAGCGGCGGCGGTGGTCGGCGTCCAGCTGCTCGAGGCCGGAGTGCCGTTGCACGTCGACGCGCCGCCGCTGGGTGCACAGTGGCTGCCGCACACCGGCCCGGGCACGGTGCCCGCAGTGCTGGTCGCGCTGCTCGTCATGCTGCGCGGACCCGAGCTGGCCGCCCGGCTGCCCTGGCGGCCGCTGCTGGGGGTCTCCGCGGTCGCGGCGCTGGCCTGGACGATGAGCCTGGCCCTGGTCGACGGCTGGCAGCGCGGGGTGGCTGACCGGTTGACCACCGACACCGAGTACCTGCACGACGTCCCCCGGGTCAGCGACGTCGGCGCGATGCTGCGGATCTTCACCGAGCGGATCCCCGGGCTGCGTCCCGACTCCTGGACCACGCACGTCGCCGGTCATCCCCCCGGGGCGCTGCTGGTCTTCGTCGGCCTGGACCGGATCGGGCTACCCGGCGGGGTACCCGCGGCGCTGCTGTGTGTGCTGGTCGGGTCCTCTGCAGCCGTCGCCGTGGCGGTCACGCTGCGCGCCTTGGGTGGCGAGGCCACCGCCCGTGCAGCGCTGCCGTTCGGGGTCCTGCTGCCGGGCGCGGTATGGATCGGGGTCTCGGCAGACGGGATGTACGCCGGGGTCCTGGCCTGGGGGGTGGCCCTGCTCGCCCTAGGTGCCGCCCGTCCCCGGCTCGACGCACCGGCCCTCGCCGCCGCCGGGGTAGGCGGGCTGCTGCTCGGCGCCAGCTTGTTCCTGTCCTACGGTCTGGTACTGGCCGGGCTGCTCCCGCTGGCCGTCGCGATCACCGCCCGCCGGATCGCTCCACTGCTGGTGGCCGGGGCCGGCGTGGTCGCCGTGGTGGCCGCTTTCGCCGCCGCGGGATTCTGGTGGGTGCAGGGATACCAGCAGGTCACGATCCGGTACTACCAGCCGGGCGAGTACGGCCTGGAGCGCCCGTACGGGTACTGGGTGTGGGCGGACCTGGCGTGCCTGGCGGTAGTGCTCGGGCCGGCCGGGGCGGCCGGGCTACGGCGGGTTTTCACCCCGGCAAGGGGCCAGCCGGCAGCACTGGTGCTGCTCTGCGGGGCGGCCGCGCTAGCAGTGCTGGCCGCCGACATCTCCGGGCTGAGCAAGGCCGAGGTGGAACGGATCTGGCTGCCGTTCGCGGTTTGGCTGATCGCCGGCGCCGCGCTGCTCCCGGCGCGCCAGGCTCGCTGGTGGCTGGGTGCTCAGGCGGTGGTTGCGCTGGCGGTCAACCACCTGCTGCTCACGACGTGGTGACCGGCTCGCGCAGCGGATCGGTGGCGAAGCTGGCGACACCCTCGGCGAATCCCACCCGAGCCCGGTAACCGAGCAGCTCGGCGGCCCGCGCCGGGTCAGCGGTCACATGCCGCACATCGCCCGGCCGGGCGCCACCGACGATCTGCGGGGCCGGCCCGTTCATCGCGCGGGCCAGCTCGGTGGCCAGCTCACCGACCGTGTGCGGGTGCCCGGAGCAGACGTTGACCGGTTCGCACCGGCCACTCGGCGGTTGCGCGGCCAGTGCGAGCACGTTGGCCTGGGCGACGTCGGACACGTGCACGAAGTCCCGGCGCTGCCGCCCGTCCTCCATCACCTGCGGCGCCGCACCGCGTTCCAGCGCCGAGCGGAAGATCGATGCGACCCCGGCGTAGGGGGTGTCCCGGGGCATCCGGGATCCGTAGACGTTGTGGTAGCGCAGCGCCCACACGCCCCCGCCGGTCTGCCGGGCCCAGGCCGCGGCGAGATGCTCCTGAGCCAGCTTGGTGGCGGCGTAGGTGCTACGTGGATCCAGCGGTGCGTCCTCACCGACCAGCAGCGGCTGGAGATCGGCGCCACAGTGCGGGCAGGCCACCTCGTAGCGCCCGGCGGCGAGGTCCTCGGTGTGCCGTGGTGGAGCTGGGACGACCCCATGTTCGGGGCAGCTGTAGCGACCCTCGCCGTAGACCACCATCGAGCTGGCCAGTACCAGCTGCCGCACCCCTGCTTTGTGCATCGCGGCCAGCAGGACGGCCGTGCCGAGATCATTGTTGGCCGTGTAGTCCGGGGCGTCCGAGGGATCCAGGCCGTGCCCCACCATCGCGGCCTGATGGCATACGGCGTCCACATCGGACAGTAGGCCGCGCAGCAGCCCGGCGTCCCGGACGTCGCCGTGGACCAGCTCATGCATCCCGGCCGCCGGTGGTGTGCTGCAGCGGTGGGCCTGCGGGAGGAACGCGTCCAGCAGCAGCACCGAGTGCCCCTGAGCAGCGACCAGGTCCGCAACGTGCGAGCCGATGAACCCCGCGCCGCCAGTGATCAGAATCCGCACGCCGCCGAACACTACGTGAGCGGTCCATCCTGGGCTCGGGCGCGGCTCAGTCCGAGCACGATGACTAGCCCGCACACCACGTCGGTAGCCACTCACGGGTCGATGATCTGCAGCACGCCGTCGGTGGTTCCGGTCACGAAAAGCCGTCCGGTGCTGCTGTCCACGGCGACCGTGTTGGGCTGCTGGACGGTGGACAGTCGGGTAGCAACCGCTGGCGGGGCGGCGCTGAGGTCAAGCCCGACCAGCTCGTTGCGGGCGGTCAGGGTCACCCACAGCCGGTCGCGCACCGGGTCGTAGGCGGCTCCGTACGGCGTACCGGGGAGTTCGATCCGGCCGATCTGCCGTGGCTGCGGGCTCAGCTCGTAGAGCAGGACGGCCCCACCACGGGTGTCGATGACCGCCAGATGGCCGCGCTTGTCGGCGACCACGTGAGTGGGACCAGCCCCCGCCGGCAGCTCGGCCACCCGCTGCAGCTGCTGGGCGTCGTACACGGTGAGGGTGTTCTCCCGGACGTCGAGCAGCCCGACCAGGTCACCGACGGCGGCCAGCCCGGCTGGCTGGGTGACGTCGGTAAAGGTGTGCACAACCTGGTTGCCGCGCACCGCGACCACGCTGCGCCCCAGCTCATTGGCCACGAACACGGTGCCGTTGGCAGCGGCGGTGGCATCGTGCGGGACTACGCCGGTGAGCACCTGGGACGTGATCTCCCCGCCGGGCAGCGACACCCGCAGCAGGCTGTTCGACCCCTCGTCGGGGACGAGCACCGGGCCACCGGGTGCGGCGAGCTGCAGGTGCCGCAGCCCGCCGGGCAGCGGCACCTTGCGCAGCACCGCGCCGGTGGTGGCGTCCACCAGGGTCAGTGCGAACGGGTCGTGCACCCCGACGGCCACGATGTGCGTCCGCGGGTCGGCCACCACACCCTCGGGGGATGCGCCCACCAGCACCGTCCGCCCGGCCGGTGGCACGATCGGCATGGCAGCCCGAGCCGGCTCGGCCGCCGGCGGCAGCTCTGATGCCGCGGGCGGCGCTGCTGGTGGGGAGCTGCACCCCGCGATCACGGCGGCAGCGAGGACGATCAAGCGATAGCGCACCAGCCGAGTGTCCCGTCCGACCCCAGCATTTCCCCCATCGGGTGTCCCCGGCACCCTACGCATGATCACCGTTTAGGTGCCTAGAGCGACATGTCGTGTCGTCAGAGGCACCCAAACGGTGATCAATGGCATGGCGTCGTGGTGGTTCGGAAGCTGAGCATCGGTTGCTCGAAGCTACGGTGGCGGTTGTGACCCTTCAACCAGACTAAGGTGACTACCTTCCGTGCGCTACACGTACCCGGCCGGCCGTTGCTCATGCCTAACCCGTGGGACGCGGGAACGGCCAGGCTGCTCGCCTCGCTGGGTTTCCAGGCGTTGGCGACGACCAGCGGCGGTCACGCGGCGACGCTGGGCAGGATGGACGGCTCCGTCGACCGGGCCGAGGCTCTCGCGCACGCCTCGTCCATCGTGGCTGCGGTGGACGTCCCGGTCTCCGCTGATCTGGAGAACGGCTTCGCCGAGGATCCCGATGCCGTGTTCGCCACCGTCGCGGATGCCGTCGGCGTGGGGCTGGCAGGCTGCTCGATCGAGGACTTCACCGGTGATCCGGACACCCCGCTGTACGACGCCAAGCAGGCTGCCGAGCGAATAGCCGCAGCCGTCCAGGCGGCGCACACCGGCGCCGGCCTGGTGCTGACGGCGCGGGCGGAGAACTTCATCCGCGGCAACCCTGATCTGTCCGACACGATTGCGCGGCTGCAGGCATATCAAGAGGCAGGTGCTGACGTCCTGTACGCACCCGGCCTGACCGGCATCGGCGACGTTCGCAGCGTGATCACCTCGGTCGATCGGCCCGTCAACGTGCTCGTGCGCCCCGGTCTTGCCACCGTGGCCGCGCTGGCGCAGGCCGGAGTGGCCCGGATCTCGGTCGGCGCAGCCTTCAGCCAGGTGGCGGCGGGGGCACTGACCCGGGCCAGCCGCGAACTGCTCGATCACGGCACCTACGGATTCATGGACCTCGCCGTCGAGGGCCGTCGCCAGGCGGCCGAAGCCTTCACCACCCGCTGAGCATCCCGCCCTTCTCCCGAACCAGCAGCGCATGGTCCCCTCGGCGCCCCCAGGCAGCGAGTTCTTACGGCGACAGCTCGGCACAGTCGTATGCGTCGTGCCAGTTCCACCACTCGTACGGCGGGGTTTGGGGATAGCCCTCGGGCGAGTCCTCCCACTTCTCCTGACGCCCGAGCGCGGTCAGGTCCAGGCAACTCCAGGTGCTCCCCAACGCCTCGTCGCCACGGTTGTTGATGAAGTAGGTGCGGAACACGCTGTCGCCATTGCGGATGAACGCGTTCGTGCCGTGCCATTCGTCCACGCCGAAGTCGGCGTCGAACTCGTCGGTCATGGTGTACCAGGGCATCGTCCAGCCCATCCGCGCCTTCACACGCGCGATGTCCGGCTGCGGCGCGCGCGAGGCGAAGGCGAGAGTGGTGTCGCGGGCATTGAGATGGGCGAGGTGGGCGACCTGATCGGCCACCATGGAACAGCCGCGGCACGCGTGGTCGGGCCAGCCGAACACGCCGGGCTCGAAGAATGCGCGGTAGACGATCAGCTGATGACGACCCTCGAACAGGTCAAGCAGGCTCGTCCTACCCCCAGGTCCGCCGAACTCATAGTCCTTCTCCACAGCCAGCCACGGCATCCGCCGACGCTCCGCCGCCAGCGCATCACGGGCACGGGTCAGCTCCTTCTCCTTCACGAGCAGCTGCTGGCGCGCTGCCTCCCAGTCCTGCAGCGTGACGATCGGGGGGGTCTTCATTGTGGTCTCCCAGGGTTTCGTGGAGTGGGGTTGTGGTGGGCCCGCGAGC
>DATDHI010000317.1:0-3620 GCA_036521655.1 Pseudonocardiaceae bacterium | reverse complement strand
GCGCGCTGGGCGAGTTCGACCAGGGCGTCGGCGTCGCGCTGCGCGGTGTCGCGCAGGTCGAGGTCGGTGTCGCTGGTGGGGCGGGGCGCGGCCAGCGGGCTCAACGCCGCCCGGAGGATCTCCGCGGCCTCCCGGTCCAGCCATCCGGCCAGCTCATACCCACCGTCCCGGTCCCGGAAACTGAGCCGCCGCCGGGTCTCGGGGCTGTCCTTGGGACGCGGGCCGTCCTGGTCCACATAGGCCAGGATCCGCTTACCCAGCACCGCCAACTGCCCGGCGTCCAGGGTGCGGGCGTGGCGAGCCAACTCCGCCTCCACCCCAGCCCGCCGCTGCGGATCGACGTGCGGGGGGATGCGGGCCAGCACCGAACGGATCACCGCCACATCCGCCGCGCCGATCACATGCTCGGCCACCGCGGCCGCGGTGGCCGGCAGCCTCGGCTCCACCGGCGCGCCGCTCACCCCACGGCCCGGCAGCACCTCAGCCGCGGCGGCGATGCGGGCCCGGGCCTCCCCCCGCGGCACCCGCGCGATCACCCGCACCAACTCCACCGTGGTGCCATACCCCAACCCCCCGGCCACACCCCGGGAATCGATTTCGGCGACCACCACCAGCATCCGCGCCCACGTCGAATGCAACCGGGTCTCCAACACACCCAGCTCAGCCAGCAACCCCGCATCACTACCCTGCCACACTGGCCGGCACACCGGCCGGCACACCGGCACCGTCGACATACCCCAATTCTAGAACCGGGCACCGACAAAAACCGGCGCTACCAACCGGACCCAAACAAGAATCCACCACAGGAAGATGCAGCCGAACGGACAGACCGACCGCCGGGATCGCCGGTCACGCACATCGGCGACGTCGGCGTAACCCAGGCCCGATGGCAGTCTCGCCCGCGGCGGGTGAGGCCATCTCCCGGGCACTGGTGGCGCGACGGACCGGGCGCACCAGCGCGGCGACACCATTGCACCGGTTTCTGGCTGGGTCTCATCCCGCCGGCGATCCTGGCGTTGCTTGGTGGCGGGTGGCAGCTCCTGGTGGCCGTGCTCGCGGTCTACATACCCGTCAACTTCGTGTTCTCGTCGTTGGTCCAGCCCCGCTTCGTCGGCAATGCCGTAGACCTGTCAATGACGGTGACACTCGTCGCGCTGGTGTTCTGGGCCTGGGTGCTCGGGCCCATCGGTGCGGTGCTGGCAATCCCCTTGACATGACGGACTCTCACCTCCCACGGGGGAGGCAACCTCGTGCCGACGAGCGCATTCTGACGCGACCCCAGTACCCAGCGGGGAGAAGGACAGCTCGATGGCATTGCACCGCTATGAGTTCCGGATCGCCGGCCTGTTGTCCGAGCGGGCCCGCAGTGCGTTCGGCGACATGCAGGTGATCAACGCCCCGCCCGAGACGATCATCCGCGGTGAGGTCGTGGACGAGTCACACCTGCACGGCATCCTGGCGTTGCTGCAGAACCTCGGTCTCCACGTGGTGTCGATGAACCAAGTGCCCGACTGACAGAGGAGTGTCCATGACGCAGCCAGCGCAGTCAGCCGCCCATGCCGACACGACGATTGTGGGCATCGTCGCGGTCGGCCGATCCCCAGGCTGGACGATCGCCTTGGGCGTGCTCACCCTGATCACCGGTATCTTGATCGTGTCGTGGCCGGGACCTACCCTGCTGGTGATCGCGGTGCTCTTCGGACTTCAGCTGTTGATCGCCGGGATATTCCGGCTCGTCGCCGCGTTGGCCATGGACGAATTGGAGCACGGCAGCCGGGTGCTGTTCGCGCTGCTCGGGATCTTGTATCTCGTCGCGGGCATCCTCTGCCTGCGCTCGCCGTTCCAGACGGTCGCGATACTGGCCCTGCTCCTGGGTCTGGTCTGGACGGTAGGTGGGGTGATCGGGATCATCCACGGCATCGGCGGCAACGTGCCGTCCCGTGGTTGGGCGATAGCCTCCGGCGTGATCAGCGCCATCGCCGGCATCATCGTTCTCGTCTACCCGATATCCAGCCTGCTGGCGCTGTCCTGGCTACTCGGGATCCTGTTCATCGTCCTCGGAATCTTCACCATCGCGGAAGGGATCGTCGCCGGCCGCATGATCTCCGGGGCCAGCCGCGTGGCCAGGGTGCCACGGTCGGCCGCCTCCTGAGCCCTGGTCGCAGCGCTAGGCCACCCGGCAGAGTGTCTTGCGCCCGACCGCTTTCGTTGGTTTCATGAAGGATCGCCCAACGAAGGGTGTCACGTGATGCACAACCCGGCGCCCATCGTGACCGCACAGGATGCCGACTGGCTGGCCAGCCACCTGCGGACGATGGTGTCTACCCACCCCTCCACCTGGTCGAGCAGCGAGCTGACCTTGCCCCAGCTGACCGCGCTGCACTTCATCAGCGCGGCGGCCCCAGTCACCCTCATGTGGCTGTCCGAAGCTCTGGGCACCCGGCCGCCCGCCACCTGCGCGATGGTCGATCGGCTCACCAGGGCCGGGCTGGTCCACCGCACGCCGGACCCCCGGGACCGCCGGCGCGTCCAGCTGGCAGTGACCCGTTACGCCGTACCGATGCTCGGCCAGGTCGACCTGCCCACCGCGCAACGCCTGCAGACAGTGCTGAACAGCATGAGCGGCTCGGCGCGGCGATGCCTCGCCGAGGTCCTGCGGGACACCGCACGCCGGCTTGCCCGGTAGCCGCCCCAGCTAGTCCGGTCCGTCGGTGAGGCACTATCGAGAGGTGACACCACCCCAGCAGCTGGCGAGCGTGCCTCACCAACTCTTCGATGACCCCGATGACGAAGCCCGCTGGCGCGCCCGGTTCACCGCACCCCAGGTCAGCCTGCCGCAGTGGGCCCGAGACAGCCCGGACCGCTGCCTGTACACCTCCAACGCCTCAGGCACCTGGGAGGTCTACACCTGGGACCGCGCCACCGGCACGCACCGGCAGGTCACCGACCGGCCGCACGGTACCCACTCCGCCACCCTGACGCCCGACGGTGAGCAGGTGTGGTGGTTCGCCTACACCGACGGCGACGAGTTCGGCAGCTGGATGGCCGAGCCCTTCGCTGGGCGGCCCGATACCGAGCCGCCGCAACCTGCTGTTCCGGGAGCGGCACCCGGCTACCCCGTCGGGCTGGACATCGGCGGGCGCAGCGTGGCACTGGGCGCCTGCACCGACGAGGGCACCACGGTGTGGATCTCCCGGGATGGCACGCCCGCCGAGGTTGTCTACCGCAGTGAGCACGACGCCGGGGTAGGGGCGCTGTCCCGGGACGAGCAGCTGCTCGCCATCGCGCACTCTGAGCACGGTGACTCCCGGCATTATGCGGTCCGGGTGCTCAACGCGGCTGGGGCTCGGGACACGGCTGCCGACGGCGCCGGCAAGGTGGTCGCCGAGAAGTGGGACGGTCCCGGCAAGGGCCTTAGAGAGCGTTTTAAAACTCGGTTTACCAGTCTCCGGTCCGGGCGAGCCGCCGGGACATGGTCGTGATCATGGAGATGTGGACCATGGTTTCGTGATGTCTGGGTAAGGTCTCGTAGTCGCGGACGCAGCGGCGGAACTTGCTGATCCAGGCGAAGGTGCGCTCCACGACCCAGCGGCGGGGCAGCACTGTGAAGCTCTTGACGT
>DATDHI010000316.1:0-1904 GCA_036521655.1 Pseudonocardiaceae bacterium | reverse complement strand
CGAACCCGGCCAATCCTTCTTTCTCGAACTGATCACGCCAGGCCAGCACGGTCGGGCGAGATATCCCCACCATCTCGCCGATTGCGGATTTCGAGTTCATAGTCACCGACCCAGGTATCGCCACAATCGGTATCCGTAGGCCGCTAGATTCTTGCGATGGCGAGCAGGTGCGCCCGGAACGCATCCGGTCGATCGATGTCCTCATATACATGCCGAGCTGGGTAGCGGCGGCCATCGGGCCCGCGAACGGTGATCGCCAACAGCTGTGGAGCCGCCGCCGTCGCTATCTCCTCGGCCTCGTCTTTCCGGTGACGATCATGGGTACCTGTGTCGTCATCCTGCGCTAATACCCCGCCAGCAGCACGCGGTGACCGGTCTGCATCGACGAAACAAGGACGGACAACGATGGCACGGCGACCCCGGCTGACCTCGACGAGGCCCTCGCTGGTGAGCATAGCGATCACGCGATGAGCGGTGCCCGCAGAGATCCCGTGCTGTTCGGCGAGCTGCTTATGTGTGGGCAGCGCCGAACCGACCGGCAACTCCCCCGAGACGATCTGACCGCGCGGCTCGGCAGCAATTCGGGGATACAAGGCGTCAACACTGCTGCCGCTCTGGGGAGTCGGAGCAGCGTCGGGTCGTGCTGGTAGCCGGGCGAACAGGCTCGTGGCGGAACGCTGGTCGGACTCGGATACCCACGCGGCGTAGACCTTGAGTGTTGTCGTTCCCCCGCCGCCATGCCCGAGCCGACCGGCGACGGTGCGGACGTCGACGCCAGCTGAGATCAGCTCGGTAGCGGAGTAGTGGCGCAGCTTGTGGATCGTCGTTGAGATGCCGAGGCGCCGGGCGAGCCTGGCGTAGCGCTGGCTAACCGAGTCTGGCTTCAGGTGCACAGAGCCGTCGATGGCGAGTGAGAACACGAAGGCGTCGTCGGTGAGCGCCAGTCCGAGCGCTGCAGCGCGTTCCTCACACCGGTGCCGATGCTCGCCGAGCAGCGAGAGGGTTTCGGGGTCCAGGGCGATGCGGCGGTGCTGGTGGGTCTTAGTGTCCTTCTCCCAGGTCCGGCCACTGCACTGGCCGATGCTCTTCTCCAAGGTCAGCACACCGGCCGCCAGGTCGAGATGGCGCCACCGGACCGCACAGAGTTCGCCGCGGCGAAACCCGGTGACCATGGTCAGCCAGATCAGCATGGCCCAATCCGGGTCCTGCCACGCTTCGGTGAGGATGCGCGCTGCCTGCTCGGCGGTGGGCGGCTGGGGGTTCGGCTTGGGCTGGGATGGCGGGACGGCCTGCGCGATGGGATTCGTGGCGATCCAGCGCCACCGCACAGCCCGTTTCAGGGCGCCGCTGAGGATGAAGTGGACGTACCGGATGCTCCTGTTCGACAACGGCCGGCACTGGTGAGGCCCGCAGCGCTCGTCGCACTGGTGTGGTGTCCGTGCGGTGGTCGATGCGCGGTCGCCGGTCGCAGTGGTCTCGGCAACGCCTGAGCGTGGCGTAGAAAGAATCGAACAGGTACCCGTCGAGTGCTTCGACCTTGACGGTGCCGATCAGTGGCCGGATGTGCTTCGCGGCCAGGTTGCGGTAGTTGACGAGGGTGTTCTCTTCCAGCTCAGCGAGTTCGAATGCCGGTCGAGTAGCTGGTTCACAGTCGCGCTGGTCCGTGGGTTGCGCCGCTCGTCGACCTGGTTAGCCAGCCGGCGCAGCGCCTTCTGCGCCTCATCCTCAGCGCGAGTGCTAGCCGGGATGGTCTCCCGCAGGTAGTGCCGCCGTCCGGTGAGCGGATCGGTCCGGCGTACACCGAGACCCGCAGCGCGCCGCTGCGCAACTCCTCGATACGGCCGCGCTGGCGCCTGTTGCGGCGCGCGGAGGGTGTGGACATGGACGCACTGTAGCTCCACTCG
>DATDHI010000315.1:0-2397 GCA_036521655.1 Pseudonocardiaceae bacterium | reverse complement strand
GGGGAAGGGGTACCTGACGAACGATATCGAGATGAACTGGCTGGCCGTACTGGAGACGGTCACCCCTCGCGCTGGGTGAGATAACCGAAGACCTGAGCGAGGGCTGCTGGCCCTCGGGGTCGGGACGGAGCTGCGGGTGATAGTCCCGATGATGGACACTGATGTGGCCGCGGACGGAGCACCATCCCGGTAGGTCACTTCTAACAGAACGTCTACTGGTTTCCCTCTAAGATCACCCAATGATTCTGACGCCGCCGACCGGTCCGGCCCTTCCCGATGATGACGACCCGGCGGTGCACGCCGGGCATGTCAACGTCCTCGCCGATGAGCTAGCCCGGCTGTTTGGGCTGGTTCCGCTCGCGGTGCGGGAGCAGGCCGCCCAGGCGGCATTAGAGGGCTTAGACGGCAGGGCCGTCATGATCGAGTCAATTGTGGGTGTGTGAGTCGCCTGTGGAAGATGGTGCAGCGGATCAGGCTGCGAGGTGGGCGTAGTGGGCGAGCTCGCCGAAGGCAGCCTGGTAGTTGCGGGCAGCGGCGCGCAGCCGGGACGGCGCGGGTGGGTCTGGGTCGGTGAGTTCGGCCAGCCCGGTGCGCAGAAGATGATCGTGAGCGTGGGTGAAGAACAGGGCGTGCTGCAGCCCGGCGTCGGTGATCTGGTAGCGGCGGCTGTGGGGAATCCGATGGATGAGGCCGTGCGCGCGCAGCCGCCGCAGGTCGTAGGTCATCTTCCCGGCGGTGATGTCCTCGGTCGTCGTGCCGAGGAGGGGCGCGATGAGGGTGCGCAGGTCACGGTTGGTGAACCCGCGGGGTAGCAGCCGGTGGATGAGCAGAGCCTGCAGCAGGGCATGGACACGGGCATCGCCGAAACGCAGCCCGGGGATGCGGGTGCCCTCGTCGGTGACGATCGGGGCTGTGAGCTCGGTGAATGCTTGGGCGCCGCGGATCGGGTCGTGGCTGATGCGCTGGACGCCGAGCAGGCGCCGGTTGGCGGTGAAGCCGATCTGCCGCAGAGCGGTCAGGTTCTGGTCTGTCAGCCGTTTGGATAGCCCGAAGTCGCGGGTGTCGTTGATCGTGGTCTCGGTCCGCAGCGCCCGGCCTTCCTTGTGATACTGCTTGATCTTGGCGTTCTTGTAGTCGACGTGCAGGGAGGGCACGACCCCCTCGGTGATGACTCGGGTGCGGAACCGGCCCGGGGTCGCATGTCGGCCCTTGCGGATGATGCGCCGGTCGAAGACCAAACCGATCTGGTCGGGGCGGCCGATGTCGAGGTTGTCGTGGAGGACCTGCTCGAAAAAAATCCGCCCGGACACCGGGCGGTCGAGCATCTGGGTTAGCGAGAACTCCGCCTGCAGGATCGACAGCTCATACCGGTAGCCGGCGTCCTCGTCCTCGGGAGTAAACGGGTTGGGCAAGATCGCAAGCCACTTACGTAGCAGCGCCTCGATATGGTGCCCGCCGAGACTGTCGCAGATCGCCTGCAACGCGGACACGTCATCGCAGGCGGAGAACCCGTTGTCCAGCGGCGCGAAACCGATCCCCGCCTTGGCCGCCTGGCGTTTGGCCCACTCATTGCCATTGATGCACAACTTGGCAGTGTAGGGGAAATAGGTGCTGAACTTCAGGAAAAACGGGCCGAAATCGGCATCCACGCAATAGAAGTAAAAGAAATTGATAAACGCCGAAGAGCGCACCAGCCAGGCAAAACTACCCCCGGTCACCGAGTTGTACCGCCGCTGGGTTCGCCACACCCCCGCCTTCTCCTGGGCCCGCCCGACGAACAGCACACCCTCCTCGTCGGTGAACCGGGCCAAAAACTGCGCGGTGAGCTCGTCCTTACGCTGACCCTTGGCGAAGTGCACCAGCTCCAGACCCCGCGCGGCGACAAAGCCGTGAATATCGGCGACGAACGCCTTGGTCATCGGATCCATCAACGCTGTGGACGCGTAACGATGCCCGCGGTGACCAACGAAAAAGCCCGAGACCCCGCCACCGTAGGCCAACCGCGGCTGCCACACGTTGAGATACATCCGGTCAATGGACTCCACCTCGAACACCACATGATCAGCAAGGACATCAGCGACACTGCGCGCTACGGTCATCACTGGCTCCGGTCGAACGGGCGGCCAGTTGGCCAACCAACCGCTACCAGCGGTTCATACACCGGACCGGCACACCGGTCACGGTCTAGATCCCGCCCGACCGGAGCCCCCAGCCCAAACTCGACCACAGATCATGCCCGTCGGGATGGGGCGAAGCCCGGCTAGGTGATGACCGCGGTGTGGGACGTGGCCCTGACCGGAGAGGCGGCACTGCGGATCGCGCTTGCTTTCCTGATTCCCCCGGCCGTTCTGATGAGTATCTCCCCGCTGCTCGCCCTGGCCGTGCTCGGCCCGATCG
>DATDHI010000314.1:0-1984 GCA_036521655.1 Pseudonocardiaceae bacterium | reverse complement strand
GATTCTCGGTGACCCAGCTGTCGACGTCCGCTGGAGGTGATGCCGTGACCTGTGCTCGAAGAACGGGTGATCATCGGAGTTGGAGGCGGGAGTCCCCGTTGGTCCTGTGACAGGTTGGGTGTCGGGTCGCCCGGAGCCGGGGTCCGGTGCCGGCGGGATCTAGTGGGTCGGCACCTTTCGTTCCGCCGGTAATTCGTCATGCGACTTTGCGTCGGTTTTCGAGTTCTCTTATGAGGGGGTCGTGGTGGTCGCGGTTGCGGCGGCGGATGTAGGCCTGGCTGGCTTTGGCGAAGTCGGTCCAGTCGGGGTAGTCGGAGCCGTTGATGACGAACTCGACGTACGCCCAGAAGTGGCACTCGATGCGGTTGAGGTGGCTGGCGTTCGTCGGCGTCGGCAGCAGGCCGACGTGGTTGGCGACCGCCCAGTCACGGATCTCCTGCGTCCAGTGCGCGGACAAGCCGTCCATGACAATGTAAACCTGGGTGTCGGGCGAGTAGCGGCGACGGATGTCTTTGAGGAACTCCAGCACCACCTTGGCGTTCACCGACCGCGCTTCGAGCCGGCCCCACAGCCGGTCAGCACCCACATCGTAGGCGCCCAGCAGCTTGCGGACCCTTTGGTCTTCTTGTACGTGGCGCGCTGGCGGGCCGGCCGCTACTTGGCGAACCAGCCCCGACCAGGGTGCGGCTTGAGCGAGATGGGACCGCACTCGTCGAAGCTGACCAATACCCCATCGAGCGTGCCGGCCTCGGCGGCTTTGTAGGCGCCCAGCACCCACTGCTTCTTGACCTCATAGAGAGGATCGTTGGACCACTTCCACGTCCGGGTCCGCTGCGCGGTGATCCCCATCTTGTTCAACAATCGGCGCAGGTGCTCCTTGGAGATCGACTTCACCACCTTGTGGCGGACCAGGTAGCGGCGCAGCCGGGTCAGCGACCAGCGTGTGCCAGGTTCACCGAGATCACAGGGACGGGCGAGGGCGATGGCCCGGATCTCCTCCCGGGTGTCATCATCGATCCTCCTCGGATGCCCGCCCCCGGTAGGAGGGCGAAGCGAGTCCATCCCATCCGCGTTGAACTCGGCGATCACCCGACGCACCTGGTTCTCATCGGTCTGCAACACCCGAGCGATCTCGGGAGCAGACACCTTGGAATCCGACGCCAAAAGGACCTGAGCCCGCTGGCGCAGGGCGAACACCTTCGACTGCCGCGAGATCCGGCGCAACCGTTGCGCCTCCTCCGGGCTGAGATCACGAACGAACACCGACGGCGGGCGAGCCAAGTTGACCTCCATAGCAACAGGCTCCGCCCGCCCCCCATCCTGACCGCCCGAGAATTACAAGTGTGGGATTACCGGCGTCGGGTTCGGTGTCACCCCACTAGGCGGCGCGGTCGTCGGCGTGGTCCGCTACGGCGCGCGCACCGCCGAGGAGACCGCGCCCAACTCGAGGCGCACCTGCGGCAGGTCGGCGTAACCGAGGACGACATCGTCGCTCGCCGATTCCTGGCTCGGATGGTCGTAACCGTCGCCATGCCGCGCGCCACCAGCGGCGGGCTGGCCGGCCGCCCGACGATCACGGCGACCGGTTCTCCGGCGTGTTCGCGGCCGGTGACTGGATCGGCCCTCAGGGGCTGCTAGCCGAAGCCGCCCTTGCAAGAGGCTACGCCGCCGGCCGGGCCGCACTTCGAGCGATCGACGATTCGACGGCGAGGGTGGCGTCAGCTCATCGGGGCCCGAAACGCCGGTCGACGCCTTCGCGCGGGCGCGGCACGCCCGTTGCGTCTCCCTACCGGATGCTCGGCGTTGTCGCCGACGCCGAGGACGTCGTGCAGGACGCATCACTCCGTTGGCAAGCAAATGACATGGGCACAGTCGAGCGTCCGGACGCGTGGTTGACCACCGTCACCGCCCGTCTGGCCTTGGACCGGCTCAAGGCAATGCGCCGGAGACGGGAGGACTACGTAGGACCGTGGCCGCCCGAGCC
>DATDHI010000313.1:0-15225 GCA_036521655.1 Pseudonocardiaceae bacterium | reverse complement strand
ATCCGCGGCTGATGCCGGACTTCTGGGAGTTCCCCACGGTCTCGATGGGGTTGGGCCCGATCAACGCGATCTTCCAGGCCCGGCTCAACCGCTACCTGCGGGCCCGCGGCCTCAAGGACACCTCCGAGCAGCACGTGTGGGCCTTTCTCGGCGACGGCGAGATGGACGAGCCGGAGTCCCGCGGGCAGATCCAGGTCGCGGCCACTGAGGGGCTGGACAACCTCACCTTCGTGGTCAACTGCAACCTGCAACGGTTGGACGGCCCGGTCCGGGGCAACGGCAAGATCATCCAAGAGCTGGAGGCGTTCTTCCGCGGCGCCGGCTGGAACGTCATCAAGGTGATCTGGGGCCGGGAGTGGGACGCGCTGCTGCACGCCGACCGCCAAGGCGCCCTGGTGAACTTGATGAACGTCACACCCGACGGCGACTACCAGACCTACAAGGCCAACGACGGCGGCTACGTTCGGGAGCACTTCTTCGGCCGTGACCCGCGCACCAAGGAGCTCGTCACGAAGCTTTCCGACGCCGACCTCTGGAACCTCAAGCGCGGCGGTCACGACTACCGCAAGGTCTACGCGGCCTACCAGGCTGCCACTCAGCACCACGGCCAGCCCACAGTGATCCTGGCCAAGACCATCAAGGGCTACGGCCTGGGCCCGCACTTCGAGGGCCGCAATGCCACCCACCAGATGAAGAAGCTCTCTCTCGAGGACCTCAAGCATGTCCGCGACGCCCAACGCATCCCGCTCACCGACGCGCAGCTGGAGGAGGACCCCACGCTGCCGCCGTATTACCACCCGGGACCGGACGCACCGGAGATCCAGTACATGTGCGAGCGGCGACGGGCGCTGGGCGGATTCCTGCCCGAGCGACGGACCAAGTCCAAGACCCTGGTGCTGCCCGGCGACAAGGTCTACGACGTGCTGCGCCGCGGCTCAGGCAAGCAGGAGGTCGCCACCACGATGGCGTTCGTCCGCCTGCTCCGTGAGCTGATCAAGGATCCGGAGATCGGGCCCCGGTTCGTGCCGATCATCCCGGACGAGGCGCGCACGTTCGGGATGGACTCGATGTTCCCCACGCAGAAGATCTACAACCCGCACGGGCAGCTCTACACCTCAGTGGACGCTGAGCTGATGCTGGCCTACCGGGAAAGCGAGCAGGGCCAGATCCTGCACGAAGGGATCAACGAAGCGGGCTCCACCGCGTCGTTCACTGCGGCGGGAACCTCCTACGCCACCCACAACGAACCGCTCATCCCGGTCTACATCTTCTACTCGATGTTCGGCTTCCAGCGCACCGGCGACGGCCTGTGGGCGGCCGGCGACCAGATGACCCGCGGGTTCCTGCTCGGCGCGACCGCAGGGCGCACCACGCTGGTCGGCGAGGGTTTGCAGCACAACGACGGGCACTCGATGCTGCTCGCCGCGTCCAACCCGGCCGTCGTGGCCTACGACCCGGCGTGGGGTTTCGAGATCGCCCATATCGTCCGCGACGGGCTCCGCCGGATGTATGGCGACGGCACGACGTCCGATCCGAACGTCTTCTACTACCTCACTATCTACAACGAGGCCCACCGCCAGCCCCCAGAGCCGACGGACCTCGATGTGGAGGCCCTGCTGCGTGGGCTGTACCGCTACGCACCAGCACCGGCACCGGGTTCCGGCAACCCGAAGGTGCAGCTCGCCGCCTCCGGAGTGGCGCTGCCGTGGGCACTGCGGGCCCAGGAGATGCTGGCCCAGGAATGGGGGGTGCAAGCCGACGTCTGGTCGGCGACGTCGTGGACCGAGCTGCGCCGCGAAGCGGTGGAGATCGACCGGCACAACCTGCTGCATCCCGAGGCCGAGCCCCGGGTGCCGCACGTGACCCGGGTGTTGGACGGGGCGGCGGGCCCGCTGGTCGCGGTGTCGGACTGGATGCGCGCAGTGCCCGACCTCATCCGTCCCTGGGTGCCCCTCGATCTCGTCACCCTGGGCACGGATGGCTTCGGCTTCTCCGACACTCGCCCGGCGGCGCGGCGACACTTCCTCGTCGACGCCGAGTCGATCACTGTGGCCGCCCTGGCCGCGCTGACCCGACGCGGCGAGGTGGACCGCTCCACCGTCGCAGACGCAGCCCAGCGCTACCGCATCGACGACCCGCAGGCCGCTCGCCCACAAGCCGATAATTGAGTGTTGCCAGTCACGAGGCGCGAAGGGCCATACCTGCGGCCATCTCCCAGACCAGCACCTCGGCGCCGCCGGCTCCGGCGGTGACCCGCTGGCCACCGGCTGCCGTCAGCCGGGCCGTGTCACCGGTGTCGAGTGCGCCGGTGCCCTCCAGATCCACCGAGCCACGCGCGACGAACAGGTGCACGAACGCCGCAGCAGGCAGGTCGACGCTCGTGCCCGGCTGCAGCCGCGCGGCATACAACGCCGCATGCTGCTGCCGGAGGGAGATCGCCCGGCGGTCGCGGTGGGCATCCATGCCGGACGCCACGACCACGAGCTCACCCGAGCCTGCCTCGACCGGGCCCAGCTCGCTGGTGATGTCGAGCTGCTCGTAGCCAGGTGCGATTGAGCGGGTGTCCGGGGGCACCCACATCTGCACGAAATGCACGTCCTGATCGTGCGGCTCGCCATCCAACCGCCAGGAATCGTTCTTCTCGGAATGCTGGATCCCGGTGCCCGCGCTCATCCGCTGGGCCAGCCCGGGGTAGATCACCCCGGTATTGCCCCGGGAATCCTCGTGCACCAGGGACCCGTCCAGCACCCAGGTGATGATCTCCATATCGCGGTGCGGGTGGGTCTCGAACCCCATTCCCGCCTTTACCACGTCATCGTTGTTCACCAGCAGCAGGCCGAAATGGACGTTGGCAGGGTCGTAGTGGCGCCCGAAGGAGAAGCTGTGCCGGGAGTTCAGCCAGTCGAGCTCGGTGTGCTTGCGGTCCCCTGCCCGGCGCACATCGACCCTGGATACAAGCCTCGGTGGCGAACCGGCCATCGTCTCTCCTCGAGCAGTTGCGATCCATGGGGCCCACGCGCCCCCGATCCCCTTGCGTCAACAGACCCTACTGCGCGCCATCATCCCAGGTAGCCGCTGCGTCGCCGTGGGATGCTGACCCACGTGACCATCCAGGATGCCACCCACCCACTGCCGACCAGCACGCTGCGCCGGCTGGAGCGGGCCTCCGGCGGGCTCGCCACGGCCAGCGTCGCCGAGATGGAGCAGCGCTACCCGTGGTTCCGCCGGCTGCCAGCCGACCAGCGGGCTGGTGTCCTGCTGGTCACCCAGACCAGCGTGGCGAACTTTGTCGAGTGGCTCAAGGACCCGCAGCACTCGATCAAGCTGACGGTGGACGCGTTCCGAACCGCTCCGCGCGACCTGGCGCGCTGGGTCAGCCTGCGCCAGACCGTCGAGCTGGTCCGGGTCGCCACCCTGATATTCGAGCAGCAGCTGCCCGAACTGGCCGCCGACGACGCCGAACGCGCGGTGCTCACTGAGGCCTCGCTGCGCTATGGCCGTGAGGTCGCCTTCGCTGCCGCCAGCACTTACGCCGGCGCTGCCGAAGCCCGGGGCGCCTGGGACGCCCGGCTGGAGGCGCTCGTGGTGGACGGCATCGTGCGCGGCGACGGCGAAGAGTCGCTGTTGTCCCGCGCCGCCGCGCTCGGCGTGGACCCAGCGACCCCGGCGACGGTGCTGGTGGGCAACCCACCCCCGAACGAGCCGCCGGACCTGCTCTCCGACATCCGCGGGATCGCCATCCGCACCGGCCGCGGGATGCTTTTCGGCGTCCAGGGATCCCGCCTGGTACTGGTCGTCAGTGGCCGCCCCGACCTGCCCGAGGACCGCAACCGGATGATCGAGGCCTTCGGCGAAGGCCCGGTGGTGATCGGGCCCACGGTCCCGGCACTGGCCGAGGCGCACCGCAGCGCCGCCGATGCCCTGTCCGGGCTGCGCGCCGTCGCGGCCTGGCCCGCCGCACCACGTCCGGTGGCGGCCGCCGAGCTCCTTCCGGAGCGCTCCCTGGCCGGGGACCCGGAGGCCGAACGGCTGCTGGTCGACCAGGTGATGCGCCCGCTGGCGGCAGCCAGCGGGGGGCTGGAGGAGACGCTGGACGCATTCTTCGACGCCGGCGGGGTACTAGAGGCCTGCGCCCGGCAGCTGTTCGTGCACCCCAACACGGTCCGTTACCGGTTGCGCCGGATTGCCGAGATCACCGGGCGGGTGCCGGGCAACCCGCGGGACGCGCTGGTGCTGCGGGTGGGTCTGGCGGTCGGCCGGTTGGCCCGTTCCCGGGGCCTCTGGTGACTCCCGTCGACGGCGGCGAGTCGCGCATCTCACTCCGTGAGTTAAAACTCACAACGAACGACCGTCCATAACGCTCGATTGGACCTGGTCGCACCTGCGCGTTGTAGATACCCGACAAGAGACCGGCAGCGGACTTCGTCGACATCGGCATCACGCCGGGGGACGTCCAGCGTGTTCAGTGGAGACGTGATCGCAGTGCTCGCCCCTGGCCAAGGTTCGCAGTCCCCTGGCATGCTCGCTCCCTGGCTGGCGTTGGAGGGCGCCGAGCAGCGGGTTGCCGTGTGGTCTGAGGCCACTGGACTCGATCTCGCGCGGCTGGGCACCACAGCGGACGCCGAGGAGATCAAGGACACCACGGTGACTCAGCCGCTGGTGGTGGCGGTGTCCTTGCTCGCTGCCGAGGAGCTGGCCCGCAGGATGGACCTGCCACCCGATGTCCCGGTCGCCGGGCATTCGGTCGGGGAGCTCGCCGCGGCAGCGGTGGCCGGGGTCCTCACTGCTGACGAGGCGGTCGCGCTCGCCGCGGTGCGCGGCCGGCAGATGGCCGCGGCCTGCGCGCTGGAGCAGACCGGGATGTCCGCGGTGCTCGGGGGCGACCCCGGTGAGGTGGCCGCCGTGCTGGCCGCTCTGGGATTGGACGCTGCCAACGTCAACTGCGCCGGGCAGGTCGTTGCGGCCGGCCCGATCGGCGCCCTGGCGATGCTGGCGCAGCAGAAACCGGACCGGGCGCGGGTGACGCCACTTGCCGTTGCCGGGGCATTCCACACCCGGTTCATGGCCCCGGCGCAGCTGGCGCTGGCGCAGCACGCCGCCCAGCTCGCCCCACAGGACCCGGCACGGCCGCTGCTGTCCAACGCCGACGGCGAGGTGGTACCCAACGGCGTGGAGATGCTGCGCCGGCTGGTCGCACAGGTGACCAGGCCGGTCCGCTGGGACTCCTGCATGGCCACGCTGCGGACCCTGGGCGTCACGGCAACCATCGAGCTTCCTCCCGCCGGCACGCTGTCTGGCCTGGTCAAACGCGATCTGAGGGGCACCGTGACGCTGGCGCTGAAGGATCCCGACGACCTGGACAAGATCGCTGATCTGCTCGCCGAGCACCTGTTATCGGACCATGCAAGGGCACTGGCGTGAGGCCTCTCTTACGGCAGCCCACGCCGGCCACTGGCGCGCGCATCCTCGGCTTGGGCAGTGCGCAGCCTGAGCAGATCGTCACCAACGCCGACATCGCGGCCCGCGGGGTGAACACCTCCGACGGGTGGATCCGCGAGCGGGTGGGGATCATCGAGCGGCGATTCGCCCGCGCCGACGAGTCGGTGGTCGATATGGCGGTCGATGCGGGCGCCAAGGCGCTCGCCGACGCCGGGCTGGCTCCTTCCGACATCGACGCGGTGCTGGTCGCGACCTGCACGATGCCTAGTTTCATTCCCAACGCGGCAGCGCAGACCGCCGACCGGATCGGGGTGCGCGCCGCCCCCGCCTTCGACATCAACGCCGCCTGCGCAGGATTCTGCTACGGGCTGGGAACCGCCACTGACATGATCCGCTCCGGTTCCGCCCGGCACGTGCTGGTGATCGGCGCCGAGAAGCTGACTGACTGGACGGACCCGACGGATCGCTCCACCTGCATCATCTTCGCCGACGGGGCGGGTGCCGCGGTGGTCGGCCAGGACGAGCGGCCCGGGATCGGTCCGATCGCCGCCGGCAGCGCCGGGGACCTGGTGGAGACCATCGTCGTAGCCGACCGCTCCTCTTTCATGGTGCAGGAAGGCCAGGCGGTGTACCGCTGGGCCACGTCGAGCATCGCGCCGGTCGCGCTGCGGGCGCTGGATCTGGCCGGGATCACACCCGCCGACGTCGACGTCCTGGTGCCCCATCAGGCGAACCTGCGTATCGTCGAGGCCATCGCCAAGCGCCTGCGGGCCGCTGGTGCCCGCGAGGACATGGTGGTGGCCGACGATATCGTCCACTCAGGCAATACGTCCTCGGCGTCGATACCGCTCGCGCTGGACCACATGCGGGCTGAAGGCCGGGTCCGGTCCGGGGACCTAGCCTTGCTGGTCGGCTTCGGCGCTGGACTGTCCTATGCGGGGCAAGCAGTGCTGCTGCCGTGAACTCAGGCTCCACAGTGAGCGAACACATCACAGCCGATGACCGACAGAAGGGAATCATGGAGTGACAAACGAGGAGATTCTCGGTGGCCTCGCCGAGATTGTGAACGAGGTGGCGGGCGTCGAGACCAGCGAGATCACCCTGGACAAGTCCTTCGTGGACGACCTGGACATAGACTCGCTGTCAATGGTGGAGATCGCCGTGCAGGTGGAAGACCGCTTCGGGGTCAAGGTGCCCGACGACGAACTCGCCAACCTCAAGACCGTGGGTGACGCGGTGGACTACGTCGCCAAGACCACATGACCTCTCCTGGCATCGTCGTTACTGGGCTCGGCGCGACCACACCGCTCGGCGGTGATGTCGCCTCCACTTGGGACGCCCTGCGGTCCGGCAAGAGCGGCGTCGTGACGCTGACCGAGGAATGGGTTGAGCGCTTCGACCTGCCGGTGCGGATCGCTGCGAAGCTGGCCGTCGATCCGGCCGACGTGCTCAAGCGGGTGGAGGCTCGCCGCTTGGACCGCTCCGAGCAGGTCGCGATGATCGCTGCGCGAGAGGCTTGGCAGCACGCTGGCGCACCGGAGGTCGAACCGGAGCGACTCGCCGTGGTGGTCGGCACCGGCATCGGCGGCGCGCTGACCATGCTCGGGCAGGACGATCTGCTCGAGAGCGCAGGGATGCGCAAGGTCTCGCCGCTGACCATCCCGATGCTCATGCCCAACGGGCCAGCCGCGCACGTCGGTCTTGACCTCGGCGCCCGCGGCGGCGTGCACGCCCCGGTGGCGGCCTGCGCGTCCGGCGCGGAGGCGCTGGCCATCGCCTGGCGGATGCTGCGCGCTGGGGAGGTGGACGTCGTGGTCGCCGGCGGGGCGGAGGCCTGTATCACGGCGCTGCCGATCGCTGGGTTCTCCCAGATGCGAGCCATGAGCACCCGCAACGACGAGCCCGAGCGGGCCTCCCGCCCGTTCGACATCTCGCGGGACGGGTTCGTGCTCGGCGAGGGCGCCGGGATGATGGTGCTCGAGCGCGAGGAGTTCGCCGCCGCGCGCGGGGCATTCGTCCACGGCCGGCTCGCCGGAGTGGGCACCAGCTCCGACGCCCACCACATCACCGCACCCGAACCGGAGGGCATCGGAGCCGGCCGGGCGATCACGATCGCGCTGCGCACCGCGGGGTTGGACAAGGCGGACATCGGGCACGTCAACGCGCACGCCACCGCCACCCCGGTCGGTGACGTCGCCGAGGCAGCCGCGATCCGGCACTCCATCGGTGACCACGCGGTGGTCACCGCACCTAAGGGCGCGATGGGCCACCTACTCGGCGCCGCCGGTGCCGTCGAAGGCCTGGCCTGCTTGCTTGCGCTGCGAGACGGGGTCGTACCCCCGACGTTGAACCTCGAGGACCCCGACCCCGGCGTGCAGCTCGACGTGGTGACCGAATCCGCCCGCGAAGTGACGCTGCACGCCGCCGTCAACGACTCGTTCGGATTCGGCGGGCACAACGTCGCGCTCGCCTTCACCTGCGCCTGACCGGCCGCAGGTAAGGCAACGCTCCCCTACCCGAGGAGATCACGATGACAGCGCTGACTGATCATCCATGCACAGACGCCCCACCCCCCCAGGCCCAGTCCAGCAACGGCGAGGCGCCCGATCCACGGGACCCGGAAATCCGCCTGACCTGCCTGTTCGACCCCGACACGATGGCTCCGCTTCGGCCCCGCGACACCAGCGGGGCGTTCGCCGCCCGCGGGCGCATCGACGGGGCCAAGGTGATCGCCTACTGCACCGATGCCACCAAGATGGGCGGGGCGATGGGATCGGAGGGCTGCCGGCACATCGTGGAGGCCATCGACACCGCCACCCGTGAGCGATGCCCGGTGATCGGGTTGTGGCACTCAGGTGGAGCACGGCTGGCCGAGGGAGTTGAAGCCCTCGACGCGGTCGGCCAGGTGTTCGCCGCGATGGTCCGCGCTTCCGGTCGGGTGCCACAGATCTCGGTGGTGCTCGGTGCGGCCGCGGGCGGCGCCGCCTACGGTCCTGCGCTCACCGACGTGGTGATCATGGCACCGCAGGGACGGGTGTTCGTCACCGGTCCGGACGTGGTCCGCAGCGTCACCGGCGAGCACGTCGACATGGAGGCGCTGGGCGGTCCCGGCGCGCATGGCAAGAAATCCGGCGTGGTGCACGTGGTGGCCACCTCCGAGCCCGATGCACTGCTGCGCGCCCGCCATATCGCCGGACTGTTCGCCCGGCCAGGAATGTTCGACCTGCATTCGATTCGCGAGGACGTCGACCTCTCCGAGTTCTTGCCGGCGCAGCCGCAACGGGCCTATGACGTCCACCCGTTGCTGCGTGCCATGCTGGACGAGCCCGATCCGGAGCAGCCCGATCCGGCCGGCGGGTTCACTGAGCTGCAGGCCAAGTGGGCGCCCAACATCGTCGTCGGGTTGGGCCGGCTCGCCGGGCGGACCATCGGGGTGATCGCGAACAACCCGCTGCGGCTCGGGGGCTGCCTGGACTCCACGTCGGCGGAGAAGGCTTCGCGCTTCGTGCGGATGTGCGACTCGTTCGGGGTACCCATGCTGGTCCTGGTCGACGTGCCCGGCTACCTGCCCGGCGTCGGCCAGGAGTGGGACGGTGTGGTGCGTCGCGGCGCGAAGCTGCTGCACGCCTTCGCCGAGGCCATCGTGCCCCGGGTCACCCTGGTGACTCGCAAGGCCTTCGGCGGTGCCTACATCGCGATGAACTCACGCTCGCTGGGCGCCACCCAGGTATTCGCCTGGCCCGACGCCCATGTCGCCGTGATGGGCGCCAAGGCTGCGGTAGGAATCCTGCACCGCAAGGCATTGGCGGCGGCTGCGGAGGACGAGCGGGAGGCGTTGCACGCCAAGCTCGCCGAGCATCACGAGCGAATCGCCGGCGGGGTCGATCGCGCAGTGGCGATCGGAGTGGTGGACGAGGTGGTGAAGCCGGCCCAAACCCGGCGCCGCCTCGCTGAGGCGCTGGCTGAAGCACCCGCGGGCCGCGGCTCACACGGCAACATCCCGCTGTAGCCCTGGTTGGTAGCTCTTCAAGGCCGGCCAACGGGGGGGTTGGCCGGCCTTGAAGAGCTACCAACCGTCAGCAGGGTGCCCGAAGATTGGCCAGCGGCGAGCTCGGGCCTAGCCGCAACTGGTCCGCCTCGCCGATCATCGGATAGGACACCTGCCAGCGCAGGCAGCGCACCGGCAGCTCGGGCGGCGCGTCGGCGGGGTTCTGCAGGCTGGTGAACGACAGCAGCGCGAGGAGCCCACCGCCGGCTCGGGGCTCCAGTCGGTGCAGCACGATGCTGCCGTCGAGGGTGGACCGATATTGGTCTCGCCATGCGTTTTCCCCGGTGTCCCGGGCCCGCTGCGGGGTTACGGTGCTGCGCCACAACTGGTAGTCGCCTGCATTGATCGCGTCGAAGTACCTTTGCAGCAGTTTCCGAGCCCGCTCGGCGTCAGGATGCACCACGACGTCCTCCACGAGCGCGACCGTCGCCGGTCCCATCTCGTGGGTATTGGGCGGTGCGTTGTTGCCGACCGGACCAGCGCCGGCTACCCCGGCAGCCGGTTGCAGCGCGCGCACCAGCAGCCCCACACTTGCCGCACCGGCAAGCACCACGATGACCGCGGGAATGGCCCACCGGCGCAGCTGCACTCGGGCAGGCTACCCCCGGCGTGTCGCGCTCTGATGCGCGATGTCTTGAGCCCTCGTACACGGTATGTCGTGCGCTGGTGCACACTCCGGAAGGCATCCAGGATCGTGTCGCTGAACAGTACCAACCGGATGCGTTCGCCGAACGGTCAAGACACACCGTGCGTGAGAGCGCGACACACCAGACACGAGAGCACGACACGCGGGGGTGGGGGGTGGTAATGCCAGTCAGCCCACGTGGTGCAGCCAGGTGACTGGGGCGCCCTGGCCGGCGCGGCGGAAGGGCTCCAGCGCGTCGTCCCAGGCCGCGCCTAGCAGCTGATCGAGCTGGTGCGCGAAGGCCTCCCGACCGCGGGCGGCGGCAGCCAGTGCACGAAGCTGGTCTTCGCCCACCACGATGTCGCCGTTGGCGCTCGTACGGGCCCGCCACAAGCCGAGGCCGGGCACGTAACAGAACCGCTCTCCGTCCAGGCCGGGGCTGGGCTGCTCGGCGACCTCGAAGCGCAGCATCGGCCAGGTCCGCAACGCGCTGACAACTGCCGCTGCGACACCAGCCGCTCCCGACCAGTCGCATTCAGCGCGGAGCTGCCCAGGCGCCGCTGCCTGCGCGCTCCATTGCAGGTCCACTTTGGTCTGCAGAGCGCCCGCCACCGCCCACTCGACGTGCGGACATACCGCGGACGGCGAGGAGTGGATGTAGATCGTCCCACTGCTGCTCATCTGGTGACCTCCGCTGATCGACGAGGAGCGTCTTCCCCTACGTCCTCGTGATCACCTGAGACACCATCACACATTGTGCACTGTGTGACGTGCGGTGCGCCAGTGAAAGGAGCGGCGCGCCGCGCCCTTCCGGCAGGGGTTCAGCGGGCATGGGCCCCCAGTGCCCGTGCGGCAGCCACCACGTCGACCAGTCCGGTGCCCTTGTCGAAAGAGGTGGGGTACCTGCCCACCTTCTGGTATGGCGCGCCATTGGAATACTGCAAGGCGGTCGACTTGATTGCATCCTCGATCTCGGCCGGTGTGGCCTTCGGGTCGGCCTGGAAGAGCAGGGCCACAATCCCGGTGATCTGGGGCGCCGCCATCGACGTACCGCTCAGGGTGTTGTAGCCGCCCACGTCGAGCACCCCGGGGCCGTTCTGAGGCTTGAGTCCGGTGGAGCAGATCGGCTGGTACGCGCGGCAGGCGCCGACGATGTTCTCACCCGGCGCCGAGATGTCTGGCCAGGTCGCCGGGTCAGACTTGGCTCCCCGGGAGGAGAAAGCGGATACCGAACCGCTGCGGGTGCCGGTGCCCTGGTCGTTGTAGGAGGCCACCGAGATGATCCCGCCGGTCGGGTCCTGGGCGGCGGGGTTGGTCACGCTCTTCGAGCCGTCGCCGCCGTCATTGCCGGCGGCCCAGACGGTGACCACTCCCTCGGCAGCGAGCTGGCGCTGGAGCTTGACGGTCGTCGAGTTCGGGTCGAACTCACCCCCACCCTGCGGGCCATAGGAGTTGTTGATCACCTTGATTGGCGGGCACTGCGCGACCGGCACGCTCTGCCCGCAGGGCTGGGCGTGATGCTCCAGTACCCATTCCAGCGACGTGTCCGCACCGAGGATCACCAGGGCCGCGCCAGTGGACAGCGCGACGATCTTGGCTCCGGGTGCGGCACCGGACACCTGGGTTCCGTCGCTGAGGGTGACCGGCCGGCCAGCCGCGATGCTGGACACGTGCGTGCCGTGACCGCCGAGCGACAGCGTGTCGGTGTCCACGGCGGTGGGCACGTCCACGATGCAGCTGGTGTCCGTGCTGGACTCGTCCGGGCACACGCTCTTCAGGTTTCGCACCACCGCACCGCCGGCGAAGGCGGGGTGCGAGGGATCGATCCCGGAGTCGATCACTGCGATGCTGACGCCGGTGCCGTCCAGCGATCCGCCGTTCGCGCCGACCAGGGTCTCCCTGGCCTCCAGGCCGCGCGTCGCGACCAGCGATTTCGCAGCGGTGGGGGCGATCGGTGGGTTGCCCTCGAGATAGGTCACGCCGGGCTGGGTCCGGGCCGCTTCTACCTGATCCCGCCTCGCCCACGCGGCTACCACGCCGACCTTGCGGAAGGTGGTGACCCGTTGCATCCCAGTGGCATCGACCGCCCGCTCAGCGTCGGCGAGGGTGGCACCGTGCACCATCACAGGCATCCGGCCGGTGGGCGCCGCGAGCAGCTGCTTGACCAGCGACGGCGACAGCGGAACAGCCGCCGGCTGGGCGCTGGCCGGCATGGCGACCAGCGAACCCCCGGTGACCAGTCCGGTGACAAGCAGACCGGCCAGCCAACCCCGTCGACTCATGTTGCTCTCCCTTGTCCTAGCACGCGCGGTTCTCCCACCACGGGAAGTTGCGCTGCGATGCACCTGTGAGTGAACACGTAGCGCGCACACCCGTCAACGCTCCGCAGTCATCTCGTTACTCAAACGCGCTCCTGCCAACGGACCAACCCCCGGCAACCGCCTCCCGCCGGGTAGCGTCGAATCGCAACGGCAGGCACCCTAGCCCACCCGGCTCCGTAGCCTGAGAGGCGGCATCAGTGGCTGAGAACGGCTATGGGGTCTCCCCCTGGGAATTGCGCTGGCGGGGGCTGGACCTCGACGCGCTGCATCGCACCGAGTCGAACTTCGCGCTGTCCAACGGCCACCTCGGCCTGCGCGGCACATTCGAAGAGGGTGAGCCGCGCGGGCTGCCGGGCACCTACCTCAACGGCTTCTACGAGCAGCGTCCGCTGCCCTACGCTGAGACCGCATACGGGTACCCGGAGGCTGGCGAGACCGTCGTCAACGTGACCGACGGCAAGATCATCCGGTTGCTGGTGGCGGACGAACCTCTGGACATGCGCTACGGCAGCGCACCAGAGCACGCGCGGGTGCTGGACTTTCGCTCCGGCACGCTGCGCCGTCGGACGGTGTGGGTCTCCCCCACCGGGCGCCGGGTACAGATCACCTCGGAACGGCTGGTCTCCTTCACCCAGCGGGCCCTCGCGGCGATCCGATACGAGGTAGCGCCACTGGATGGGCCGCTGCAGGTGGTGCTTCAGTCCGACCTGCTGGCCAACGAGCCGGTGGAGGTGCGCACCGGAGATCCACGGGTGGCGGCCGCCCTCGAACGGCCGCTGGAGGCGGACTTCGCCGCCGCCGATGGCTACCGAGCGGTGCTCGCGCACCACGCCCGCAGTTCCGGGCTGCGGATGGCCGCTGGGATGGATCACGAACTCGACGCTGGCGACGGCCTCCGCACCGATATCCACGCCGAGGGTGATCTGGCCCGCCTCACCGCGGCAGCAGACCTGCCCGCCGGTGCGCGGCTGGGACTGACCAAGTATCTCGCCTACGGGTGGTCCAGCCAGCGTTCCACCCCAGCGCTGCGCGCGCAGGTGGACGCGGCCCTGGCCGGCGCACTGCAGACTGGCTGGCATGGGCTGCTGGCCGAACAGCGGGCATTCCTGGACGACTTCTGGGAAGCCGCCGACGTGGAGATCGACGGTGACGCGGAGCTACAGCAGGCCGTGCGTTTCGCGCTGTTCCATGTCCTGCAGGCCGGGGCTCGCGGGGAGAGCCGGGCCATCCCGGCCAAGGGATTGACCGGCCCCGGCTACGACGGGCACGCATTCTGGGACACCGAGACCTTCGTGCTGCCGTTGCTGACCTACACGGTGCCGGAAGCCGCCCGGGACGCGCTGCGCTGGCGGCATAACACGCTGGACACCGCACGGGAGCGGGCCCGGGTGCTGGGGCAACGCGGCGCAGCCTTCCCGTGGCGGTCGATCAGCGGCAAGGAGTGTTCCGGCTACTGGCCGGCCGGCACTGCTGCGTTCCACGTCAACGCCGACATCGCGGACGCCACTGCCCGCTACCTGGCGGCCACCGGCGACACTGACTTCGAGACCGACTGCGGGGTCGAGTTGCTGGTGGAGACTGCCCGGCTGTGGTCCTCGCTGGGCCACCACGATCCGCGCGGCGGATTCCGGATCGACGGCGTCACCGGACCGGACGAGTACAGCTCGATCATGGACAACAATGTGTTCACGAACCTCATGGCACAGCGCAACCTCCAGGAAGCCGCAGCGGCCTGTGAGCGGCGCCCTGATGTGGCGCGCGCGCTCGGCATCGACGCCGAGGAGACCGCGAGTTGGCGCGACGCCGCCGATCGTATGATCGTTCCCTACGACCCGGCACTGGGCGTGCATCCGCAAGCCGAGGGATTTACTGAACACGACGGTTGGGACTTCGCCAACACCCCGCCGGATCGCTATCCGCTGCTTCTGCACTATCCCTACTTCGACCTGTACCGCAAGCAGGTGGTCAAGCAAGCCGACCTGGTGCTGGCGATGCACCTGCGCGGCGACGCCTTCACGCACGACCAGAAGGTCCGCAACGTGGCGTACTACGAGCCCATCACCGTCCGCGACTCGTCGCTGTCAGCCTGCACCCAGGCAGTGCTGGCGGCCGAGGTCGGGCACCTCGAGCTCGCTTACGAGTACCTTGCCGAGGCAGCCCTGACCGACCTGCACGACCTGCACAACAACGTCGCCAACGGGCTGCACATCGCGTCCCTGGCCGGGGCGTGGATCGCCGCGGTGGCTGGGTTCGGCGGCATGCGCGATCACGGGGGCCGGCTGACCTTCGCGCCGCGGCTGCCGCAGGTACTCACCCGCCTCAGCTTCCGGATGTGCTTCGCGTCCAGCCGGCTCACCGTGGCTGTCCATCCCGACCAGGCCACCTACCAACTGCTGTCCGGAAACCCGCTGCTCACCGCCCACCACGGCAAGGAAATCATGCTGGAGTCCGGGGCGCCGGTAACCCTGCCAATCCCACCCGTAGAACGCCATCCCGCGCCCCATCAGCCTCCAGGCCGTGCCCCCGCGCCGCGCCGTCCCCACCACTGACCCCGCGCCCCCACCCCCCGCGCGTGTCGCCTCCCCCTGTACACCGTGTACGCACCACATGCACACTGTGTACGCACCTGGTGGTGTACTCGACAGTCAGCTCGGCTGGCGGGTAGGGCGCCACGTGGCCGCGAGCAGCACCGCGGCGCCGAGGAGGCCGAGCCCGACCGTGAGGGCCAGCCCCACCACGCCGTTCAGCGCGCCGTCGATGCCGAGCAGTCGGTCCGCTGAGGCGGCACCCGG
>DATDHI010000312.1:0-2059 GCA_036521655.1 Pseudonocardiaceae bacterium | reverse complement strand
CCCGGTGACGCAGCATCTGTCACGTGACGCTCACTCTAGGTGGCTGGTGTGAAGCGCGGTGTCCTGGGAGGCGGCTTCGGCCGCGCGGGAGAGGTAGCCGGTTCGGGTGGGCTGAGCGAGCCGTCGGGGCATTGGCTTGCTGCCGATCCTGCAGCTGATTCGGTGGAGTTGTCCTTGGTTGCGGGCTGATCTGACTGTCGGATGGTTTTACTGTGGTGCTGGTCAGGCTGGCACCGCCCAGCCGGCGGGGGTGAAGCACAGGCCGAGGGTGGCCAGGCGCGCGAGGTTCGCGGCGGCGGCGAGCAGTCGGAAGTCGGCGTCGACGCGGGCGGTACCGCGGACCCGGGCGCGGCGCCCGCCGTGTTTGCGGCGCATCAGATGCCCGAACTTGCGCTCGACCTTGGGTCGGGTCGCACGGTAGTCGGCGATCCAGGCGGGGTCGGCTTGTCGGGATCGGGCGCCGGACAGGGTGGCCTCGTGCGGACCGATGCTGATGGTGCGACCCACCGCGGCGGTGGTGCACTGCTCGCGCAGCGGGCAACCCGCGCAGGCGGGGCCGAAGTAGGCGATGCCACTACCGCCGGAGGCCGGGCGGATCGGTGCGGTGACCCCGCCTGGACAACCAACCGTGCCCGCCTGCAGGTCGATATCGAAACGGTCTTTGCCGAATCGTCCACCAGGCGCGCTCGGTATCTGGGTCTTGCACCTCGACTCGATACCCGCCTCTTCCAGCTGATCATGGAACTCACCGGTGCCGTAAGCGTTGTCCCCATAGACCCTGGGCATCGCCTCGCCGCCGGGCTTGGCGCTGCCCGGCTCGTCGGCGCTGCCCGGCTCGCCGGTGGCGGGCTCGTTGTCGATGAGCAGGTCCGCGATGAGGTCGGCGGCCGCGCTGGCGTCCCCGGTGTTGCCCGGGGTAACCGTGGTGGCCGTGATGATCTCGCTGTCCGGGTCCATCGCGGCGTGGCCCTTGTAGCCATCGAACCCCCGCGCGGCGGTCTTGTGCCCGTGCCGGGCCTGCGGGTCCACCGTGGAGATCACTCGATCCTTCGCGACACGGCGCGCGATGCGGAACACTCCATCATCACCCTCGGCGAGGTCCTGGCCGACCACGGTGGCCAGCAGCGCCGCGGCCTGGGTCACCGCCGCGACGAGTGTGCGCCCGTCCAGCACGGCCAGCACCGCGAACGCGTCCCGGGCACGGGAGTCAACTAACTGTTCGCGGGCAGCCTGGTCATCCCAGTCGATCTGCGGCTTACCCGCGCTGACGTACTCATCTCCGCTGTGCAGCACCGCCCGCAGCTCGACTTCGACCTCGGCGTCCACCACGGCGAGCAGACCGCGCAGCGCCGAGCGGATCAACGTGACGGTGTCCATCGTGGCCACCGCGTCGTACAACGGGGTGGAGTCCAGCACTCGCCGCCGCCCGACCAGCCCCGCCCCCCGGGCCGCGTCCAACGCCACCTCGAACACCCGGTCCGGGCGACCCGAGCGGCGCAGCCGCTCGCGCATGTCCACCAACACCGTGTGCGCGAACCGGGACCACCCACCCCCGCCGTACCCGCCGACTCCCGCGGCGTAGCGCCAACGGGCGTCGAAGGCGTATCGCTCCACCGCCTCCCGATCCGACTGTCCCTCCAGGCGCTGCAGCACCATCACCGTGGCCACCACCGACGGCGGCACCGACCGCCGGCCCCGATCGGTGAACAGGTCCGCGAACATCTCGTCCGGGAACAGCCGGTCCCGCTCCCGCGCCAGGAACCCATAGATCGAGTTCTCCGGCAACGACTCCTCGCAGAACCGGACCACATCATCGAACAGATCGCCCTGAGGATCAGCCCGCCCCAAACTCACGTGATCATTTTCCCCCTGCCGGGTGAGGGGCGCCAATCATCGACACGCGAAAGACACCGACCACCTAGCGTCCGACCCGTGCGGCGGCGTACCGGAGGCCATGGCATTCCTGACGGCTCCCTGATGATCTTCCGCGTTGGGAGTGGTGAGCCCCAGTTTGGAAGACTGCGCCCGACGCGTGGTCAGGGGCTTCGACCTGCGGCCC
>DATDHI010000311.1:0-5853 GCA_036521655.1 Pseudonocardiaceae bacterium | reverse complement strand
AGAGGCGATCCGCCTCTACCTTGACGACTTGCACGCCTCGGGCGAGCCCGTGCCCGAGGAGAAGGTCGTCCCTCAAGCGATCACTGTCACCGTCGCCGCGTAGAGGCCGCGACTGACGACGGGTCACCGTCCGCCCGAAGCGACGCGTGCTGACGCAGTGCTTTCCTTCGTCCAGCACGGCACCACGGTTCTGCGCCTGGTCCCCGCAGACGGCGCGCGGCAAGCCTCCACCAGCGGAGGTCCATAGCTGCACAGCAGCGAAGTACAGCAACCGTGGCCCACTCAGCAGACCACAGCACCGCCTACGAGACTGCTTGACGTGCTCGAATGACCCCATCAAACCCCGTTGCCGAGAGTTCACACCGAAGAGGTCACTGGTTCGATCCCAGTATCGCCCACCACCATAACTCCAGGTCAGAGGCCGTATCGAGGTTTGCGGGCCGATCTCTACGCGAGCGACTACACCCGATCGTCATTACCATCACCACGGCGGCAACATCCAAGTTGTGACCGCCCCGGACCGATGGCCACTGTGAACTCCGAGGTGCGGTCCGGCCGCGAACACGATGCCACCTGCCCCGTATCTTACCCCGGGCTGCTCGCAACGCTCACCGACTGGACCGACGAATTAAGAAACACATACTGGGTGCTTGAAACGCGCCCAATGGACCCAGCTAAGCCGGTAGCCCGGGTACCTACGCGGTCCGCCTCGCACAGACCACCGTGCATCAGCCATTGCGCGACTGTATGACAGGAGGAACACGTGCCTGGTTGGACTCTGCTCACCGTGGCGATCGTCAGCGAGGTCTGCGGCACCCTGGCGCTCAAGGTGGCTGACGGGTTCCGTCGCCCGGGCTTCATGGTCGTGGTTGTGCTGTGCTACGGCGCCTCCTTTGCAATGTTGGCCTTGGCGCTGAAGTCGATCCAGGTGGGGCCGGCATACGCGATCTGGTCGGGTGTCGGGACGGCGATGGTCGTGGTCGCTGGCGCGGTGCTGTTCGGCGAGCGTCTGAGCTGGGTAGCAGTCGGCGGGGTGGTGCTCATCGTGGCCGGGGTCGTGGTGCTGACCCTGCTCGCGGACGTCTCGGCGCAGTAGGCCTGGGCGTGCGTTGGCGTGCCATCCTGGGCTCGGCGGTCTTACGGCTTGCGTGCCACGGCGCCGTAGGCGCGGCCAGGGTACGCCGTTCACTGCTCTCCCAGGACCCGCCCAGCGCATCCAGCGGGCTCAGCGGGGCGTATTTCCGCCCGGTAACCCCGCTGAGCCCGCTGAATGCGGTTAACGGACTTGGACTGGCTGACGGGGGGATGGCTCCGCGTGCACAACGCTGGCTTGTGAGACTGGGCCTGCCGCCCCGGAGCTCCACTCCAGTGTCAGACAGCGATACCGCAATCCGTTTGGGCAGTGCGCAAGCCCCCGAACGGTCTCGCTGCGTTGAGCAATGGGGTAAGTGGGCTGCTCCGGAGGAGTGAAGGGGCTGGGTTTCAGCGCGGAGACCTGTAGTGTGCGGCGGCAGTTCGACTACCGCGAGGAGACACGCAGTGACGCACAATGACGCGCGTCGTCGTAGGAAGTCGGGCTCGGGGCCCTCAGCCCAGGCGCTGATCGCCTGGGTCGGTGGTCCTCGGGCGGCCGGCGCTGCCGCCGGTGCAGGGCTCTCCGGGATGGGCGCTTTCCCGTCCAGCCGGGTTGCTGGTGGCCGGGCGATCCTGGTAGGCCGGGCGTGCGGACTGGCGGCCGGGACCCTGTTGGCCTGCGGATCCGTCCTGGTCGGCGCAGTGCACGTGGGTGATGGCCCGGTCGCCGGCGACGCATTTGGGTCCGGCCGCCTCCCAGGCGCCGCCGACGCCGCCGCCACGCCCGAGGGATCCGGCGGAAGTGTGCCTGCCGGGCGCGAAGTGGCCGCGCCGGCTGCTGTCAGTGCTCAGGCCTTCGCGGCACCGGATGCGGCGACCCGCTCGCGGCCCACGGGAGTGCACCGGAACAGCCCGGCGTCCCTGGATGTACCTGCTGAGCACAGCACGCCAACGCCCGCAGCGAAGCGGCCCTGGGCGCCCTCAGGGCAGGATGGGCAGGCTGCCCCCGGCCCGGTGGGCCCAGTGAGCCCGGTGCTGGATCCCGCAGCGTCCGGCCTGGCCCGAGCCACCCCCCCCGTGGGCGGGGTGCTGGCCCCCGATGCTCCACAAGCGAAGCAATCCGACCCGCCCGTCGTGGACGCCGCCGGGACCAAGACGCCCCTTGACGAGGCGGCCCAACCGGTTGCCCAGGTGACTCAACCGGTTGCGCAGGTGACTCAACCGGTTGCGAAGGTGATCCAACCGGTTGCGAAGGTGATCCAACCGCTGGAGGAGGCCACCCAACCGGCGATGACGATGCTGGGATCGTCGCTGCCGCTGGGGTGATATGCCGCTGGGGTGATGCGCGATCAGTCGAAGCGCTGGGCAAGCATGAGCACTGCCTGGTCGTACATTCCCTGGGCTTCGGCCGGGAGTTCGTTGCGTAGCACCAAGCTCTCCAAGACCGCGAACAGGTCAGCGATGACGTCACGCTCACTGGTGTTCAGCTGATCGGAACGGATCTTGGTTTGGGCCAATGTGGGCATTGCGGGCTTGGCCGAGGCGCCGGCTTCCAGGGTCCCGCCGGGTATGAACCACATCAGAGGCCTCCCGGACTCTCGTGCCGCGAGCGTCACGCTCGCCGCAGGCAGGCGACGGGGGTCACCGCGTTGCGGACTGTGTGCACACGGTGCCACCGTGTTGCGGACTGAATGCCCGCGACATGCATCATCCAAACCGGCGAATATGTCGCTTGATCGGCGTTGTGGGGGCAATCACAGGGCGCGTCCCCATCCCTCGATAACATCGGCAGCCGAACCGGACCGCTGCACCATCGCCAAGGAGTTCACGTGCCCGCGCTGCCTTCGCCCATTCAGCCCGCCTTGCGCGTGATGGTGCCGGCCGGGACGACCGCCGGGCAGGCGCTGCGTGCTGCCGGAGCCCCCACAACCGGACCCGACGCCATCGTTGTCGCCCGAGACGAGCAGGGCACCCTGCGCGACCTGGCCTGGTCACCGGAGACCAGCACCGAGGTCGAGGCCGTCACGGCCAGCAGCCCGGACGGGCGCAGCGTCATCCGGCACTCCTGCGCCCACGTCCTCGCCCAGGCCGTGCAACTGCACTTTCCCGATGCCAAGCTCGGCATCGGTCCTCCGGTGACCGACGGCTTCTATTACGACTTCGACGTCGACCGGCCCTTTACCCCCGAGGACCTCGAAGTCCTCGAGAAGACCATGCGTAAGATCATCAAGGCTGGGCAGCTTTTCTCCCGCCGGGTACTCGGCTCGGTGCGTGAGGCCAAGCAGGAACTGGCCGCAGAGCCGTTCAAGCTCGAGCTGGTTGACATCAAAGGGGCGAACGGCAGCGTTGATCTCGACGAGGTCATGGAGGTCGGCGAGGGGGAGCTGACGATCTATGACAACGTCCACCCGCACACCGGCGAGACCATCTGGAGCGACTTGTGCCGAGGCCCGCATGTGCCGACCACCAGGTACATCCCGGCCTTCCAGTTGACGCGCACCGCGGCGGCCTACTGGCGTGGCAGCGAGCGCAATCCGCAGCTGCAGCGGATCTACGGCACCGCGTGGGAGTCGGCGCACGCCCTCGAACGGCACCTGGAGCTACTCGCCGAGGCGCAGCGCCGCGACCACCGCAAGCTGGGCGCCGAGCTGGACCTGTTCAGTTTTCCTGATGAGATCGGCTCGGGACTGGCGGTGTTCCACCCCCGTGGCGGCACCGTGCGCCGGGTGATGGAGGACTACTCGCGGCGCCGGCACGAGGAGGCGGGCTACGAGTTCGTCAACTCGCCACACATCACCAAGGAACACCTTTTCGAGGTATCCGGGCACCTGGGCTTCTACCGCGACGCCATGTTCCCGCCGATGCACCTCGACGAGGAGCTGGCCGAGGACGGCACGGTACGTAAGCCCGGGCAGGACTACTACCTCAAGCCGATGAACTGCCCGTTCCACAACCTGATCTACCGCTCCCGCGGCCGGTCCTACCGGGAGTTGCCGCTGCGGCTGTTCGAGTTCGGCTCGGTGTACCGCTACGAGAAGTCCGGCGTGGTGCACGGCCTGACCAGGGTGCGCGGGATGACCCAGGACGACGCGCACATCTACTGCACCCCCGAGCAACTGCAGGACGAGATCCGTTCCCTGCTCGGCTTCGTGCTCGACCTGCTCCGCGACTACGGGATGGACGAGTTCTACCTGGAACTGTCCACCCGCAACGATGAGAAGTACGTCGGCACCGACGAGCAGTGGGAGCAGGCCACCGAGGCACTGCGCTACGCCGCGGAGGCAAGCGGGCTGGAGCTGGTGCTGGACCCGGGCGGGGCGGCGTTCTACGCGCCCAAGATCTCAGTGCAGGCTAAGGACGCGCTGGGTCGCACCTGGCAGCTGTCCACCATCCAGGTCGACTTCCAGATGCCGGAGCGGATGGGGCTGGAGTACACCGCCTCGGACGGTTCCCGGCGGCAGCCCTACATGATCCACCGGGCACTGTTCGGCTCGATCGAACGGTTCTTCGGTGTGCTCACCGAGCACTACGCGGGCGCGTTCCCGGCCTGGCTGGCACCGGTTCAAGTGGTGGCGATCCCGATCACCGACGAGCACGTCGAGCATCTGCAGCAGGTCGCCAAGGCACTGCGGGCCAGGGGAATCCGGGTCGAGGTCGACGCCTCCGACGAACGGATGCAAAAGAAGATCCGGACCCACACCACGCAGAAGGTACCGTTCCTGCTGCTCGCCGGGGGCAAGGACGTCGAGGCTGGTGCGGTGTCCTTCCGGTTCCGTGACGGCACCCAGATCAACGGTGTACCGGTGGAAGACGCGGTCTCGGCTATCGCCGGCTGGGTGGCACGGCGGGAGAACCGCTCGCCCAGCGCCACAAACTCGCCGATGGGACAGTCGTGACCGCATCGAGAGCCCCAGGGTTGGTGGCCCAGGACGGGGTCGGAGTGCCCGACGCGTTGCAGCGGCTGTGGACGCCACACCGGATGGCCTACATCAAGGGCGAAGGCAAACCAGGCCAGGAGGCCGCCGGGGGAGGGTGCCCGTTCTGCCGGATCATCGAGATGGACGACGCCGAAGCTCTGGTGATCGCCCGTGGTGTCACCGTCTATGCGGTGCTCAACCTCTACCCCTACAACCCCGGTCATCTGATGGTGGTGCCCTATCGGCACGTCGCCGATTACCCCGACCTGACCGACCAGGAGACTGCCGAGCTGGCCCGTTTCACTCAGCGAGCCATGCTCGCCAATCGCCGCGCGGGGGCCCCGCACGGCTTCAACATCGGGATCAACCAGGGCGCCGTGGGCGGTGCTGGCATCGCCGAGCACCTGCACCAGCACGTGGTGCCCCGCTGGGGTGGCGACGCGAACTTCATGCCGGTTATCGCCCGGACCAAGGTGCTGCCGCAGTTGCTCAGCCAAACCCGCTCGCTGCTGGTGGACGCGTGGAAAGAGCTGTCCTGAACACCGATGGCGGCATCGAGTGACCGCCGCAGGAACCACCGCCCCGCACTGGAAGCGCCAAATCCTGGCTCTGGGGCGAGTGCTGTTCCTCGGATCCGCCCTGGGGATCCTGGTCTGGCGGCTCGCTGGGGACGGCGGTGGTGCCCTGAACGCGATGGAGAAGATCGGCCTGCCCGCCGTTCTCGGATCGTTCGCGGCAGCGGCCGCCGGTTTGGGCGCCTCGGGACTGGCCTGGCGCAGCCTGTTGCGCGGCGTGGGTGCTCCGCTGGATCTGCACGCAGCGGCGCGGGTGTTCTTCACCGGCCAGATCGGCAAGTACATCC
>DATDHI010000310.1:0-7726 GCA_036521655.1 Pseudonocardiaceae bacterium | reverse complement strand
TCCGACGTCGACGAGATCCGCCGCACCGTCGAGTACTGCAACCAGCTGCCCGTCTCCGAGCGTCACCCCTACGGCGGCGACCTGGTCTACACCGCGTTCTCCGGCAGCCACCAGGATGCGATCAACAAGGGGCTGCGGGCGATGCAGTCCGACGCCGCTAGGGCCGGGGTCGGGGTGGACGAGCACCACTGGGAGGTGCCTTACCTGCCGATCGACCCCAAGGACGTCGGGCGCACCTACGAAGCTGTGATCCGGGTGAACTCGCAGTCCGGCAAGGGTGGCGTGGCCTACGTGATGAAGGCCGAGCACCAGTTGGATCTGCCGCGGCGGCTGCAGATCGAGTTCTCCCGCATCATCCAGGAGCACGCCGACACCGACGGTGGCGAGGTCTCGCCGCAACAGATCCGGGACATCTTCGCCGAGCAGTACCTGGACCGGCACACCCCCCTGCGAGTCCTGCGACACCAGCTCTCCGACGACGGCGAGGGTCACGACGAGATCCAGGCCAGTGTCCTGGTCGAGGGCGAGGAGCACGTGGTCACCGGCTCCGGGAATGGCCCGATCGCGGCATTCGTGGATGCGCTGGCCACCCTGGGCTTCGACGTCCGGGTGCTCGACTACTCCGAGCACGCGATGTCGGCAGGCGACAACGCTGCCGCAGCGGCGTACGTCGAGTGCCGTGTGAGCGAACAGATCCTGTGGGGTGTCGGCGTCTCCGGGTCCATCGTCACCGCGTCGCTCAACGCCGTCGTCTCAGCGGTGAACCGGGCCCTGCGCTAACCGCACCCGGCATGATCATCGTTCGGTTGCCGTGAGCGATATCGGGTGCCGCTCGTTGCACCCGGACGATGATCGCGCAGGGTTAGAAGTCGAACTCGCCGTTCTTCACGCCTGCGACGAAGTCGGCCCACTCCTGCCCATCGAACATGAGTGGCTCCCGTGTTCGGTTTTTGGTATCTCGCACGGCGGCACCGCCGTTCGGCAGGGCCGCCACCTCGACACACCCACCCTTGCTACACAGACTACTGGTGCGAAACCGCAGCGCGGGATGAGAGGCAACGGTCACAGGAATTTTCCTTTCTCTTCATTATCCTGCAGGATTTTGGCCATGCACGCGGCGTACCGCTCGGACTCCGCACAACGCTGAACCAGCGCGTCGAGGAATCTCCTTGCATTCCTCGACATCGTGCTGTTTCTCGAGAGAGCGCTCGCCCGCATGCCTTTCAATGTACACGAGATCCTTAAAATCGGACTCAGCGCGGACTTGGATCTATGCACGAGCTGTGCCAACCCCGTAGGCGCTGCGCGCCGCCCTGAGGCGTGAATGGGTTCGTCAGCTGCCGATCGTGGCCGCCTGACAACCCTGCGTACGCCGACAGCAGAGCAGGTCGTGGCCACCCGTATTTCGAAGCACGTGGCCAACACTGGATGCTGACCGAGCAGGACCGTGAGGAGGTCTTCCTGGGGTGGTCCCGGCTTGGCGCCGAACTCACCCGGCAACGGCGGGCCCGATGCAGTCGCGCTCTACGCCGCATGTCCTCGACGGCCCGCGCCCAGATCCGTCGGGGGAGATGCTGATGCCCTGATCGGCCAGCTCCCCACCGCTGGGCAGCCAGCAGTCCAAGAACACCCACTAGCAGCGGAGAGTCATGTGGAGCGGAGGCCCCGCTCCTTCACCGCATCAGAAGTCGAACTCGCAGTTCTTCACCCCAGAGACGAAGTCTGCCCACTCCTGTCCGTTGAATGTGAGCGGCTCACGGCTACGATCCTTACTGTCCCGCACGACCGCGCCGCCGTTGGGCAGGGGCGCGACCTCCACACAGTTTCCTTTGGTGCACCGACTGCTGGTGCGGAACGGCAGCCCGGGGCCGAACGCAACGGTCACTGGTTTGCTTCCCCTCTCTCATCCAGTTGGAGTGCGGCTACGAGCTTGGCTGACTGCTCCGGGCTCAGACAGCGCTCAACCAGCGCGCCGAACATCTGCTCGTAGACCTGCACATCGTGCTCCTTCTCGAGGTACACGTCACCCAGGTGGCTCTCGACGTACACTAGATCGTTATCGTCGGAGTCGGGGAACCGTAGCACCACAAAGTCGCCCGCAACCGAGGGGTAGGCTCCGATGCCGAACGGAAGCACCTGGACGGTGATATTCGGCCGCTGCGCGTCGGCGAGCAGCCGTTTCAGCTGTGCTCGCATCACCTGCGCACCGCCCACCGGACGGTGCAGTACCGCTTCGTCGAGTAGCACGTGGGCGGTCAGCGGGTCCTCAGCGGCGTAGAGGCGACCCTGCCGTCGCATCCGGAGTTCGACGAGGCGGTCAGTGGCCTCGTGATCAGAGGCGCTGCGCTGCCCACCCCAGCGGCCGACTGTGGACAACGTGGTCAGGACGGCGCGAGCATAGTCCTCGGTTTGCAGCAGACCGTGCACGAGCGTTGACTCGAAGCAGTGCGCCTCGGTGGCGTCCTGCTCCAGCGCAACGTACCGGAGGTTGTCGAGCAGTAGTGGGTCCTCGGGGTCCAGCACGTCGGAGTAGTCGCTCCACCACCCCTGGCGCTGGCCGTCCCGGACCCAGCGCATCAGCCGGTCCCGATGGGTCTGGTCGGTGACCCCGTAGCGGTCGAGCAGGTCGCGGACGTCGCGAATCTTGGGGATCCCCTTGCCGGTCTCCAGCCTGCTGACCTTGGAGACCGAGCATTCGAGTTCCTCGGATACCACGTCGATGTTCAGCCCAGCCTGCTCCCGCAGCCTGCGGAGTTCGGCACCGAGTCGGCGTCTAGGCACGACTGGGCCACGTCCCGGGGACATCGCACGCCTCCATTTCCGCCGTCAACCGCCCGTCGAGCAGGATGCCCGACGGCCCACAGGACAGAAAGAAAACAGACTACGCCTCTGCGGTGAATTTCACCAAGACAACTCTCCATGCAATTGCATCAGCGGCTTGCGTGATGCAGGATATATCTTGCCCTGAACCCCCTCACCCGGGGCACGCCCACCGACCGCGGGAGGTCGATGTGAGCACGGAGATGTTGAACTGGTTGGCCATCGTGGCAGTGCTGCTTGTCTGCTTCGGGCTGCTGCTCGGGGTGGCCTGGACCACCCAGGCCGTGCAGCCGCGACTTCGCCAGTGGGCCGAGGAGCGTAAGCAGCTGGATGAGGAGTGGTCGCGGCTGCGCTCGATTCGCCATCAGCGGGGCGAGTGTCCACGCTGCGCGCTGCATCTGTCCGAACGGGACTGGTACTTCGCACCGGCGGTGGTGGCCGAGCGACCGGAGGACGACGACTAGGTGGCTTACCGGACGCGAGGATCAGACGGCGCGGCGGCCGGCCAGCGCGCGACCGAGGGTGAGCTCGTCGGCGAACTCCAGATCACCGCCCATCGGCAGGCCGGACGCGAGCCGGGTCACCGACAGGTCAGGGAAGTCGCGAAGCATCCGCGCCAGGTAGGTAGCAGTGGCCTCGCCCTCGGTGTTCGGGTCAGTCGCGATGATCACCTCGGAGACGTCGTCGGTGCCGATCCGGGTGAGCAGCTCTCGGATCCGCAGCTGATCGGGCCCGACGCCGGACAGGGGATCGAGCGCCCCACCCAGTACGTGATACCGGCCGGTGAACTCGCGGGTGCGCTCCACGGCCAGGACGTCCTTGGGTTCCTCGACCACGCAGATCACCGTCGGGTCACGACGCGGGTTTGCGCAGATCCGGCAGGTCACCTTCTCCGCGACTGTGCCGCAGACGGCACAGAACACCACACCCTCCTTGACCCGCTGCAGAGCTCCTTGCAGCCGGGTCACGTCAGCCGGATCGGCGGCGAGCAGGTAGAAAGCCATCCGCTGCGCGCTCTTGGGGCCTACGCCGGGCAGCCGTCCCAACTCGTCGATGAGGTCCTGAATGGCCCCCTCGTACACAGTGGACACTATTCACATGCCGGGCAGGCCGAGACCTCCGCCAGGCCCACCGAGCGCGCTGGCCAGCGGACCCATCTTCCGCTGGGTGAGCTCCTGCAGGGCGCGGTGTGCGTCGGCCAGCGCGCCGACGACGAGGTCCTGCAGGGTCTCCACGTCGTCGGGGTCGACCACTTTGGGGTCAATCGTCACGCTGCGCACCTCCCCAGAACCGGACAGCGTCACGACGACCAGCTTGCCGCCGGCCTGGCCAGTGACCTCGGCCTCGGATAGTTCTGCTTGCGCGCTCATCAGCTGTTGCTGCATCTTCTGGGCCTGCTGCAGGATCTGCTGCATGTCGGGCGCTCCACCGGGTTGCACCGCGGCTCCTCTCGAAGGTCTCGGCCCGCTGGGAACGAACGCGGCCCGTGCGGCACAGGGTAACCACGTCCGCGCCGGAAAGAGTCTGCACCGCAGCGAGTACGGAAAACTGGTGCGCGCGCCCGGGTTGGACGTAACTTGAGGGCGTGCAGCTCACCGGTGCGGGGCGCATCCATGACCACGCTGTGCGACGGCTGCGGGCCAGTTATCGGGCGATCCCGCCGGGGTCGCCGGTGCGCCTGGCCAAGCGGACGTCGAACCTGTTCCGGCCCCGCACCGCTACGGGCCGCCCAGGCCTGGACGTCTCCGGGCTGACCGGGGTCCTGAACGTCGACCCGGCAACCCGCACCGCCGACGTCGCCGGCATGTGCACCTACGCCGACCTGGTCGCCGCAACACTGCCGCACGGGCTCACCCCGCTGGTCGTCCCGCAGCTCAAGACGATCACCTTGGGCGGCGCGGTGAGCGGGCTGGGCATTGAAGCGGCGTCGTTTCGCAATGGCCTGCCGCACGAGTCGGTCCTGGAGCTCGACGTGCTCACCGGGGCCGGCGAGATCGTCACGGCCCTCCCCGGCGACGAGCTGTTCAGCGGGTTTCCCAACTCATACGGCACCCTGGGTTACGCCACCCGGCTGCGCATCGAGCTGGAGCCGGTGCGCTCGCACGTCGCGCTGCGGCACCTGTGGTTTAACGACCTGGACAAGCTGTGCGCCGCCGTATCGCAGATCATGGCCACCCGCAAATGGCACGGCGAGGACGTCGACTACCTCGACGGCGTGGTGTTCTCCCGCACCGAGTCCTACCTGACGGTGGGCCGCCGCACTGACTACCGGGGCCGGGCTAGTGATTACACCGGACAGCAGATCTATTACCGCTCCATCCAGCAGCGCACTCGCGACGTGCTGAGCGTCCACGACTACCTGTGGCGCTGGGACACCGACTGGTTCTGGTGCTCGGGAGCATTCGGTGTCCAGCACCCGGTGGTGCGGCGGCTGTGGCCGGCCCGGCTGCGGCGTAGCGACGTCTATTGGAAGCTCGTGGCGCTGGATGGCCGGCTCGACCTGTCCAACCGCCTTGACGCCTGGCGCGGCCGCCCCCGCCAGGAACGCGTGATCCAGGACGTCGAGATCCCGGTCTCCCGGACCGCCGAGTTCCTGCGCTGGTTCACCGAGCACGTCGGCATCGAGCCAGTGTGGCTGTGCCCATTGCGCCTGCGCGGTGAGCGGGACTGGCCATTGTACCCTCTGGAGCCTGGCCACGACTACGTCAATGTCGGCTTCTGGTCAACGGTGCCGATCGCCCCCGGCGGGTCAGACCATGACACCAACCGGGCCATCGAGCATCAGGTGGACGCGGTGGGTGGACACAAGTCGCTGTACTCGGAATCCTTCTACTCGCGGGAGGACTTCGACGCCCGCTACGGCGGCGAGCGCTATGTGGCACTCAAGGAGCGCTACGACCCCGACCGCCGGCTCCTGGACCTCTACACGAAGGCGGTGCGACGCCGATGACGACCTTCCGGCGCCCCAGTCCGACGACCGCTCCGGAGACGCTGTCGCTGGCGGGGATCGTTGATCTGCTCGCCGACGGTCGGTTTCCCGTCCGGTTCACCGCCTACGATGGCAGCGCCACCGGCCCGCCCGACTCCGAGCTCAGCGTGCACCTGGCCACCCCCCGGGGCGCCACCTACCTGTTCACCGCGCCCGGCGACCTCGGCATGGCGCGGGCCTACATCGCCGGTGACCTGCGCGCGACCGGAGTGCACCCGGGTGACCCGTACCGGGCGATGCAGGTGATGGCAGACGAGCTGCACTTCCGGCGCCCGACCATGGCAGAACTGGCGCTGATCACCCGCTCACTGGGCTGGCAGCGGCTGGTGCCGGTGATGCCACCACCTCAGGAGTCACGACCTCGGTGGCGCCGGATCGTTGAAGGGCTGGCGCATTCCCGGCGCCGCGACTCCGAGGCGATACATCACCACTACGACGTCTCCAACCGCTTCTACGAGATGGTGCTCGGCCCGTCGATGGCCTATACCTGCGCAGTCTTCGATCATTCTGAGGCAAGCCTGGAAGAGGCTCAGGAGCGCAAGCACGAGCTGATCGCCGACAAGCTCGGGTTAGCGGCCGGGATGCGATTGCTCGACGTCGGTTGCGGCTGGGGTGGCATGGTTCGCTACGCCGCCCGCCGCGGGGTGCGCGCGGTGGGCGTCACGCTCTCCGCCGAACAGACCCGGTGGGGCCAGGACGCAATCGCCAGGGAAGGGCTGGCCTCGCTGGCCGAGGTGCGCCACCTCGACTACCGGGACGCCCCCGGCTGCGACTACGACGCGGTGACCTCGATCGGTCTTATCGAACATGTCGGGGTGCTCGAGTACTCCGCCTACTTCAGGCGGTTGCTGGGCAAGCTGCGGCCCGGAGGGCGGCTGCTCAACCACAGCATCACCCGGCCAGATAACCGGGGCCGCGGCCAGACCGACGCGTTCACCGACCGTTACGTGTTCCCCGACGGGGAGCTGGCCGGGGTCGGCAAGATCATCTCCGAGGCGCAGGACGCCGGCTTCGAAGTGCGCCACGAGGAGAACCTGCGGGAGCACTACGCGCTGACCCTCAAGGGCTGGTGCGCCAACCTGGCGGCCCGCTGGGACGAATGCGTGGCTGAGGTAGGCGAACCCACGGCCCGAGTCTGGGGGCTGTATATGGGATCGTCACGGCTGGCTTTCGAGCGCAACGGGATCCAGTTGCACCAGGTGCTGGCGGTACGCCCGGACAGCACCGGAAACTCCCACGTGCCGCTGCGGCCGTGGTGGCGCTAGCGCGCCTCGTGAGTGGCGATGCAAGTCACCTCACGGGTCGATGCGCCGGGCGCCGAGTTCCTCGGCAAGCAACGCCAGCGCAACCTCCTCGGGGTCCCGACGGCTGGGGTGCTCCCGGCTCATGCCGGCGGTCTCGGCGAGCATCGCCTCGTCGTCATCCACCGGCGGTGCCGCGTTCGCGGGAGCCGGTGGTTCCGGTTCGGTCTGGGGCTGCGGCGCTGCCGGACGCCGGTTTCGCGGAGTCTGTTTCGGGGTGCCGGGGAAACTCGCGTCGGCGCTGACGTGCTCGCAGCGCAGCTGCCAGTCAACACCCAGGACGGTGTTCAACGCCCGCTTGATCACCTCGGCGTTGCGCTCCTCACCCAGCCGGCGGGCCAGCGGTGCGTTGGGCAGTGTCAGGACGAGGGTGTTGCCCTCCACCGCGCTCGCGGTGGCGTTGCTGAGCAGCGCCTGGATGGTTCGGCTCTGCTCGCGCACCGCGTCCAGCAGGGCCTGCCATACCCGTCGCACCGCGGCGGCGTCGAGGTGACCCGGCGCTTGCTCTCGCGTCACTGTCGTGGGCGGTGGCGGCTCGACGGATCTTGCTGGCGGGCTGGGCGGGCTGGGTCGTGCTGGCGGGATGGTTTGTGCTGGCGGGCTGGGTGGGGTGGGG
>DATDHI010000309.1:0-18765 GCA_036521655.1 Pseudonocardiaceae bacterium | reverse complement strand
TGAAGGCGTCATCGACAAGATCCACGACGGACAACACCGCGGCGTCGGTGACGAACGCTTCCAGCGTCGTGGCATGAATGCGGCGGGTACACCGCGCCGGGCCGATCACGTCATGACGGGTGCACATGGACGAGGGGGCCTTACCCCTCGATCCGGACATGTGGGTGACGCATTTCTTGCAGACACCAACCCGCGCAACACATAAAACCGCGACGACCGATGCGCATGCGCTGAGGCCCGGTAGGCCAGCCGGTCCTGAGCCTCGGCCCAGGTGCCCCGGTCGATGATCGCGGGCCAATCCCCCTCACCGAACTCCGCCCCCCGAAACACCCGGATCCCGGTCACATGTCGCGACCGCAGCATCCGGCGCACCGACGAGGGCTGCCACAGACCCCCACCCGCCGCGGGCTGTCCCCGCTCATTCAGCTCGCCAGCGATCTGGCGGGGTGTGCCACCATCGAGATACCGAGCGAACATCTCCCGAAGGACCTGCGCCTCAGCCTCGATCACAGTTCGCGCGTCCGGGGCGTACCCGTACGGGCGTCGTGCGCTGGTATGCGGGCGGCCGTCTCGCGCCCGATCCTCCAACGCATCGCGCAACCGCCGCGACGTGTCATCCGACGAGCGGCACGCGTGCGCCACCTCGATCCGCAGAACCCGCTGACCGCACCCGCCTTCTCCTCCTCCAACTCGGCGACCACCTGAAGAACCCGAGCATAGGAGCGCCGGAAATCGGCCTCCGCCTCGCGCAGCACCTCCAACAACCCGTCAACGCGGGCCTCGGCGCGATCTTCCACCACCATGGTCACGACACGATTCTCGCGCGCACCCCTGACAATTTTGGACCCCGCGGAGCCACCCGTGGAAAGAAGTTCGGAATGCGGCGAACGGTCACCACGAAACGACGAACGGCGACGGCCCTGTCGGCGGGGTCCGGTACGGTGGCGACCAGTCCGGGTTCTCATGAAAGGTCTACGAATGGTGTCACAGCAACCGCTGACCGGGGTCGGAGGACGGCGCTGGGGGTGGCGGCGATACGGGCCCGGGAGAGCCGGCGAGCGGACCGGTTGTTCGTTGATCCCTACGCCCAGGCGTTCCTGGACGCCGCCCCCAGTGTCCTTCCGGCGGAACCCGGCGACCTCGCCGCGCTGGGGCCGCTGGGGGCCATGTTTTCCTACCTCGGCGTGATCCGGACGCGGTTCTTCGACGACTACCTGCTCGCCGCGGTGGCCGGTGACTGCCGCCAGGTGGTGCTGCTCGCCGCCGGGCTGGACACCCGGGCGTTCCGGCTGGCCTGGCCGGACGGCGTGCGACTGTTCGAGGTCGACTTCCCCGCGGTGCTGAGCTTCAAGGATCAGGCACTGGCCCGGCAGGCCACCGTGCCAGTGCCACGGTGCACGCGGAAGATCGTCGCGGCAGATCTCCGTGCAAACTGGCAGGCCGACCTGGTCGAGGCCGGTTTCGAGCACACCGTGCCGACGGCCTGGTTGGCCGAAGGCCTGCTGATCTATCTCTCCGCCGGCGATGCCGCTCGCCTGCTCACCTCGGTCGGTGAGCTCTCCACCGCCGGTAGCAGGCTGGCGTTCGAACACGTCACCATCGCCGATACCACCGTGGTGCTCACCCAAGCGCGCACCATGCCGGCAATGGATGAATGGACCGCACTGTGGAAGGGCGGCCTGGGGCAAGATGCTCCCGAGTGGCTGGCTTCGCGCGGCTGGACTACCCACACGCATGACAGCGCAACCCTCGGCACCTCCTACGGTCGAGCCGCCCCAGCCCAGTTAAGCGGCGGCTTCCTCACCGCGCTACGCACCCGTTAGCGAGTCGTAATGATCCGATCTCCGGCAAGGCGAGAACATCCTGATGTGAACCAGACGGTCGATGTGGTGCTGCCCTGCCTGGACGAGGTGACCGCGCTGCCCGGCGTGCTGGCCCAACTGCCCCCCGGCTACCGGGCCATCGTGGCGGACAACGGTTCCACTGACGGCAGCCCGGAGGCCGCGGCCGCCGCGGGGGCGATGGTGGTTCGGGAGCCGCGGCGCGGTTACGGGTCCGCCGTGCAGGCCGGGCTGGCCGTGGCAACTGCCGACATCGTCGCTGTCCTCGACGCCGACGGCTCGCTCGACCCGGGCGCACTGCCCGCCATGGTGGACCTGCTGACCAGCACCGATGCCGACATGGTCGTCGGGCGCCGGGTGCCGGAGACCCGTGACGCGTGGCCCTGGCACGCTCGGGCCGGCAACGCATTGCTGGCGGCGCTGCTGCGGCAGCGGGGGCTGCCGGTGCACGACATCGCGCCGATCCGGGTCACCTATCGCCGCCGGTTGCAGGATCTCGGGGTGACCCACCCGGCATCGGGCTATCCCCTCGAACTGCTGCTGCGGGCCGCTGCCGCCCGCTGGCAGTTGCGTGAGGTCAACGTCGGCTACCGGCCGCGGGTCGGGGGCCGCTCGAAGGTGTCCGGATCGGTGCGAGGCACCGTGCGCGCCGTCCGGGACATGGCCGTGGTCCTGCGGTGAGGGCGTATCCTGAGGTGTGAACATGATCTTCCGCCAGTACCAGCTGTCGTGCCTGTCGCTGTTCAGCTATCTGGTGGGTGACGGCACGACGGGCCGGGCTGTGGTCATCGACCCGCAACGGGATGTGTCGCAATACCTCGCCGACGCGAACGAACAGGGCCTGCGCATTGAGCGGGTGATCGAAACCCACGTACACGCCGACTTCCTGTCCGGGCACCTCGAGCTGGCGCAGGCCACCGGAGCGGTGATCTCCTACGGCAACGTGGCCGACACCGACTTCGCGATGGACCCGCTGGCGCACGGCCAGTCACTGAGTCTCGGCGAGGTGGCACTGGAGATCCGGCACACTCCGGGTCACACTCCCGAGTCGATCTCGGTGGTCATCTGGGAACGGGCCACGGACCCGCAACCGTGGGGCGTGCTCACCGGTGACACGCTGTTCATCGGCGACGTCGGACGTCCCGATCTGCTGTCTGCGTCCGGGTGGACAGCGCCGGAGCTGGCGCGACGCCTTTACCGGTCGTTGCACGAGCAGCTCCTGACCCTGCCCGACACCACTCGGGTGCTCCCGGCGCACGGAGCAGGCTCGTCGTGCGGCAAGGCCCTGTCGGACGCGACGTCCTCGACGATCGGCGAGCAACGGGCGAGCAACTACGCCGTGGCGCCGATGTCCGAGGACGGCTTCGTGGACGTGGTCACCCAGGGCCAGTCGGTGGCACCGCTGTACTTCGCCTTCGCCTCCGACGCCAACCGTCATGTCCACGAGCTACTCGACGACCGCGAGCCGCCACCGGCCCTGGACCTCGGCGACGTCCTGCGGTTGCACAAGGAGGGGGCGGCGGTGATCGACGGCCGGGCGCCCGATGTGTTCGCCTCCGGGCATCTGCGGGGCTCGCTGAACGTCGGGCTCAACGGCCGCTTCGCCGAGTACTCCGGCGACGTCGTACGGGCCGGCCAGCCGATCGTGCTGGTCACCGAACCCGGGCGGGAGACCGAGGCGCGGGTGCGGCTGGCCCGGATCGGCTTCGACGACGTGGTCGGCTACCTGCCCGCCATCGAGCGGGTACTGGCGCAGCACCCCGATCTGGCCGCCTCAGCGTCCCGCCTGCCGGCCACGGACCTCGTCGCCTGGTCGGCGCAGGAACCAGGGACGCAGATCCTGGACGTCCGCAACCCGGGCGAGCTGGCTGCGGGCGTCATACCCGGTGGCCAGCACATCCCGCTCGCGACCCTCATCGACCGGGTGGGTGAGCTGGAGCCGGCTGCACCGACGGTGGTCTACTGTGCCAGCGGCTACCGCTCGTCGATTGCTGCCTCGGCGCTACGGGCCGCCGGTTTCTCCACGGTGGCAGACCTGCTCGGCGGTTTCGGGGCATGGGAGTCATGCCTGCTCCGGTAAGGCCGCGGTCGCGGTCGCCTGCAGTGCGCCCACGTGGGCGGTGAAGGCGGCGCGGCCGTCCCGGGTCAGCGAGAGCCAGGTGCGGGGCCGTTTACCTGCGTAGCCCTTGGTGACTTTCACGTAGCCGGCCGCCTCCAGCGTGGACACCTGGGTAGAGAACGAACCACGCACCCATCACGAGTGAGTAGCGTCGGCGCATGCCGAGCTGGGACGGGGGCAGCTTATTTGGAACCTGATGGCAGTTCGACTGGGCCTGCCGGTCAGGCCGGCGGTCGTTGCTCGCCGGCCTCACTTTCGGGGGTGGGGGTGCCAGCGAGGATGAGATACAGCGACCTGCGCGCGTCGACCAGAACCCGCTGTGCGGCCTGAACCTGCTGCGGGTCGCCCTGCGCGAGTTGGCGGAGAGGGTGGCGCAGTTCCTCAAGGGCGCCTCGAAGATCGCTGCCGCTGCCGCAGCGCGCGGTGAACTCGACGAACGGGTCGGGCATCGCGTCGCCGTGGGTGTCCAGGTATGCCTGGCCGGCCTCGGTGAGAGTGGCCAGCTTGCGGCCGCCCTGCGCGACGGTGCCGATCAGGCCTTCGTCCTCGAGCTGGCTCAGGGTCGGGTAGACAGCACCGGGGCTGGGTCGCCAGGCACCCGAGGTCCGTTCGGCGATGGCCTGCATGAGTTGGTAGCCGTGCATGGGCTGCTCGGCCAGCAGTAGCAGTAGGGCTGTGCGCACATCGCCGCGTTGCGCTCGCCCGCGTCCTGTACCGCGGGGACCTCTCCCGCGTGGCCTTCCACCGCCCATCCCGCCAGGCTGGGCGGGAAAGTCGGGGTGGTGGCGTCGCCAGCGATGCTGATGGCCGGCTGCTGGGTGGTCATGGTGACGATGTGAGTCGTGGTGAGGTGAGTCGTGATGATCGGTGTACATGGTCTCTCCTGTTCGAGTTTGCCGCCCACCGTTGGACGACACGCTCACGATACATCGCGATAGTCTCGTCCACAAGCCCGACACTGGTGACTCGGACGTCACTGTGTGATCCAGGAGGGCGACGCGGCACCGGTTACGGTTACCGTCGATGCCGTACGCCTGGTTCGGCGGCCAGCTCGTGCCACGCCACGAACACGTCTACCTCCAAAGGAGCACCCTGTGACCGAGCCCGCCGAGCTGCGCGGCGACGAGTGGCGCACACCGTTGACGGTGGTCGTGCCCACCTACAACGAAGCGGACAACCTGCGGCCGCTGGTGGGCGCGTTACTCGCGTTGCCCCTGGAACGGCTCCGGGTCCTGGTCGTTGATGACGACTCGCCGGACGGCACCGGCAAGCTGGCCGACGAGTTGGCCGGGACCCACGGGCGCGTCTCGGTCCTGCACCGCACCGTGAAGAACGGACTGGGTCGTGCCTACGTGGAAGGGTTCACCGCCGCACTCAACGACCCCGACGAGCCGGAGTGGGTCGTGCAGATGGACGCGGACGGCTCCCATCCGGTAGACGCGATTCCCAGGCTCCTGCATACCGCCTTGCGGGCAGGGGCGGATGTCGTCATCGGCTCCCGCTACGTCCCCGGCGGCAGCATCGACAGCACCTGGGGCATCAACCGAAAGTACTTGTCGGGGTTCGGGAACTGGTACGCCAACCGCGTCCTCGGCCTGAACATCCATGACGCCACGGCCGGATTCAAACTGTGGAGTTCCCGCGAACTCCGAAGCCTCGATCTCGCGCGTGTCCGATCTAACGGTTACGCATTCCAGGTCGAGATGAATTTCCTCGCCCGCCGCAGAGGTTGCCGCATCATGGAGATACCTATCCACTTCACCGACCGCGCGGTCGGTCAGTCCAAGATGAACTTTCGCGTCAAGGTCGAGTCAGCCCTGCGCCCCTGGCGTCTCCGCTGGCACTACCGAGGCCAACACCATGAAATCCGCCTACCGCATTCAGCAGGCTCAGCGGGGTAAACGAGCGCCCGATAACCCCGCTGAGCCTGCTGAATGCGGTAGGCGGGCGGGGGGCGGGGGGCGGGGGGTCATAGGTTGCGGAGGCCGGTGAGGATGCGGTGCAGCAGTGCGGGGTCGGTGGTGTCGCTGGGGTGCTGGACGATGACGATGCGGCGTTCCGCGAGGTCACCGAGCACGACCCGGGACACGCCCAGTGGTATCTCAAGCAGGGCCGCGACCTCGGCCACCGACCGGGGCAGCAGGCACAACTCCACCGCTCGGCGTTCCTCGTCGAAGAACGGCTCGTGCTTTTGCGGGGCGCCCCGCACGTTCGTGGCGACCATGGTCTCCAACCCGAGGTGGTGCCGGGGTCGGGTACGGCCACGAGTCATGACGTAGGGGCGCACCACGACCGAAGGTGACCGATCGCCCTCCGCGGCCCGCCCGTTCCGGTCGATCTTGTTGATCTCGTCGGTGGATTCCAGACCACGTGGGTCACGGGCGGGTTCGGGTGGGCGCCGATTCCCGCTAGGGCTGGCGGTGCGCTGCTCGGGAGCGCGCCCGGCTTGGTGGACGGGTCGGCGCGCCACGCGCCGATCCTGGCGCAGGCTCTTGGCGGAGCGGAATCGGGCTCCGGTCATGCCAACTGGTTGGACATCCTGGTAATCGGGGTCGGTCATAGTTACCTCCAGGGCCGATGATGTGGCCGCGGCGCGGGTCATCGCAGCGCTGCCATCGTCGAGTGACCGGTGGTCGGCGGCGGTCGGTGCCGACCACCAGCCGGTTCTGGGCGGGTCATGCGAGGTCGCCCATATGGGCCCGGTGCGCCGTTGCGCCGGCCTGTGCAGGTAGCGGGAGGTGGACCTGCAGGAGATGTTCCAGCAGGGTGATGAGAGTTGTCTTGACCGCCGGACGGTCCCGCGCATCGCAGCCGATCATCGGCACGTACGTGGGCAGGTCGAGGGCTTCGCGGACCTCCTCAAGGTCGTATCGCTGGGCGCCGTCAAATTGGTTGACAGCGATGACAAACGGAATGGCTCGCCGCTCGAAATAGTCCACGACGGGGTAGCACTGGTCGATCCGGCGGGTGTCGACCAGCACGATCGCACCGAGCGCGCCTTCGGTCACGTCATCCCACACGAAGGCGAAACGATCCTGGCCGGGGGTGCCGAACAGGTAGAGCACGAGCGACTCATCGACGGTGATTCGTCCGAAGTCCAGGGCGACAGTGGTGGTGGTCTTGGCTTCGATCCCGGTCTGATCGTCGATGTCCGCCGAGGCGTCGGTCATCGCCGCCTCGGTGGTAATCGGATCGATCTCGGAGATCGCGCCGACGAACGTCGTCTTCCCGACCCCGAACCCACCACCGATGACGACCTTCACTGAGAAGGGCAGCACCGGCTCGTCGCCTGGCATGGAGGCCGGGTCTGAGGGGGTGGTCATCGGCCGAGCCCGTTCTTCAGTTCGGTCACCAGGTGCGGGGTCAGCACTGCGCCGGCCCGGTCGGCCAGCACCGACATCTCGTAGCCGACGAGGCCGACGTCGCAGCCCTCGGAGAGGAGCACGCCGAAACTGCTGCCGTAGGACACCGCGGACACGATGAGGAACCCGCCATTCATTTCGATCATGACGAGTCGGAGGCCGGCGAAACCGAAACGGCGCGACGCCCCCCGAGCCAGACCGGTGATCCCGGAGACGATCGCGGCGAGCTGATCGGCGGCGGCGCGGTCCAGGCCCTCGGACTTGGCCATCAGCAGCCCGTCGGAGGACACGGCGACAGCGTCGATCACCCCGTCGGTCTGGCGGACGAAGTTGGCGAGCAGCCAGTTGAACCGCTGCGCTTCGCCGTTACCAGTGACCATCATCCTTGATCCGCCTCATCACCCGCGGGATTGCTGGTGCCGACTGCATCGGCGTGATCCTCGCGCTTGCGCTGGAATCCCGCCCGGAAGTCGGTGAGGGTGGCCCGCACGTCAGCGGGCGAGCGCCCCGATGACTCAGCCGGCTGCTGGACCACGGGCCCAGGTTCGTCAGCAGCAGCGCTGTCAGCGTCGTTTGCAGTGGCCCGGACGCGCTTCACCAGGCCGTTGCGGGTACGCGTCGGCGCAGACCCGGGCGCCGGTGTGGGTGGCTGGCTGGGTGGGTGGGTGGGTGGCGGCGTGGCTGGCCGTTCGAGCACCGCGACCCGCGCAGCAGCCGGGCCGGGGTCATGGTCGAGATGGAATGGCCGCGGCATCGGGACAGCCGGTGGTTTCGGCGGGGCGGTGGCACGCAGGCCAGGGATGACCGGTGCCTCGATGGCCATCGATAGCGCGAGCAGCGACATGGGCAAGGTGACCCGGGCGGTGATGCCGGTCAGCGGCGACTCGTGCAGCTGCACATCGACCCCGAGGTGCCGCGCGAGCCGCCCCACCACGAAATGGCCCAGCAGGCGCGTCGGGGTGACCAGGAACCTCTCCTCGCCGCGCAGCCGGGCGTTGGCCTGGGCGAGGTCCTCAACGGACATACCGATGCCGTGGTCCAGCACTGCGATCACGTAGCCGGTGTCGATCCGCTGGCCGTAGATCTCGACCTCCCGGTCCGGTGGTGAGAACGACAGCGCGTTCTCCATCAGCTCGGCCAGCAGGTGCACCAGCTCGGTGCCGACTGTCCCCAAGACCAGGGCCTCGTCCATCCGGCGCAGCCCGACTCTGCGGTACTCCTCCACCTCGGACAACGCGGCGCGGACCACGTCGGTGATCGGGACCGGCTGGTTCCACTGCCGGGGAGTGCGCTCACCGACCAGGATCAGCAGGCTCTCGGCGTTGCGCCGCATCCGGGTGGCGAGGTGGTCAAGCTCGAACAGGTTCGCCAGCGCCGTCGGGTCGCTCTCGTCGCGTTCCAGGTCGCTGATGAATCCCAGCTGCCGACGCACCAGGTTCTGGTTTCGCCGGGCGAGGTTCGACAGCGACTCGGCGGCATTGTGGCGAAGCTGCGCCTGCTCCGAGGCCAGGCCCACTGCGGTCCGCTGCACCTCGTTGAGCGCTCGCGAGACCTCGCCGATCTCGTCCTCGCGGTCCTCCAGAGCCAGCACCGGCTCAGGCGGCGAGCGCAGCTCGGCCGGTACGCCCTCCGCTGCCTGGATCCGGGTGACCATGTCGGGCAGCCGCGCGGTGACCGCGTCATGCGCATCGGTGGCGAGCAGTCGCAGCGGCCGGGTGATCGACCGTGCCGCCATCACCCCGAGAGCCGTGGCGACGGCCAGCGCGCCGACGGCCACCGCGATGTAGAGCACCAGCAGCGCCAGCGCCTCCGCGCGCAACTCCGCAGCCCGGGCCTCCACGTCGGCGCCCACTTTCTGCTGCACCGCACGCAGATCATCGACCAACCTCGTCATGTCCGCCCACCACGTCGGGGCCGAAAGTTTCAGGGCCGCCGCCCCGGGCCCGTCGATCGCGCGCAGCTCGTATACGGACGCTTCTCCCGCCGCTGGACTGTGCAGCGCCCCGTCCAACGCCGCCTGCTGGGTGTCGGTGGCCCGCCCGGAGAACGCGCTCAACCCGGCGAGCTTGTCGGCGCGGATCTCACTGAACCTTGTGTACTCCTGACCGTGGAACGCACCAGCCGACAACACCCCGTTGAGAAAACCGCGCTCCAATGCGGTCGCTTCCTTGGCATCGCCAAGCGTGCGGAGAGCGTCCAGACTGCGCAGCAACGCCGCATCCGCAAGGTTCGTCTGCCCGGCGCTGCCCGCCCTATTAAGCTGGGTGATCGCGGCGGTGAAAAAGTTCAGGGTGTCCGTCCGGTCCGCGAGACCCCCGTCGACCCGGGCGCGGACGTCATTCAGATTTTTGAGGCCGTTGTCCAACGCGCTGATGACCGGTGTCGATGCTTCCGGCGGGGAGCCCCGCAGGGCTCGATCCAGGCCATCGCGGGCCTCGTCAACCCGCTGGCGCTGCTGTTTGACCTGATCACCGAGGGCGCGCTGCCCACCGAGCAGACCGTTGGTCAGCCCCCGTTCGCGTTGCAGCTCGTGCACGAACCCCTGGACAACCAGCTCCAGCTGGACCTTCGACACCGTCGCGTCTGCGTCGCGATACACCACAAGCTGCGCCATCACCCCCGTCCCGGCCAGCACCACCAGCGCTGCGGTGGGCACCGCCACGATTAACAGCAGCCGGGTCCGGATCGACCGTCCCGCCCGCCAACGGCTGCGCTGCCCCTGCCTCCCTCCCTCTGGTGCACCCGCCTCACCAACCAGCTCCGATCCAAGGAGCCGATGCCGCGCTGTCGTCACGAGCCCTCCTGCTTGGCACTTTCGCGTGTGATCGCCATCCCGGTTGAACCGGACAGGCGACGTAGGGTGGCCAACGGTGGCGGGAGTGAAGCGGGCCTTCAGGAAGGGCAGCAAGACTCTCGTCGTCGAAGACCGCTCGTTCGTCGTTGGACGGTCGGCCACAAGCGACGAGCCGCACCAGGTGGGCTGCTCGTCGCAGCCTCGTAGCAACTGGGCGCACCTTCGCGCCGGGCCCGGGCATCACCACTGTTGTGCTGACAAGCGGCAGCACTCCTCGGTCACAGGGCATACACCCGATCGAGAGTTCACCTTCGCTCATGGCGCGCACCGTAAGGGCCGCATGTTACAAACGGTTTAACTCGAGGTGGGCTGTATGGGCGAACCTGCCGTGGCAGGTTTCCCGGCGCCCCACCCAGCGCACCGGGTCGTCAGGTGCTCGCGCTACGTCATGTCCTCGAGCTGCTTGCCCTTCGTCTCTTGCACGAACCTCAGCACGAAGACGAACGAGAGCAGCGCGAATGTCGTGTACAGCCCGTAGGCCAGTCCGAGGCTGATGTCGGCCAGCGCCGGGAAGGTCGTCGAGACAAGGAAGTTGCTGATCCACTGAGCGGCCGCAGCGAGCCCGAGGGCGGCGGCTCGGATCCGGTTGTTGAACATCTCACCAAGCAGCACCCAGACCGTCGGACCCCACGAGATCCCGAAGAACACCACGAAGGCGTTCGCCGCGATGAGTGCGGTCGTGCCCGAGGTGGCACTGAGCGCCGGTTGCCCGTTGACCACCGGGGCCGTGCCGAAGACGTAGGCCAGCGTGCCAAGGCTGACGAACATGCCCGCGGAGCCGATCAGCAGCAGCCGGCGCCGGCCGATCTTGTCGATCACCGCGATCGCGACCAGCGTGACGACGATATTGGTCACCGACGTCAGCACCGTGATGATCAGCGAGTCGGCCTCGGTGAACCCGACCTGCTGCCACAACGTCGACGAGTAGTAGAAGATCACGTTAATGCCGACGAACTGCTGGAAGACCGACAGCATGATGCCCACCCACACGATCGGTAGCAGCCCGAGGAACGGGCCACGCAGGTCGCGGAAGGTGGACCGGGTGTCCTGGATGATGGTGCGGCTGATCTCCCGGATCCGGTCGTCGACCCCGCTCTTGAGCACCTGGGACAGCACGGAGCGGGCCTCGTCGATGCGGCCGCGGAACATCAGGTACCGGGGGGACTCGGGTATCTCCAGCGCCAGGATGCCGTAGGCCAGCGCAGGAACAGTCAGCGTGATGAACATCCACCGCCACGCCGCCAGCCCGAGCCACAGATCATGGTTCGCCCCTCCCGCGGCGGTGGCCAGAAAGTAGTCCGAGAGCAGCGCCACGAAGATGCCCGAGACGATGGCCAGCTGTTGCAGCGAGCCGAGCCGCCCGCGGATCGAGGCAGGCGCGATCTCCGCTATATAGGCCGGGGCGATCACTGAGGCCGCACCAACGCCGAGGCCACCGACGATCCGCCAGACGGTGAGATCGTAGGGCGAGAACGCCAGCCCGGAGCCGATCGCACTGACGAAGAACAGTGCCGCGGCGAGCACCATCACCCGGATGCGACCGACCCGGTCGGCCAGCTTGCCGGCGAGCCAGGCGCCGGCCGCGCAACCCAGTAACGCCGAGGCCACGACGAAGCCGGTGAGCCCGGCGCCCATCCCGAAGGTCTCGCGGATGGCCAGCACGGCCCCGTTGATCACGGCAGTGTCAAAGCCGAACAGGAAGCCCCCGAGGGCGGCCACCGTGGCGAGCAGGACCGCTCGTCCGGTGTCGTACTGTTCGGTGGTCGTCGTCGTCATTGACGCTCCCGTGGGGTCGGTTCGCAACCCCCCTCCTGTGATGCATACCACTTGCCGGGCCCGACCGCCGGGTTCGAGTCCGGTTAGTGACCGAGCGCCTGCTTGCGCCGCTCGATCAGCCGCCAGATCATCGGTGTGAAGATGAGCTGCATCGCCAGATCCATCTTGCCGCCGGGGCAGACGATGGTGTTGGGGCGGGACATGAACGAGTCGTGCAGCATCGAGAGGAGATATGGGAAGTCGATGCCGTGCGGATCGGCGAAGCGGATGATGAGCATCGACTCGTCCGCCGTCGGGATGGTCCGGGCGATGAACGGGTTCGAGGTGTCAACAATGGGCACTCTTTGGAAGTTGACATGCGTGCGCGAGAACTGCGGGCAGATGTAGTTCACGTAGTCCGGCATGCGGCCCAGAATCGTTTCGGTCACCGCCTCGGGGGAGTGGCCCCGAGTCGCCGTATCGCGATGCAGCTTCTGGATCCACTCCAGGTTGATTACCGGAACGACACCGATCAGCAGATCCGCATGCTGGGCGACGTCCACCTTCGCGGTCGCGACCGCTCCATGTAGTCCTTCGTAGAACAGCAGGTCCGTGTCGGCGGGCAGCTCCTCCCAGGGCGTGAACGTACCAGGGGACTGCCCGTAGGGTGCTGCCTCGTCATCGTCGTGCAGGTATTTGCGTACCCGGCCACGGCCGTTCTCGCCGTACTGCCGAAACAGCTCGTCGAGCTCCTCGAACAGGTTCGCCTCCGGGCCGAAGTGGCTGAGGCTGTGGTCACCACGGTCCAACGCCTCGGCCATCTTGGCCTTCATCTCGGTACGGTCGTAGCGGTGGAAGCTGTCGCCCTCGATGAGCACCGCGTTTACGTGCTCGCGCCGGAAGATCTGCTCGAAGGTGCGCATCACCGACGACGTCCCGGCACCCGACGAGCCGGTGATGCCGATAATTGGGTGCTTGGCGGACATGACCTGCTCCCCTTCCGGTCAACCGTTGGTGCGGAACAGGCCGCGCGTGCTGTAGAGCGGTGCGTCGTATTCGATCACGTTGTGGTCGCGGTAGTACCGCTCGATTCGCTGGACCTCCTCGCGCGCGCCGAAGATGAACGCGATGCGCTGGTGCAGGTCCTCGGGTGCGACGTCGAGAACTCGATGGCGCCCGGTGCTCGCGAGGCCGCCCGCCTGCTCGACGATGAAGGCCACTGGATTGGCCTCATAAAGCAAACGCAGCCGACCCGGCTTCGCCGGATCTTTGGTGTCACGCGGATAGAGGAACACGCCACCGCGGGTGAGGATGCGGTGCGTCTCCGCGACGAGCGAGGCGACCCATCGCATGTTGAAGTCCTTGCCGCGAGGGCCCGTGCTGCCGGCGAGGCATTCGTCGACGTACCGCGTCACCGCCGGCTCCCAGAACCGGCTGTTCGAGGCGTTGATCGCGAACTCCCTCGCAGCGGCCGGGAGCTGGATCGCCGGATGGGTGAGGATGAACTCGCCGAGCTGCGGCTCGAGCGTGAAGCCGTGCACACCGGTGCCGACGGTCAAGACGATCATCGTGGAAGGGCCGTAGATCGCGTATCCGGCGCAGACCTGCTTCGACCCGGGCTGCAGGAAATCCTCCGCGGCGGCGGGCACGCCTGGATTAGTGGCACGCAGGATCGAGAAGATGCTGCCGACCGAGAGGTTCACGTCGATGTTCGACGAGCCGTCAAGCGGGTCGAATGCCAGGAGGTACTTGCCCCGCGGGTAGTGCTCCGGGATCGGATACGGCGCCTCCAACTCCTCGGACACCATCCCAGAAACCAGGCCGCCCCATTCGTTGGCGCGCAGGAACAGGTCGTTCGCGACCAGGTCGAGTTTCTGCTGCGTCTCCCCCTGGATGTTGGTCGTCGCCGCGGCCCCGAGCACACCGCCCAGCGCGCCATAGGCCACCCGTTTGGCGATAGCCTTGCACGCGAGCGCCACGTCGAGGATGAGCGAGTTCAGCTCCCCGCTCGCACCTGGATGGCGGCGCCCCTCCTCGATCAGGAACTGGGTGAGCGTCGTACGGTCAGTGAGCATGGCCCCCCTAAGGTCCTCGCTGCAGGCAGCTTAGACCGTGTTAGCGTCGGTGATCCTTTCGGGAGGGGGAACCCGTGCCGGACTTCACCATCGCCTACGACTACTTCGACCCCGCGCAGGAAGGTCTGCGCGAGGCCTTGACCTCGACCGGCAACGGCTACTTCGCTACCCGGGGAACGGCGGAGTGGGAGGACGCGAACGCGGTCCATTACCCGGGCACCTACGCCCACGGCTGCTTCAACCGGGAGACGACCATCCTCGGCGGCCGCCCGGTACTCAACGAGGACCTGGTCAACCTCCCCAACTGGTTGCTGCTGAAGCTGCGGATCGAGGGTGAGGAGGCGATCCGGCTCGACAGCGTCGAGCTGCTCTCCTATCGCCACGCCTACCACATCCGTAACGCCGTGGTGGAGCGCGAGATCCGGTTCCGCGACCGGGCAGGCCGCGAGACGACGTTGCGCAGCCGCCGTTTCGTGAGCATGGCCAACAGCCACGTGGCGGGCATCGAGTGGACGGTGACCCCGGAGAACTGGTCAGGCTGCGTGGAAGTGATCTCGGGGCTCGATGGTCGCGTGACGAACAACATGGTTGCCCGCTACCGCGAGCTCGAAGGGCGTCATCTCAGCCCGGGGTCGCCGCGCACGTTCGGGCCGGAGATCATCGCCCTGAAGGTGCAGACCCGGCAGTCGAACATCTACATCTCCGAAGCTGCGCGTACCCGCGTCTTCTCCGGCTATGAGGGTGACGACCAGCTGGACGTCTACCGCAGCCTCTACCAGATGGAGGACTACATCCAGCAGGTCCTCGTCATCGGTGTCGAGCAGGGCAGCCCGGTGCGGGTGGAGAAGATGATCTCGCTGTTCACCTCCCACGACAACGCGATCGCCGAAACCCTGGTCGCCGCGGGACGGCATGTCGCGCGCTACCCGGACTTCGCCGCGGCACTGACCGAGCACGAGTCGGCGTGGGCCGAGCTGTGGGAGGTCGGCGACATCCAGCTTCCCCGCGAGCCCCGGGTGCAGTTGCTGCTGCGCTTCCACATCTCCCATGTGCTGCAGGTGTGCTCGCGGCACACCGCCCGGCACGACGCTGGCGTTCCGGCTCGGGGGCTCAACGGCGAGGCCTACCGCGGGCACGTTTTCTGGGACGAGCTCTACGTCTACCCCTACCTCAACTTCCGGTTGCCCGAGATCACCCGCGGGCTGTTGATGTACCGCTATCGCCGGCTGACCGAGGCGCGGGCCGCGGCGCGCGAAGCCGGCTACCGGGGCGCGATGTTCCCGTGGCAGAGCGGCAGCGACGGTACCGAGGAGACACAGGTCGTCCACCTCAACCCGCTGTCCGGGCAGTGGGACCCCGACCACAGCCACAACCAGCGCCACGTCAACGCGGCGATCTTCTACAACGTCTGGCAGTACTACCAGGCCACCGACGACGTGGCGTTCCTGCGCGACTACGGCGCCGAGGTCATGCTCGAGATCGCCCGCTTCTGGGCCTCGATCGCGCACTACAACCCCGAGCGCACCCGGTATGAGATCCACGGGGTGATGGGGCCCGACGAGTTCCACGAGCGATATCCCGGCGCCGAGGAAGGGGGGCTGCGCAACAACGCCTACACCAACCTGATGGTGGCCTGGATCGCCCGCACCGCCCCGCAGGTGCTCGACCTGCTACCGGCGAGCCGTCGCGCCGCCTTGCGCGCCCGTCTCGGGCTGACCGACGACGAGCTGCGCACATGGGATGAGATGAGCCGCACGATGTTCGTCCCGTTTCATACCGACGGCGGTGACGCCATCATCAGCCAGTTCGAGGGTTACGCCGATCTCGAGGAGCTGGACTGGGAACGCTACCGCGCCGAGCACCCCAACATCGGGCGGCTGGACCGGATTCTCAAGGCCGAGGGCCAGGACCCCGATCGCTACCAGTTGGCCAAGCAGGCTGACACGGTGATGCTGTTCTTCCTGTTCTCAGACGACGAACTTCGCGAGCTGTTCGCCAGGCTCGGATACGACTACGACCGCGGCCTCGCCCGGCGCACCATCGACCACTACGACCGCCGGACCTCCCACGGCTCGACCCTGAGCCTGGTCACGCACGCGGCTGTGCTCGGTGACCTGGACCCGGAGAGCTCGTGGCAGCGCTTCCTCGTCGCGCTGGAGAGCGACGTGGGTGACGTGCAGGGCGGCACCACAAAGGAGGGCATCCACATGGGTGTCATGTCCGGCACACTGGATCTATTGCAGCGCGGCTACGCGGGCGCCAGCGTGCGCGACGGTGTCTTGCATTTCAACCCAACGCTCACCGACCGGCTCGACGGGCTCACGTTCCCGATGCAGTTCCGCGGTACGTCGATCAGGGTCGGCATCTCCGGCGATGAGCTGACGGTGCATGCTCTGGCCGGTGGCTTCAGCCGGCCCATCCGGATCGGCGTCGGCGAGGAGGTCCGAGAGCTGGCCCCCGGTGCGCAGTGGGTAGCGCCGCTTCGCCGGGGCACAACCGGGGAAGGGAGCGATCGTGCCGGCACGAGGCTTTGAGGCAGCGATCTTCGATGTGGACGGTGTACTGGTCGACTCCCCGCACGAACGGGCCTGGAAAGACTCGCTGCGTGAGCTGATGGAGCACGACTGGGCCGACATCGTAGGTCAGACCTCGTGGTCCGAGGATCGCTTCACGCCGCAGGTCTACCAGCAGGTGCTCTCGGGAAAGCCTCGGATGAGCGGAGCGCTGGCGGCCCTGGAGTACTTCGAGGTTCCCGACGCCGCCGAGCGGGTGCAGGCCTACGCCGCGCACAAGCAGACGATGGTCATCAAGCTCATCGAGGCAGGCGAGTTCGAGGCCTACCCGGACGCGTTGCGTTTCGTGCTGGCCGTGGGCGGCGCGGGGATCCCATCGGCGGTGGCGTCGTCGTCGAAGAACGCTGGGCTGTTCCTCCGCCAGATCCGGCTGGACACCTTCGCCGCGGAGCAGGGCCTGCACTACGACTTCGTGCGGCCTGGCCTGAGCCTGCTGGAGATCTTCGACGTCGACATCTCCGGACGCGACTTCGCCCAGGGCAAACCGCACCCGGAGATCTTCCTGACCGCAGCCGCCGAGCTTGGCGTCGCCCCGGCACACTGCTTCGTCGTGGAAGACGCCGTCAGTGGCGTGCAGGCCGCCAAAGCCGGTGGCATGGCAGCGTTAGGCGTAGCCCGAGCCCACGACGAGCAACTCCTGGCGAACGCCAACGCCGACCTTGTCGTCACGTCGCTGGATGAGGTCGATGTTGCGGGCCTGGCCGAGCACCAGCTGCGGCGGCGGACGTCGTGAGCGCCTGGCAACCGGCCTACCACGTTCACTAGCTGATGATGTCCAGGCGGTGGAGGAGCTTGCCGAGCACGCGGCGCAGATCGGCCACGTCGTGGTCGGTGAGCCGGTCGTCGAACATGGCAGGCCGCACCGACCAGACGGCGGGCACGCTGCGCCGTAGCGCCTGGGTTCCTTCGGCGGTGAGCACAGCGTAGGTGGTTCGCCGGTCCTCGCGAGGGCTCTCGCGGGCTACCCAGGACTGTTTTTCGAGCCGGTCGATGAGCCGGGTGACGCCGCTGCGGGTCATCTGTAGCCGGTCGGCGATCTCGGACATCCTGGCGCGGCGCGTCGGCACGTTGGCCAGATACCACAGCACGTCATGCTCGGCCGCGGTCATCCCGGCCTCGGCCTCGAGGCGGCGGCTCAACCCGTCGTAGAGCAGGGCGCTCACCTGATGCAGCTCCAACCAGGCCAGCTCTCGCTCGGGATCCCGATTCACTCGCCGATCATACCAGGAGAGTTGACTCGACAAGAGTTGTCTATACAATCGTCGCTGGAGGAACGATTGATTGAGCAACCGTAGGAGGTTGATATGAGCGACCCGATCCTGGTCACCGGAGCGACCGGCACGCAGGGCAACGCGGTGGTACGTGCCCTGCTAACCCGCGGCTACCGGGTCCGGGCGCTGACCCGCGACCCGGGCAAGAACGCGGCCCGCGCGCTCGCCGGACTCGGCGCCGAGCTGGTGAGAGGTGACTTCGCGGATCCCGCGACGCTGCGGCAGGCCGCCACCGGCACCTCGGCGGTGTTCACGATGGGGACACCGTTCGAGGCAGGTCCGCACACCGAAACCCAGCAAGCCATCACCGTGCTCGACGCCGCCGCGCAGGCCGGCACCGGCCACCTGATCTACACCTCGGTCGCCAGCGCCCTGGATCACACCGGTATCCCACATTTCGAGAGCAAGGCCGAGGTGGAACGCCACCTCGCCACCCTGCCGCTGGTCTGGACCGTGATCGCACCCGTGGCCTTCCTGGAGAACCTGCACGCCCCCTGGTCAGCGCCCGCACTGGCTCAGGGCGTCTACTCCTCCCCCCTACCCGGCGACCGCCCGCTACAACAGGTCGCGATCGCGGACCTGGCCGACTTCGCCGCGCTGGCCATCAGCGACCGCGACCGGTTCGCCGGGCACCGGATCGAGCTGGCGTCGATCGAACGCACAGGCCAGGAGCTGGCGGCCGCACTGAGCCGGCAGCTCGGCCGCACCGTGCACTACGAGGAGTCCCCGCAGGACAGCGCCGACGACGACATGGACAAGATGGCCGCCTTCCTCCGCAACACCGGCTACACCGTCGACATCCCTGCACTGCACACGCAGTACCCCCAGATCGGCTGGCACGGCCTCGACGACTGGATCGCCGAGCAGTACTGGTCCCGCCCGACCCACTCCTAAACGCATTCAGCGGGCTCAGCG
>DATDHI010000308.1:0-13837 GCA_036521655.1 Pseudonocardiaceae bacterium | reverse complement strand
CAGCAGGCAGCTGGTCGACTAGCCCCCTCGCGGCGTGGGTCCCAAGCGGCCCGTCGATCGGACAGTACGTCCAGGACTCCCGACGAGCACTAGACCGCGACACACCGTGCACCACAGGACGACACACCGGGCAGGAGAGCACGACACGCGGGGATCAGGGGGTGCGGGCGGGGCTGGACGCTTGGGCCCAGAAGCGTTGCGGGATCCGGCCGGCCAGCTTGGCGTGCCGGCCTGCCTGTACCGCCAAGCGCATCGCCTCGGCCATCCGCGGCGGGTCGTCGGCTCGGGTCACGGCGGTGGCGAGCAGCACCGCGTCGCAGCCCAGCTCCATCGCGAGCGCTGCCTCCGAGGCGGTGCCGATCCCAGCGTCGAGGATTACCGGCAGGTGGGCCTGAGCCACGATCATTTCGATGTTGTGCGGGTTGCGAATGCCCAGCCCGGTGCCAATTGGGGAGCCCAGCGGCATCACCACCGCGCATCCGGCGTCGGCCAGCTTGCGGGCGAGCACCGGATCGTCGTTGGTGTAGGGCAGCACGGTGAAGCCGTCGTCGACGAGCTGCTCGGCGGCGTCGAGCAGCTCGATCGGGTCGGGCAACAGGGTGCGGTCATCAGCGATGACCTCGAGTTTGACCCACGACGTCTGCAGCGCCTCGCGGCCCAGCTGCGCGGTGAGCACCGCCTCCGCGGCGCTGCGGCAGCCGGCGGTGTTGGGCAGCGGCTCGATCCCGTGCCGCGCCAGCACGTCGAGAATGCCGATTCGCGAACCGGTGTCGATCCGGCGGATCGCGACCGTGGTGAGCTCGGTCTGCGCGGCGAGCAACGCCTGCTCCAGCACAGCGAGGTTGGCCGCTCCCCCGGTGCCCAGGATCAGCCGGGAACCGAACTCCCGCCCGGCGATGACCAGCGGATCGTCTGCCATGTTCAGCCTCCCTGCACCGCGGTGAGCACTTCGATCCAGGCACCGTCACGCAGCGGCGTGCCCGGCCATGACACCCGTGGAACGACAGCGCCGTCCAGTGCCACCGCGACACCCGCAGCGGGCACGCCGAGCCGGCCGAGCACATCAGCCAGCGTGGCACCGTCGGGCAGGTCCCAGGGCTGACCGTTCACGGTCACGGTCATGCCAGGCTCCGCCCGGCTCGTGGGTGGGAAACAGTGGTACAACACTGTTTCCCACCCACGAGCCGTTCCGGTCGCAGCGCCAGGATCGCGTCGGCGGTGAGCGGGGCCAGCAGGATCCCGTGGCGGTGGTGGCCGGTCGCCGCCAGCACGCCGGGCTCCAGCTCGCCGATCACCGGCAGGTTGTCCGGGCTGCCCGGGCGCAGCCCCGCCGCGGTCTCCTCCAGCCAGTACTCCGCGATCGCGGGCAGCACGCGCTCGGCGTCGGTCAGCAGCTCCCGCACCCCACCGGCGGTGACCTCGGTGTCGAACCCGACCTCACGCTGCGTGGCCCCGAGCACCACCCGGCCGCCCTGACGGGGCACCAGGTAGCTGTGCCGCCCGGCGACGATGGCACGGATGGTCCGCGACGGCGGCGGCAAGGCGCCTGACCGGGACCGCAGCCGCAGGATCTCCCCCTTCACCGGACGGATCGCGCGAGCCAGCGCGGGGTGCAGCGCGCCGCTATGCGCCCCGGCGGCCACGACCACCACGTCCGCTGCCGGCAGCTCAGCACAGCGCTGCCCGCAAAATTCCACCTCGACGCCACGGCAGGCGTTCAGCAGCGCGTCCAGCAACGCCCGGTTGTCCACCGAGATGTCGCCAGGAACCGACAGCGCGCGATGCACCTCAGGGCCCAGCGACGGCTCCGCGCGGCGCGCCTGCGCGCCCGACAGCACCCCTACCTGCCGTCCCATCCGGGACAGCTGGTCGGCCAGGCGGTCCAGTTCAGCGCGGTCGCCGGGATCCAGCGCGACGACGAAGGTGCCTCGGGTGCACAGTCCGGGGTCGGCACCAGCGGCGGCGAGCTCGGCGGCGAAGTCCGGCCAGCGGCGTAGCGAGGCGGCCCCGAGCGCGAGTACCTCCTGCTCAGCGGGCACCGCCTCGGTGACCGGGGCGAGCATCCCTCCGGCGACGTGCGAAGCGCCCGATCCCGGCGCCGGGTCGTGCACGGTCACCGCGAACCCCGCAGAGGCCGCCCGCCAGGCACAGCTGAGCCCGATGACGCCGCCACCAACCACAGCGACAGAGCGAGAACCACCAGACAAACCCATCACGCTCCCTGCGCCGGCATGACCCGGATCAGGTTCGACGGTCGGGGTCGCCGTGACCCCCTCTCAGCCCGGTGTGGCCCAGGCTCCCGTGCGGACCGAACTGCAGCGTACCTCGATACGGTGCGGACATGGACGGGACGCAGATCCGGGCCCGGCTGGCCGCCGCGCGGCTGTACCTGTGCACCGACGCCCGGACGCCCCGCGGCGACCTCGCCGAGTTCCTCGACGCGGCGCTGGCCGGCGGGGTGGACATCGTCCAACTGAGAGACAAGACCCTGGAGGCGCGCCATGAGCTCACCGCGCTGGAAGTGCTCGGGCAAGCGTGCCGGCGGCACGGCGCGCTGCTCTCCGTGAACGACCGCGCCGACGTGGCACTGGCGGCCGGAGCACAGGTATTACACCTGGGCCAGGACGACATCCCGGTCAGCTGGGCTCGCCGGATACTCGGCGACGACGTGGTGATCGGCCGTTCCACGCACACCCGTGAACAGGCTGGCCAGGCCGCCGCTGCGCACGGCGTGGACTACTTCTGCACCGGCCCATGCTGGCCCACTCCGACCAAACCGGGCCGTCCGGCGGCCGGGCTGGAACTGGTGCGCGCCACCGCGGCGGTCGCCCCGGCCCGGCCCTGGTTCGCCATCGGTGGTATCGAGACCACGCAGCGGCTGGACGAGGTGCTGGCCGCCGGCGCTGACCGGGTTGTGGTGGTGCGCGCGATCACCGAAGCGGAGAACCCCCAGGCGGCTGCGGCTGCCTTCGCGCAGCGGCTGCGCGCTACCTGAACTAGCTGTTGCGGTCGGACGACTTGCCCATGAGGAGCGTCAGCCCGTAGGTGGACAGCACCTCGCCGATCGGCTGGAAGTAAGTGTCCCCGCCGAGCAGGCAGTCCCCGGACCCCCCCGACAGCGTGCCCTGGGCCTGGGTGCCGCTCATGAACGGGCCGCCCGAGTCACCGGCCTCGGCACAGGCCGTGGTCTCGGTGAGCCCGTGGACGACGTTGCCGTCCCCGTAGTTCACCGTCTCGCCGATGGCTTGCACCCGGCCGCAGTGATAGCCGCTGCTGGACCCGGACCGGCAGACCGAGGAACCCACCGCCGCCGGCGTGACGCCTGTCACGGTGGTGTAGCCGCTGCCGGTGGCGACGTCGTGAGTCTGCTGGTAGGAGTCCGAAGTCACCTCGATCAGGCCGAAGTCGTGATCGGGGAATGTGGACTTGGCGACCGGGCCGATGGCGTTGCCGTCCTCCCCCGACCAGGTGCCACCCAGCTTGGTGCAGTGACCGGCGGTAATGATGTAACGCGTCTTGCCTGAGATGGCGTTGAAACCGACCGAGCAGCGCCCGCCGTTGCTGGTGGTCATCGTGTCGCCGCCCCGCAGGTCGGCCAGCGGCACCGGGCGGGTCTCGGCGTACTTGACCCGCACCGCATCTTGACCTGCCGCGAATGCCCGGCCAGCGGCGGCATCGGTGGCAGACACCACCACCGAGTTGCTGGCCGGGTCGACGTACCAGCCGGTCACTGTGTCCGGGACGCTGCCTGCGCGGGAGTCCAGCACGGCCACGACCCGGTGCAGCGCCAGCAGGTCCCGGGACACCAACCGCGGCTGGGCTCCGGCGGCGCGCACCCACGGCACGGCGGCGGCGTCAGTGGTCGCGACGATGGGGTCCATGCTGCCAGGCTCGAACCACGCACCCGCAAACGACCTGCCCAGCGCAGCCTGCAGGGCGGACACCACCGTGGCCGGATCCGGGGATGCCGGCGCCGCGGAGGCGGGCAGCGCGATGCCCACGCCGAGCAGGCCGAGCAGTAAGCCCAAGGCTGCAGCAGCCAGCGAGCGGAGTCGGCTTCGCGCGTGCACGGATCAAGTCCTCTCCAACGGTGCCCCGAGGTCACGCCACGCTACGGACCAGTCACTGAATGGTGAAGAGTCCATTCGGTGGTACGCCATCGCCCATACGATGGGTTAGCAGTTCACCACCCGTAGTGAGCGCAGGACTCACCCCTTCGCCCCGGCCGTCGCGCCGGGATGCACGGTGTCGCGCACCGTGTGCAGCGCGGTGATAAAGGCATCGAGTTGCGCGGCGGTGAACAAACCGGTGAACCAGCGCTCGATGGCGTCCAGGGTGTCCGGAACATCCGCATCCAGCCGCTCGGCGCCGCCGTCGGTGAGCACGGTGAAACAGCTTCGACGATCCGCCGGGCACGGCACTCGGCGCACCAGCCCAGCATGTTCCAGGCGGTCCACAATCCGGGTGATACCGCTTGTCGACATCGAGGTCTGGGCAGCGAGGTCGGTCATCCGCAGCCGTTGCCCGGGTGAGCGAGCCAGCCGGATGAGCGTGTCGAAGTCAGAACCGGACAGGCCGTGCCCGGCGTGCACAGGGTCGAGCCGAGCGATAAGGCCCTGGTAGGCCTCGATAAACAGGCCCATCGCCGTCAAACGGGGGTCGGCGAACCGGTCGGGGGACATGGACCTCAGCCTACCTATCTACTTGACGAGGGGAACATCCGCGTGGCAAGTTGTAGTTGCATCGGCAGAAGTCCCCCTGACAACTACTTCTAGAGGAAGAAGATCATGACTCAGCATCCACCCATCGCCGCGGCTTCGCCGCCGCACCCGGTGCGCCGCGGCACCGACATCGCCCTGTGGGCGCTGCAGGCCGTCACCGCGGTCGCGATCCTGGGCGCCGGCATCAGCACGATCATCGGAGCCCAGCAGGCGATGACGGTCTTCGACGCGATCGGTGCCGGCGACTGGTTCCGCTACCTGACCGGAGTTCTCGAGGTCGCCGGCGCCGTCGGGCTCCTCATCCCCCGGCTGTGCGGGCTGGCCGCGTTGGCGCTGGCCGTCCTGTGGCTGGTTGCAATCGCCACTCACCTGCTCCTGATCGGCGGAAACCCCGCTCCCGCAATCGTGTTCGTGGTGCTTACGGCAGTGATCGCGTGGGGACGGCGCGCCAGCACGCTGAAGCTGCTCCCCGGGCGCTGAATGCAACCCGGATATCCGGATTTGTGCATCCGGTGAGGAAGATCTCGTCGGCGGGCTGGGCGGGATGACCGTTCACGACAACACCGCTGGTCAACGTCGCGCAGCGACTGAGTCTGGGTGCGAGAAGCGACACTTCCTGTCGCTGAGCGCACGCAGAGGGCGACCGCCATGCAGTCGTAGGCCAAGCGAGACCCAGACATAACGATCCGACGGCTATGGTTGGCGTTACCCCGAACCTCCAGCTTGAGGACCTTTATGACCACCTCGGACAACGTCCGCCTGCTCCTCGACCTCGAGCCCGTGGTCACCGAGAACCTCCACCGCCACCTCGCCGCGGCAAAGGAATGGATGCCGCACGAGTACGTCCCGTGGAGTCTGGGCCGCGACTACGCCGACCTCGGCGGGGAACCCTGGAACCCGGAACAGTCACGCCTGTCGCCGATCGCCCAGACCGCGCTTGAGGTCAACCTGCTCACTGAGGACAACTTGCCCAGCTACCACCGGGAGATCGAGCACAGCTTCGGCCGCGACGGCGCCTGGGGTACCTGGGTGCACCGCTGGACCGCGGAGGAGGGGCGGCACGCCTACTGCATCCGCGACTACCTGCTGGTGACCCGCGGCGTCGACCCCGAGGAGCTGGAACGGGCCCGGATGCAGGTCATGCAGACCGGCTACAACTCCCGGGATAAGCCGATCCTGCAGGTGCTCGCGTACGTCTCATTCCAGGAACTGGCCACCCGGATCTCGCACCGCAACACCGGCCGCTACGCCGAGGACCCGATCGCCGAGAAGCTGCTCAGCCGGGTCGCCACAGATGAGAACCTGCACATGGTCTTCTATCGCAACCTCGTGAAGGCGAGCCTGGAGATCGCGCCCGGGCCGACCATGCGGGCCATCACCAACGAGGTCGTCGGCTTCGAGATGCCGGGAGCCGTCATCCCCAGCTTCGTCCGCAAGGCGGCACAGATCGCCAAGGCCGGTATCTACGACCTGCGCATCCACCACAACGAAGTGATCTGGCCGCTGCTGCGCCAGTGGGGGGTGTTCGACCTGGAGGGCCTGGACGCCGAGGGCGAGCAGGCCCGCGCCGAGCTCTCCGGCTTCCTCACCGAACTCGACCGGCAGGCCAGCCGGCTGGAGGAGCGCCGGGCGCAGGCGCAAGCGCGGGCCACAGCGCGGCTGTAACTCTCATCCCTGGGCCTCGCGGCGCCGGGCCCGCTCCAGCCGCTCCTCAGCGTCCAGCTCCGCAGCCCTCTCCGGTGTCGGGGCGCTGCCCCCCAGGTGCGCCGGCATCCACCAGGGATCGTCGCCGGGCGCCTCCGGATAACGCGCACGGGTCGCGTCGAGCAACCCGCTCATCACGTCGACCAGCCTGGTGTCGGCCCCTGCCCCGCGCCCGGGCTGGAAGGGCTCGCCGATGGTGATGCTGATCGGGACATGCCGGGCAGCCCGGATGGTGGGCTTGCGGTCCTTGGTCCACACCCGCTGGCTGCCCCACAGCGTGATGGGGACTATCGGGACGCCCGCAGAACGGGCCATCCGGGTGGCGCCGGACTTGAACTCCTTCAGGCAGAAGCTGCGGCTGATCGTCGCCTCCGGGAAGACACCCACCAGCTCGCCGGCGCGTAGCACCTCGACGGCCGTGCGGAAGGCGGTCGCCCCTGCCGCGCGGTCGACCGGGATGTGCTGCATGGCCCGCATCAACGGCCCGGTCACCCGGCTCGCGAACACCTCCTGCTTAGCCATGAAGCGCACCAGCCGACGATGCTCAGTCCAGAACGGGATGCCGGCGAGTGCGAAGTCGAGGTACCCGGTGTGGTTCATCACCACGACAGCGCCGCCGGTGGCCGGGATGTGCTCCTGCCCGGCGACGTCGAATCGCAGGTCCACGGCACGGAACAGGCCCAACGCGACATGCACCACGCCTCGGTACATCCCATCGCTCACCAGCACACGGTAGCGGGTGGCGCCCAGCGGCTTGCGCGCCTCTGACGCGCTCCAGTTGGCCAGCGCGAAGGCGGTGCCTAATTGCCGCACTGTGGCGGCTTTCGACCGCACGCTGCGTACGGCCACGGCAGCAGAGAGTTTCGCACTGCTACTGAGCTGAGCAAGCGAGGCTGCGCCCGCGCACACGGAGGGTCGTCACGCGATCACGACCGGCAACCGACCGAACTTCACGCCTCAGGGCGGCGCGTGAGCGCGGGCGGGGCGGCCGAAGCGGTAATCGAGTGCCGGGCCAAGACCGCCAGCTGATCATCGCCGAATCCGAGAACGTCGCGCAGGATCTGGTATTGGCCGGCCAGCCTGGTCCCGAGCAACAGCGGGTCATCGGCGAACTCGTGCAGTGTTGCCGGGCGCATCGAGCCGGTGAGATGCAGGTGCAAATGGGCTTTGGGAAGCGCACGGATATCCCGCATCGGGCATACCTCCGGTCAGCTCATTTGCCACACTTGGCAGGTGCCAGATCGACAGAACACTTATACCCACGGCCACCATGACAGCGTGCTGCGGTCGCACCGCTGGCGCACGGCGCAGATCACCGCTTCTGCCACGGTCTGGTGCTTCGCCGCGCCGGAGGAACGCGCCTGGTGGGGCACCCTGTGGGCCGATCGGGTCACCAGCTCGGCACTCGCCGACCAGGCCCTGGACCGCAATCTCGCCACCAGGGACGACCTCGACGGCCTGGCGGACGGTTGGCGCCAGTGGGCCGTGCACGACGACGGCTGGTTCGCCGTCCTCAACGGTGAGGTGCTGTGCCGGCCCTGAACCGCCCGCGGCCACCCGTCGCAGAGCCGACCGCCACAGCGCGTCGAGCCATGGACATCTGGCCGCGGTCTGCGCCCGCCCGGGCCACCATTCCTCGTCAGCGGCTACTGAGGCGTCCTGTCACGGCCTGGCAGTTCTCGGGCCTGGCCGGTGCGGAAGTCGCGCTCGGCGGCGGTCGGTGCGAGCGAGGCAGCCGTCTCGTAGGCGTTGGCGGCCTCGTCGGGCCGGCGCAGTCGGCGCAGCAGGTCGGCCCGGGTGGCGTGGAACGGGTAGTAGCCGGTGAGATCGAGCCCTTCGACCAACGTGAGCCCCGCGGCCGGTCCGTCGACCTCGCCCACGGCGATGGCGCGGTTCAGCGCGACGACTGGTGTCGGCGCGGCGGTTTCCGCCAATGGTGCGAGCAAGTGCTCAAGCCCAGCCGTCCTGGCCTGAGCACCACCGCGACGCGGTGCTGTTGCGCGGGAGGGGCCTGATCAGGCCTTGAAGACGATCAGGTACAGCCCGTAGAGGACCGCCAGAGCACACGCCAGGAAACACAGGCCCGCAACGGCTCGCCGAACGCCGAGGTGGACTTCGTGGAGACCTCCGGATGCGTCCTGTGCGGGTGACAGCACCGTCACGCCGACAGTGAAGAGCACGATCACTCCGACCGCAGCCCCGAACGAGACCAGGAACACCACACCCAGATCTCCCCAGGCGATGTTCATGCCACGCCTCCTGCGACCGCGGGAGCCAGCGCCGATCCGACGACCGGCGCGTTGACGTTGCTCGCGTCGATCGGCTCGCGCCGGGACAACGCGTAGATGCCCGCGGCGATAGCCACCGCAGCCACCGCGACGACGACGGTGCCGCCCGGGAATCCGAGCGCGGTCCACGCTGCGACACCAGCGACGATCGCAGCCGAGGGGAGCGTGAGCGCCCAGGCCAGCACCATCTGGCCAGCCAGATTCCAGCGCACGTCAGCCAGCTTCTTGCCTGCCCCGGCACCGAAGATCGAACCGGTGCAGACCTGAGTGGTGGACAGCGGGAAACCCAGTTTGGTGGAGACCAGCAGGACGGCCGTGCTGGTGGTCTCAGCAGCGAAACCCTGCGGCGTCTCGATCTCGGTGATCCGCTTGCCGAGGGTTCTGATGATCCGCCAACCACCCAGGTAGGTCCCCAGCGCGATGGACAGCCCGGCGGCGAGGATCACCCAGAATGGCGGCCCCGATCCGGGGGGCAACGTTCCGGCAGTGATCAACAGCAGGGTGATCACGCCCATCGTCTTCTGGGCGTCGTTCGTACCGTGGGCCAGCGACACCAACGACGCCGAGGCCACCTGACCGACCTTGAACCCGCCGCTGACCGCGTCATGATCGGCGCGCCGACTGATCCGGTAGGCGAGATAGGTGCCGGTCAGCGCCACCACACCGGCGACCAGCGGCGCGGTGAAAGCCGGAATGAGGACCTTGTTGATGACCGAGGCGAATTTCACCGCGTCGGCACCGGCGGCCACCCAGGTGGCCCCGATTAGGCCACCGAACAGTGCGTGCGAGGAGCTGGACGGCAGTCCCAGAAGCCAGGTGAGCAGATTCCACATGATGGCCCCGACCAGCCCACAGAAGATCACCACCGGAGTGATCTTCGCCTCGTTCACCAGGCCACTGGAGATCGTCTTCGCGACCGTGACAGAGAGGAACGCACCGACCAGGTTGAGCGCCCCGGAGATCAGCACTGCCACCTTGGGTTGCAACGCCCCGGTGGCGATCGAGGTCGCCATCGCATTGGCGGTGTCGTGGAAGCCGTTGGTGAAGTCGAAGAGCAACGCGGTGACGATCGTAAGCAGGACGATTGTCTGCACGGCCCGATCGTGGTCCCACCAGTTGAACAACGGACGAACAACACGAGTCGCCGCGCTTAATGTGCGCTCGCCGAGCGCCGTGTCGCTGAGCGGCTCGCAGGTACGGTGACCTGCGGGTAATCAAGACCGAAGCATCGCGGGGGACAGCGGCAGCTCCGTATGCAATGCCACGATGCGGTTGTGTCGCCGTCAATCCGCCCACTTGAAGATCGCGATCACGAGGATGTGGTCGCTCTGTCGCTGCGGGCGTGGGCACCGGTGTTCACCTCGCTGGAGTACGTCCTGAAGGGCTCCGAGGTCTTCGGCCAGCTGCATCCCGATTGGCGGGTAAGCCAGCAAGACGCGGTCGCCGCAGTCTGCAGCTCCGACACCATCCGCGCTTGGGTCGCCGAGGACGACAGTGCTGTCGCTGGTTTCGTCGCCGTCCAGCTCGACCACGAACACAGCATCGGAGAGATCCACATGTTGGCGGTCGACCCGACCCACCAGCACCGCGGCATTGGGACAAGCCTGACCGCATTTGCCCTCGACCGGATTGAAGAAGCTGGCATGGCCATTGCCATGGTCGAGACCGGCGCCGACCCGAGCCACGCGGCCGCCCGCCGGACCTACGAGCAGGCCGGCTTCACCGCACTACCTGTCGTCAGGTACTTCAAGAAGTTGTAGGGCGCAACGGCAGCAGGTCGGGTTGTCGCACACGATGTGCCCTACCACCTCGCCGAATCCAATCGGCACGCCAAGCTTGTACGCGACGGCGTAGCGATGCGGCTTGACGGTGCGTTCTCGATGGTGGGCAGGCGCTCGAATAGTTGAGCGGCCTGGTGGTGCATGGCCCACTGTTGGGCGGTGAAGGTGGTCCCGTCGCGTGCCTCGGCTCGGCGAACGGCGGCCTGCGGGTCGTCGGTGATAACGATGGTCAGGTCCGGCAGGGGCCGCCAGCGCGCGGCGGTGTCGACGACGTGGGGACAGCAGGGTTTCCGATTTGGGGAATCCGGCGCGGAGGAAGTGCTCACCCTTGGCTGCGGTCACCAGGGTGCGCAGCAGGCGCCGGCCGAGGTCGGCGTCGTCATGCCGGCGGGAGAACTCCTCGATGACCAGGGGTGGCTCACCGGGTGCGGCGGCGGTGGCTGCTTCGATCACGCGGTGGGTCAGGTAGGTCTTGCCGACTCCGCTGAGCCCTTCGATGGAGATCAGGCGGCCGCGGCTGGTGTGATCGACGGAAGCCATGAGGTTCGGTGTGGTGAGCCGGGTGGGTCAGCCGAACAGGGCGAGTTGTTCGGGTTGGGCGGCCCGCGCGGGGTAGCCAGCCAGCTCTCGGAGCTGCCGGAGGTCGACCCAGTCGGCGTCGGTGACCATGCGGTTGAACAGCTCGACGGTGACCTGGACGTCGGCCATCGCGCGGTGGCGGTTGACGGGGGCGGGGATCTGCAGGTGCCGCAGCATGTCGTCCAGGCCGTGCCGGGGCAGGGTGGGGTAGAGGTTGCGGGCTAGCCGGACGGTGTCGATCAGGTCGATGCGGGCGAGGGTGGGGCAGTGCTCGCGGTAGGCGTAGATCAGCCCGGCTTCGGCTGTGGCGTGGTGGGCGATGAGCAGGTAGGGCCCGGCGGTGAAGTGGCTGTCCAGCTCGGCCAGGACCTCACCGGGTAGGGCTGGTCAGCGAGCATGTCCGGGGTGATGCCGGTCTGTCCGATGTCGAAGGGGGTCAATTCGGCGTGCGTGGGTGGGCGCATCAGCGCTTCCCATCGAGCAGCGCGCTCCAGTCGCCTGTTGCGGACGTGCAGGGTTTGGACGGCGACCTCGATGGGCTCGAACGGGGCGCCGGTGGGGGTGGTGTACTCGAAGTCGATGACCACGGGTGTCACGTGGGTGAGGGCGTTGATCAAGCGCTGGCCCATCGAGTCGCCTCCCGCGTGATCGTTTCGGCGTAGTGCCGGATCCGCTGCTCGTCGTCCTGCCGGGTGAGGACGATGGCGAGTATCCCGTCCAGGACCGCGGCAGCGGTGGTGCACGGGGGTGTGTCGCTGGTGAACATCGGGCGCCGATCGAGCGGGATCAGGTTGAAGGTGCCGGTGCTGTTGGGTGTATCCCCGGATCCCGCGATCTCCGCTGGGATCGTCAGGACATGGGGCATAGCGATGCCCACGCGGCGCAGCGGCCGCTGCGCCGACCTGCAGCTGTAGCTCTTTACCGTGTAGTTTAGGAAGTGGCTAACTACTTCGTTATAGTCACCCGGACGTTCGGCACTGGTCATGGCCTCAGGCCTTCCGAACCGACTGAATTGCCCTGCGCTATCGTCAAGCAGAAACAGGCCTGGCTGAATTGCTTCCGTACTGCAATATAGGTGCGGCGTCGGCATCGCTCGTAAAAGAGTAATAGGGACTTGTCACACGAGCGGGTTCCGCTCAACCGCCACGGCGGCTGGCCACCCGCGGCTCCTCACGACATCCTGACCGTCACCGGTCCGGAGCTCCCCACGTCCGGGCACCGCGTTTCTCAGCAGCGTATGAGCGTTGTACCCTCAGCGTATGAGCGGTAAGAAGGAACGGATCACCGTGAGCCTGGATCCCGGCGTCGCGGCGGGACTCAAGGCCGCCGCCGAGCAGGCCGGCGCGGCCAGCGTGTCGGAGTACGTCGAAGGCGCCCTGGACGCCCGGATGCTCCGCGATCAGTGGCTGGCCCGCTGGCGCGCCGCGGCCGGCGACGTCGATCCGCAGGCGCTGGCCTATGCCCGCCGGGCCCTGCTCGGCGAGCGGGCCGAGCCACATCCGCAGGCGTCGTGAGCGGCCGGGTTCTGACCTCCTCCGCCATCGTCGACATCGCAACCGACCGCTCCGTGTACGGGCGGGCGTTCCTGGTGGCCGCCGTCGAACTCGGGATGACCTTCCCGACCCCCTCGACCTCGCTGCTGCAGGCATGGGCCGCCGTCCCACCACAGGCGCGGGCGCTGCTGGACCTGTTCCTGGACGCCCCCGCGGTCGTCGTCGAGGACCTCGGTCCGTCTGTGGCCGGCCGGGCTGGCGTGCGCGCCCACGCCGCCCACCAGGCCGGGCGCTTTGATGTGGCCGCCGCCCACGCGGTGGATGTGGCGATTACCCGCGGGTTCCCCATCCTGACCGCCGAACCCGGCCCGCTGCGCGCCATCGACCCCGACGTGGAAATCGAGGAGCTACCCGCACCGTAGAAAGCCCGTGGCTCAGACCTCACTGAATTAACCCTCTTGATCAAGCTCTGACCTGGGGTGTTTATCTGGACCGCTGAAGAATCGGAGGGCACGGGAAGTGCTCCCGCCGGTCCGCTTACCCGTCCGCACCTGGTCGGTCTGGGGGTGGTCGTGGTCTGATTACCGCATGACTGCCGCCGCTGACCGGCCGCCCGCGGGTGGTGACCCGCTGTTGCTCCAGGAGGGACGAGCTCGTCATTCGAAAGCACTGGCGGGACTTGGCTTAGGGGATGCCTGCGGGTACTGATCCGCTCGAGTATCGGGCTCGTGGAGGGAACGTGAAGGTGGAGGGGTGATGATGTCCGGCGTGCGGTTTGTGAATGACCCGTTGGGCTGTGGGTGAACAGACCTGATCTGGCCGCGCGGGCGGTTTATAAACCGCCGCAGTACAGCGTCGCCGCCCGCGCCGGGCTCACGGTGCCGCCGACCCTGGTCACCAACTCCGCGCCGGCGGTGCAGCGGTTCGCGGCGTCGGCGGCCGGTGTGGTGCAGAAACCGTTGAGCACCAACCTGATCTTCGAGGACGATCAGTACAAGATGGGCTACACGCATCTCGTCACCGACGCCGACCTGGTCGACTTGCGCGGCGTGAGCACTACTGCCCACCACCTGCAGGAATGGGCACCGAAAGTGACCGAATGCCGTGCGGTGGTCGTCGGTGAGGACATCTTCTGCGTGGCCATCCACGCCGGCTCCGAACAGTCCTATGTGGACTACCGCGCCGATTTTGAATCCACCACCTACGAGGAGATCGAGCTCCCCGAGCCGGTGCTCAAGGGCATGCGGACGTTCATGGCCGAACTTGGCCTG
>DATDHI010000307.1:0-14737 GCA_036521655.1 Pseudonocardiaceae bacterium | reverse complement strand
CAACGGGCTGGGGATCCAGGGCAGGGTGGGGTGTAGCGGGCTGGGCCGAGATGGCAGCACGTGCTCGCCCCACGCCTTCCACGACACGCCGGCCCAGCCCCGGCCGCATCACAGATGTCCGGATGGATCGCAGCGGTGACGGCAGCGCCTGCGAGCGACCCGCGAGCGACCTATGAGCACAAACCCGCCCGCGACGTCACGTGGCGCGCCCACCCAGACCACCGAGCCACGCAGTTACCCCGAACACCAGAGCACGACACGGCGTACACGAGAGCACGACACGCCGGGAGAGGGTTAGGGCTCGGTGGTGATTCGGTGCACTACGGGTTGGAGGTCTTGCGCGTGCACGGAGTGCAGGAAGACGGCGGCGACGCGGTGGTGGCGGTCCAGGACGATTGTCAGCGGCACCACCGCACGGGGGATGCCGCGCAGCGCGAAGAGGGTCCGCCCGGGCGGGTCGAAGATCGACGGGTAAGTGAGGCCGAAGTCGCGGGCGAAGTCCGCGCCGGCCTGCTGGCTGTCCCGCACGTTGATCCCGATGAACTGCACGCGCTCGGCCGCCGTGGCACCAGCCACCTGCACCAGGTCGGTGGCCTCGGACCGGCACGGCCCGCACCACGAGCCCCAGACGTTGAGGACCACCACCTGGTCGGGGTAGCGATCCAGCGACACCGTGGCGGCAGGCTCGGTGAGGCTGGGCCCGGACAGCTCGCCGACCGTGCCCCGCTCAGCGGGCGGGTCATAGAAGATGTCGGTCTTGCCGCCCGGCGAGACGAACTCGAAGGTGCCGCCGCGGGCCACCGCACCGGTCCCGGTGGCGCAACCGGCCAGCAGCACCGCGACGACAATGAGGAACAGCGCGTACCTCATCGTGGACTCGGATCGCCGGCGGGCTGGCTGTAGACCACGTCGACCAGCGTCTCGCCGGCGAATACCAGGCTGGTCAACGACGCCACGGCGCATTGCCGTCGCCCGGGATGGTGCCAGAGCCGTTGCCGGGCCAGGTGCCGCCGCAACGTCCAGATCGGCAGCTGATGCGACACGCAGACCGCTTCGCGCCCGGTGGCCCGCTCGCGGGCGCGGTGCACAGCGGCCAGCATCCGGCCGGCGATCTCCCGGTACGGCTCGCCCCAGGACGGCCGGAAGGGGTTACGCAGCGCAAGCCAGTTGCGGGGATCGTGCAGCGCCCCGTCGCCGACCGACATCCGGTAGCCTTCGAACACATTGCCCGCCTCGATCAGCCCGTCGTCGGTGGCCAGCTCCAGGCCATGCCGGTCGGCGACCGCTCCAGCCGTCTGCTGTGCTCGCAGTAGCGGCGAGGCAACCACATGCACCACCGGGTGGTCGCGGAGATGGTCGGCGACCGCGGCGGCCTGCCGGGTGCCGAGTGTGGAGAGCCGGAATCCGGGCAGCCGACCGTAGAGGATCCCGTCGGGGTTGTGCACCTCACCGTGTCGCAACAGGTGGACCACGGTGCGGCTCATGCCGGCCTCGCCACAGCGGCGGCCCGGGCGGCGTGCGGCACCGCCGCGGCGATCACCCCGAAGGCCTCCTCGTCCAGCGCGGCGGAGACGAACCAGGACTCGAACGCGCTCGGTGGGGCGTAGACGCCGCGGTCCAACAGTGCGTGGAAGAACACCGGGAAGCGCCAGGTCTGGGTGGCCTGCGCCCCGGCATAGTCGCGCACCGGCCCGGTGCCGGTGAAGAACACGCTGAGCAGCGAGCCCGCCGTCTGCACGACATGCGGCACGCTCTGGGCGTCCAACGCCTCGTCGATCAGCCCGGCCAGCCTGATGGCGGCGGTGTCCAGCCGGGCGTAGACCTCCCGGTCTGCAGCTCGCAACGTGGCCAACCCGGCGGCCACCGCCACCGGGTTCCCGGAGAGCGTGCCCGCCTGGTAGACCGCTCCGGCCGGCGCCAGGTTGGCCATCAGCTCCGCGGAGCCTCCGAACGCCGCCGCGGGCAGGCCGCCGGACATCACCTTGCCAAAGGTGTAGAGGTCGGCTGGCACGTGCTCCAGGCCGAACCACCCAGCAGCTGAGACCCGGAACCCGGTCATCACCTCGTCCAACACCAGCAGCGCACCGTGCGCGTGGCACACCTCGCGCAGCGCGGCGTTGAAACCGCGATCGGGCGCCACGGCGCCCATGTTCCCGGCGGCTGCCTCGGCGATGACGCAGGCGATCTCCTCGCCCCGCTCGGCGAACAGGGCGTGGACCGCGTGGAGGTCGTTGTAGGGCAGCACGATCGTGTCCGCGGCCTGGGCGGTGGTGACGCCCGCGCTGCTGGGCAACCCGAAGGTGGCGAGGCCGGAACCGGCGGCGACGAGCAGCGCGTCGACGTGCCCGTGGTAGTGCCCGGCAAACTTGACCACTGCGGCGCGCCCGGTGGCGCCGCGGGCCAGCCGGATTGCGCTCATCGTCGCCTCAGTGCCGGAGTTGACCAGCCGAACCTGTTCGAGCGGCGCTACGCGTCGCACGATCTCCTCGGCCAGTTCGATCTCCCCATCCGTAGGGGTGCCGAATGACAACCCGTGCGACGCAGCGCCGCGGACCGCGTCCACCACGGCCGGGTGCGCGTGGCCGAGGATCATCGGCCCCCAGGAGCACACCAGATCGACGTAGCGGGTGCCGTCGGCGTCCCACAGGTAGGGCCCCGATGCGCGGACCATGAACCGCGGGGTGCCACCGACCGCGCGAAACGCCCGCACCGGGGAGTTCACCCCGCCGGGGATCACTGCACAGGCCCGCTCAAACAACCGCGCCGACTCGCTGGCACTCACGCGCGCCAGTCTCCCTTAGCTGATCTCGGATCGAAACGACGTCCGGTGAGGTCGCCTTCCCCGACCATCGCAGCCTGGCGCTCGACCGCACCCGCCCACCCTCCCACGACCGCAGCTACGCCCGGTCAGAAGCCGGGGAGCGGGCTGGAAATAAGCCGCACGCGCGCCGTGGTCGTCCAATACGCAAAAGCCCCCCTGCCTGGCAGGGGGGCTCCGTCTCGGCGTGTCCGGCACACGATTACCAGCCGTACCGACGGCGTTGAGCAGGTCCCGCAGCACCGCGGAGTGCTTGTGGGTGGGATGTACGGTCGTCACGCATGGCTGGATGAGCCACTCTTGGACGTAGTCAAGGGCACGATCCGCGGTGAGCGGCGGATCCATGACAGCGCGCCGGGTGGTGACCCGCACGAAACCGATCAGCGAGTGCCACGGCAGCGCCACGGTCTCCGCACCGGACATGATCTCCTCGAACCAACGGCGAGCGCGGGCGTGCCGGGCGGTTGCCTCGTTGGTCGCGAAGATCAGCAGGTTGACGTCGAGCAGCTTCACTTGCCTAGCTCAAGCTTCCGGAGGATCTCTTCGTCCTCCCAGTCTGCAAGTAGCCGGTTGATCTTCGCGACGTCGAGTCCGGGGTGGATCTCCGCGGAGAATGGCTTGACCCGGTAGGGCTGCGCCGGTGGATTGGCCGCCGAAAGCCCGGAGCGAACCACGGAGTTCATCTATCGTGCTGTCGTGATGCCTCCAGCAGCAACTGCCCTCCAGCGTCGAGCAGCAGGATCCCAGCCAGCGTGGCCGCACCGATGGCAGCCGCCCACCAGCGCCCCTCGATCCGGTTGAGTGCCACGCCATGGCGCATCGTGACGATCACGCCGCGCTGCCAGCACCACCAGGCCAGCCCGGCGAGCACGAGGACGGCCAGCACCTCGACCGCGACGACCACGGTCCGGGCGGGGCGACGGGAGCGCACCCACCGAAGCCTGCCACGGCCGTGGCGAGGCCCGGTCAGAACCCGGGCTGGCGGGGGCTGAACCAGGCATTGGCCGGAGGCAGGAACATGGTCACAATCGCCCCGATAAGCAGCAGAAGCTGGAGCAACCCGGTAACCACGCTCGTTCCGGCAGTTCCCCCCGCGAGACCGATCAACCCGAACAGCACGGACAAACCGCCGAGCACAGCCATCACGATCCGCGCCCAGTTGCGACCGCCACGCATGAGGAACACGAACACGACCTCGGCGACGAAAAACGTCAGCCCGATGACAGCTCCCACGACGAGGGCACCGGTAAAGATGCTCTCGAACGAGGATCGGTCCAGCGTCGGATTCTGGGCGAGCGCCCGATTAATCGTCTCGGTCCGGATCTGGTCGAACCGGGGGTACTGCAGCGCACCCCCGACCAAGCCGAGAACGAATGTGCCGATCCAGAGCCAGAAGGAGATCTCGACCTCCTTGGGCCGGGGTCCCCGCAGCGGAGCCTGCCCCGTCGGATAGCCCCACGTGGGCTGCGGCATAGCCATGCTTTCGACGGTAGCGGCCTGCGGTGCTATCCGACAGGGTGCCCTAGGGTCAGTGCAGCCAGCCGGCGGCCTGCACGGCCCAGTAGGTCAGCACCAGATCAGCACCGGCCCGGCGGATCGAGGTCAACGTCTCCAACACGGCGCGCCGCCGGTCCAGCCAGCCCTGCGCCACCGCCGCTTCCACCATGGAGTACTCGCCGGAGACCTGGTAGGCGGCGACTGGGACGTCGGAAACCTCAGCGACCCGATGCAGCACGTCCAGGTAGGACATCGCGGGCTTGACCAGCGCGATATCCGCACCCTCGGCGAGATCCAGTGCAACCTCCCGCAGCGCCTCCCGGGCATTCGCCGGGTCCTGCTGGTAGGTCATGCGGTCCCCGGTCAGCTGTGACTCCACGGCGTCGCGGAACGGCCCGTAGAACACCGAGGCGTACTTGGCGCTGTAGGCCAGGATCCCGGCGTCGGAGTACCCGGCCGCGTCCAGGGCGTCCCGGACCACGCCGACCTGGCCGTCCATCATGCCGCTGAGCCCGACCAGATGCGCCCCCGCTGCCACCTGCGCGACGGCCATCTGCGCATACACCGCGAGGGTGGCGTCGTTGTCCACCCGGCCGGCGCCGTCGAGCAGACCGCAGTGCCCGTGATCGGTGAACTCGTCCAGGCAGGTGTCGGCCATGACGACGATGTCATCGCCGACCTCCGCGCGCACATCGCGCAGGGCGGTGTTGAGCACGCCGTCGGGGTCGGTGGCGCCGGAGCCGGTGGCATCCCTGGTGGCCGGTACGCCAAACAGCATGATCCCGCCCACCCCGGCAGCCACCGCCCCTGCCGCGGCCTTGCGCAGCGAGTCCCGGGTGTGCTGGACGACGCCGGGCATCGACGCGATCGGCACCGGCTCAGCGGCACCCTCCTTGACAAACACCGGCAACACCAACTGCTGCGGCGCGACCGTGGTCTCGGAAACCAACCGCCGCAAGGCAGCAGTCCCCCGCGACCGTCGCGGCCGGCTACTCGGGTACATGGGACCTCCGGCCCCGTGAGTGGCGATACGACCTATGACCCGGATTGCCACTCACGGGTTATCCACATCAGCGGCGGCGGGATTTGGCTTTGCGGGGTGGGGGGAGGGCGCCGGCTGCGCGGAGCTGGGCGGCGTGTTCGGCTAGGGCGTCTACCAAAGCGCCAACCTGCGCCACCTCGGGCTGCACGTCGACCCGGAGGCCGAACTCCACTGCCGTCTCCGCAGTGGCCGGGCCGATGCAGGCGACGATCGTGCGAGTGTGCGGCTTGCCGGCGATCCCGACCAGGTTTCGCACCGTGGATGAGGACGTGAAGCACACCGCATCGAAGCCGCCCGTCTTGATCATTTCGCGGGTCTCGGCGGGCGGGGGGGCGGCCCGCACCGTGCGGTAGGCGGTCACATCGTCGATCTCCCAGCCGCGCTCACGCAGCCCGGCGGCCAGCGTCTCGGTCGCGATGTCCGCGCGCGGCAGCAGGACCCGATCCACCGGGTCAAGGATGTCGTCGAAGGGCGGGAAGTCAGCCAGCAGACCCTCAGAGGACTGCTCGTCCGAGGGAAGCAGATCGGGGGCGATCCCCATCTCGCGCACCCGCTCCGCGGTGGCCTCTCCGACACACGCGATCTTCACTCCAGAGAACGCACGCGCGTCCAGGCCGAACTCGCGGAACTTCTCCCACACCGCCCGCACCGCGTTGGTCGAGGTGAACACCACCCACTGGTAGCGGCCGTCGACCAGGCCCTTGACCGCGCGCTCCATCTGCGCGGGAGACCGGGGTGGCTCCACCGAGATCGTCGGGACCTCGACCGGCACCGCCCCGTGCACGCCCAGCCGTTCGCTCATCACGCCGGCCTGCTCCTTGGTGCGCGGCACCAGCACCCGCCAGCCGTAGAGGGCCCGGGACTCCCACCAGGACAGCTTCGCCCGCTGCCCGACCACCGAGCCGATGGTGACCACCAGCGGGCCAGCCAGCTCGCTGGCGTTGGCGCTCAGCGAGGCGAGCGTGGTGTCGACGGTGCGCTGGGTGGGCCCAGTGCCCTCCGCCGTCACCGACACCGGGGTATTCGGGGCCAACCCGTGCTCGACCAGTGCGGAGGCTGCGTCGCCCAGGTGCGAGGCGGTGGCGTGAACCACCAACGGCCCCGCGGACGCGCCCGACGACGCCAAAGCGAGCGCCGCCCAGTCCACCCCGGCGCGCACATCTGCCTCGGTGTGCCCCGAGCCCAGCGGCACCCCGGCGTAGGCCGGCACAGCGGTCCCCGCCGGCACCCCGGGCACCACGTCGAAGGGCACCGAGCTGCGGGCGACGGCCAGCGCCTCGGCGACCACCGCGTCAGCGGTCAGCGGATCCCCGGACACCAGGCGTACCACGGCCCGGCCGTCTCTGGCCTCAACGATCAGGTCCTTGGCGACCTCGGCGGGCTCACCCACCGCTGGGCGCACCTCGGCGCCCTCGGGAGCCAGCCCGAGGATGTCCTCGGGCACGTCCGGGTCGGTTACCAGCAGTGCGGCGGAACTCAGCAATTGCTGCGCCCGGACGGTGAGCAACCCGGCGTCGCCGGGACCTGCACCGACGAAGGCGATCCGTCCGGTGGTCTTGCGGGCACGGCTCATCTGCCTACTCGTTTCCCATCGGTCCTCGGCCCCGGCCGCGCAGCGCGGGGTCTGCACCCTGCACGCCGGCAGCCAGGTCCAGCAAGTCGGCCGCAACCTGGCGGCCGAGCTTCTCGGCATTGGTCAGCTCTCCGGTGGCGGAAGACCGGAGCAGGTAGTCGTGCGCGGTTGCGGTAACCCCGCGCAGGGACAGTCGTAGCGCCACCCGCCCGTCATCGTCCAAATCCTCGACGACGTCGGCAAGCGCGCCCACCGGGGCGCTACAGCCGGCCGCAAGTGTGGCGAGCAACGCCCGCTCGGCGGTGACGGCGGCGCGCACCTCGGAGTCCTCGAGCACCGCGCCCAGCAGGTGCTCAGTGTCCAGGTCATCGACCCGGCATTCGCAGGCCAGCGCTCCCTGCCCGGGCGCGGGCAGTATCTGCAGCGGGTCGAGCAGCTCGGTGGCCTCCTCGATCCGGCCCAGCCGGGCCAGCCCGGCGGCCGCGAGCACCACGCCATCGAGCTCCCCGTCAATGACCTGGCGGATCCGGGACTCGACGTTGCCCCGGATCGGCACGACCTGCAGGCCCAGGCCCAGCGCCCGCAGTTGCGCGGCACGTCGCGGCGAGCCGGTGCCAAGCGTCGCACCGGCGGGCAACTCGCCCAGCACCATCCCGTCCCGGGCCACCAGCGCATCGCGCGGATCCGCGCGCTCCGGCACAGCGGCAAGCACCAGCCGGGGATCCGCCGCGGTCGGCAGGTCCTTGCAGGAGTGCACTGCCACGTCGACCTCGCCCGCCACCAGAGCCTCGCGCAAGGCCGAGACGAACACGCCCACTCCGATCTCGGCGATCGGCTCGGAGGAGGCGTCCCCAGCACTGCGCACCGGCACGATGTGCACCTGCACCCCGGCAGCGCGCAACCGCTGCGCCACTGCCTCGGTCTGGGCGAGTGCCAGCGCGCTGCCCCGGGTGCCCAGCCGCAACACGGATATCACCCGGTCCTGGAGGGGCCGGGAGAGCGGCGGACGGTCGCGGCGATGGCGGCAGCGGCCTGTGGGTCCAGCTCGAACAGCTCTCGCAGGGCGTCGGCGTAGGCCTCGCCTCCACCGGCCTCGGCGAGCTGCTTAACCCGCACCGTCGGGGCGTGCAGCAGCTTGTCCACCACCCGGCGCACGGTGCGCGCCAGCTCATCGCGCACCGCGATATCGAGTCCGGGCAGCCGGCCGTCCAGCCGCAGTAGCTCCGCGTCCACCACCTCAGCTGCCCGCTTGCGCAGCGCGGTGACCGTCGGGGTGACCTCTGCAGTGCGCTGGGCTGCCAGGTAGCCCTGCACCTCCTGTGCCACCAGGAGGCGAGCGGCGGCGACCGCACCGGACCCGGTGCTGCGCTGCTCCAGGCGGCGCGCCACCGTGGACAGGTCCAGCAGGGTCACCCCGGGCAGCTCCCCCACCCCTGGCTCGACATCGCGGGGCAGCCCCAGGTCACATATCACCAGCGGGTTGCGGTGAGCGCCGGCGACCTGCTCGACACCGAGTACCGCGCCGAGGGCGCCGGTGCAGCAGACCACGACGTCGGCGGTGGCCAGCGCCGCGGCTACCCCGTCCAGGCCGACCGCCCGCGCTGGGGTGCCCTCCTCCTCGCACAGCACCGCCAGCCGCTGCGCGCTGGCGTGCGTCCGGTTGGCCAGCACGATCTCAGCCACCCCGGCCCGGCGGAGCTGCGCCGCAGCAAGACCACCCATCGAACCGGCGCCAAGCACCAGCGCCCGCCGGCCGGTCAGCCCCGGCCGGTCGACGCAGGACAGCACCGCGGCCGCATCGGCGAGGGCTTCGGAGACCACCGAGGCGCCCGCAGCGTCGATGCCGGTCTCGGTGTGGACCCGTTTGCCAACCCGCAGCGCCTGCTGCACCACCTCGTGCAGGGTGCGCCCGACGCTGCCGGACTGCTCGGCGCTCGCGTACGCGGCACGTAGCTGACCGAGGATCTGCGGCTCGCCGAGGACCATCGAGTCGAGCCCGGAGGCGACCGAGAACAGGTGCTCCACACCGGCCGCGGCGTAGTGCACGTAGAGATGGTCCGACAGCTGGTCCAGGCCCATCGCGGACCGGCGCGCCAGCACCTCGGTGATGCCGGCCAGGCCGCCGTGAAACGTCTCCACCACCGCGTAGATCTCGACGCGGTTGCAGGTGGACAGCAGCAACGCCTCGGCGACGTATTCGCACTGCAGCAGTTCGGAGAGGACCTTGCCGGGGGCGTCCCCGGCGGGCACTGCGGCCCGCTCCAGCACTCCGACCGGCGCGCTGCGGTGGGACAGCCCGACGACGAGGAGGCTCATCGGCTCACCGCGATCCCGCCGACCGGATCGGCCGCCGCCTCGTCGTTGCCGCAACGGCGGGACTCGTGGAAGGACAGGATCTGCAACTCCACCGCGAGGTCCACCCGGCGTACCTCGACGTCGCCGGGTACCTGCAGCACCACTGGGGCGAAGTTGAGGATGCACCGGATACCGCTGGTCACCAGCAGGTCACACACTGGTTGCGCCGCGGCCGGCGGGGTGCAGATCACCCCGATGGTCACCCCGCGCTCGAGGCACACCGCCGGCATGCTGTCGATGTGGTCGACGGGCAGCCCGCCGACCGGGATGCCGATCAGATCCTCGTCGATGTCGAACAACGCTGTGACCGGGAAGCCCCGGTCCGGGAAACCGGGGTAGTTGGCCAGCGCATGGCCGAGGTTGCCGATGCCCACCACGGCGACGCTGTGGTGCCGCGCGAGCCCGAGCAACCGCTCGATGTGCTCCACCAACCGCGCCGTGTCATAGCCCACACCGCGGGTGCCGTGGGAACCCACATACGACAGGTCTTTGCGCAGCTTCGCCGAGTTGACCCCGGCCGCAGCGGCGAACTCCTCGCTGGAGATGGTGGTCACGCCCTGCTCGATCATCAAGGTGAGCACCCGCAGGTAGACCGCGAGCCGGGCAACCGCCGCCTCGGGCACGGCCCGGACGGGCTCCCGGGCGGCAGGAATGGCGCGGGTTACCGCGGACTCGACGCAGGGCCGCAGATCCCCAACCGGTCGGACAGCATCTGCGCCGTACCTGCCGTGATGCTGCACCGTCATGATTCCTCTCAGAGTTGCCCTACTCAGAGTTGCCACTACCTCGAACCTCGCTGCTCGTCCATCCCGGCGTGGTCCGGTAGGGCCGCGTTAACAGGCGTCCAGCGATGCGGCCCCCACGGTAGCCGCTTGTGAACGCAGGAACAAAGTCGCGCCGCAGCCGACACGCGTCAGGGGCGGCTCCGCAATGGAGCCGCCCCTGACGGTTCGGATAGCCGTTGCCAGTCCGCTCAGGTCGCCGGCGGGCTCAACACCCCGTCGATCACAAAAACGGTCGCGTTCTTGGTCGGGATGTTGCCGCACAGCACCTTGTTGCCGTTCACGGTCGGCGCCGCCTCGGTGCCACCGATCACGATCTTGCCACCCTCCAGGCTGGGCAGCGTGCCCGCGGCGACGATGCCCGCCGCGTTGTAGCGGGTACCGACCACGTGGTAGGTCAGGATCTTGGCCAGCTTGCTGTTCGGCGAGGCCACGTCCGGGGCGGTGGTCAGCTGCTTGATGGTGCCCGGGTTCTTGGCCTCCAGGGCCTTGAAGGCCCCATCGTAGGGGGCGAACACGGTGATGCCCTCGGCACTGTTCAGCGTGTCACCCAGGTTGGCGGCAGTGACTGCCGCCGTCAGGGTGGTCAGCAGCGGGTTGTGGCTGGCCGCGGTGGCCACCGGGTCGTTGACCATGCCTTGCGCCGAGCCGGGGCCCTCAGCGGGCACCTGGCTGCAAGCCGGGCCAAAAATGTCCTTGATCTCGGTTTTGCCCGAGCTGGGTGTCGCTGCCGCCGAACTGGCCGGCGCCGCCTCGCTAGCCGGCGCGGGCGCGGGTGCACCTTGGCCAGCCGGCCCCTGGGCGTTGCTGCATGCGCCGATCACAGCGGTCAGGGCCGCCATGGCACCGACCGCAGCCACTCGCTGGATCTTCTTCACTCGATCTCAACTCCTCATCGGGCTGCCCGGGTGATCCGGGCGTCGCCCCTCTACTTCGATGTTCCCGGTAGGCTGGTTCAGGCCTTGCGGATTACAAATAGGACACAACCGTGCTGGTCTCGACGGTCCTTATTGGACGGTGAACGACACCGAGTGCCATCCGCTGGCACCATCCGGGATAGGCGCGGCCCGGTCCGCGGTCTGGGTGTAGCCGGTCTGGTCGGTGGCCCGGACCTCAGCGACGTGCTTGCCGGTTTCCCACCGTCCCGGCAGTCGCCACATCCGCCAGGTGTCCTTGTTGACCTCGGTAGCCAGCTGCGCTGTGCGCCACTCGCCGTGGTCGAGGCGCACCTCGACCTTCTCGATGCCCCTGGTCTGGGCCCACGCGATCCCGGTGATTGCGCTGTCCGGGCTGACGCTCGCGAAGGAGCCAGGACGGTCGATCCGGGACATCGTCTTGATCGGTGCCCGCTTCGCCCAGCCGCGCTGCAACCAGTACGCCTGCTGGGCGTCGAATGTGGTGAGCTCCATGTCCGTGATCCACTTGGTGGCGGAGACGAAACCGTAGAGTCCGGGCACGATCATCCGGACCGGGAAGCCGTGCTCGACCGGCAGCGGCTCTCCGTTCATCCCGATCGCCAGCATCGCCTGCCGGCCCGGATCGATGAGCACCTCGGTGGGGCTGCCGCAGGTCCACCCGTCCACACTGGTGGTGAAGATCTGCTCGGCGCCCCGCCGCACACCAGCCTCTGTGAGGATGTCGGCCAGCAGCACACCGGTGAAGTTGGCGGTGGAGAGGTAGGGCCCGCCGATCTCGTTGGACACGCAGGTGATGGTCACGGGTCGCTCGATCAGCCGGCGCGACGTCAGGTCCGCCCAGTTCAGCGCGAGCTCCCGATCGACCATCCCGTGGATGCGCAGCTGCCAGTCCTCGGCGCGCAACTGGGGCACAGTGAGATTGACGTCGACGCGGTAGAAGTCCCGGTTCGGCGTGATGAAGCTCGGTGATCCGTCGGCCACGAAGTCCGCACCGGCAGGGATCGGCGGCGCAGCCACCGTCGGCACGATCCGGCCCACCTTCGCCCGGGATGCCTCGACTCCGCCGCGCCCGGACAGCAACTGGCCACCGGCCGCTGCGAGGCCGGCGCCCGCTGCGACTACCGCCGACCCGGCGAGCAGCCTGCGGCGGGACACCTCCGCGTCGGCTTGCCCCTGATCCGGCTGCCCCTCGTCCGACTGGCTCGCGTTCAGACCCAGGCGGTGCAGGACGGCGAACCCGCCCGCACTGGCCAGCATCGCGGCCAGCGGGGCGAGAATGTCACCCTGACCTGCGCCGGGGCGGGACTGCACGGCGACGGCGGCGATCACACCGAGCACCAGGAGCAGCCCCAGCCCGGGCACTCGGGAACGCCGGGACAGCACTCCAGCGAGCACGCCGGTGAGCCCGATCACCACCGCCATGCCCAGCAGCAGAACGGTCTTGTCGTTGCTGCCGAAGGCGCGGACCGCGAACTCCTTGAGCGGGGTCGGGGTGAGATCGATCGCGGCGCCGCCGACCGCCAGGAACGGCGACGCGGTCGGCGAGATCAACACGCCTACCAGGTGCCCCACCCCGAGGCCAGCGGCCACCGACAGCACGCCCACCAGTGCGGCCACCGCAACGGACAGTCGGGACGAACTCGTGCCTACCCCACGAGGGGCCACCGGAACGGACAGTTGGGACGAGCTCATGCCTGCCCTTTCGCTACCCACCGGTAGACGGTTCAATCAGGAGACCAGATCGTGATGCTCAGTCCCCAGCTCGTCACACGCTGTCACGGGATGAGAGCGGCTCGGAGTCGCCGCTCCTCCACCTTCCAGAAGCCGTGTTCCCGCCCGTCGACGAGGATCACTGGGACCCGGTCGCCGTACTCGGCCCGCAGTTCCGGGTCGGTATCCACGTCGCTGGCCTGCCACGGCACGTCTAGCTCCGCGCAGATCCGCGCGACATCCTCCCGAGCCGTAACACACGCGTGGCACCCCACCCGAACCAGCACAGTCACCTCATGCATGACCTCACCCTGCCACCCCTCGCTATTCGGAACCAACGCCGTGGGCGCTACGCGCCGCCTGGAGGGTGAAATGGGAGCGGCCGCTGGTGTCGTGGCCGCATGACAGCCCTGCGTGCGCCGAGTTCGACACCAGGGCTGCCGGAGAGGCGGCGAACAACACTGGTGTCGAACTCGGCGACAGCAGGGCGGGTCGTGGTCACCCGTATTTCGAAGCGAATAGCGCCTCTACGTCCGTAACAGCAATTCGGCTGGCAAGCGCTCGTTAGTTGACGGTGCCCGCTATGGACACCGAGCACCGCACCACCACGGCATGCACCTACGAGCGGGTCGGCAAACTGAAGGATGACCGGGAGGACCGGCGGGACAAGGAACGCTCCGTCAACCAGCAGCAAGTCGAGAACGCTAAGCGTGCGTCCGGTACGGCTGGACGATCGCTGTGCGCTACGCCGATCCCGGCCGGTCGGCCAGCCGGTTCGCGACCCGCGCGCGGGAGAACAGGCAGCACGTGCTGGAGGCCGTCAAGGCGCGCACGTTCGACGTGCTGGTGTCGTGGGAACTCCCATGCCTCCCGCGACTCTGAAGAGCGCATCCCATTGTTGGCCGAGTGCCGTCGCACGGGTGTGAAAACTGCGTCACCGTCGACGACGAATTGTACGACTCGACTAAACCGAAGCATTGGAAAACCCTCGCGACCGATGGCATTACGAACGAATTCTCCCACGAGGAAACAGCCAGCGAGTCGAACGCGACGCTGACGCCAGCGCCGAAGCGGGCGCCCATCCGGGCCAGTGCTATTCGGTTATGAACGCATTTACGACCCGAAAACGCGGGAACTGATCGAGCAACGCAAACACCCCGAGAACGCGCCAGTGGTGGTGGACATCATCACTAGCGTTTATAAGAGAGCCAGCCAGACCTGCCTCAACATCGGTTACGTCGGTCTCAGGTGCCACAACGGGAACACCACAAAAGGCACCTGAGACCCGATCGTGGACGCCACGATTTTCTAAGGCGCGCGGCAAATTATTCTCGACCCGAAGCGGACCACCACCTGGCCCGGGCGGGCTAAGTGGCTGCTCAGCTGTATCGCCACCGGCGAATTGTGCGGCGGGCCGATGGCCGTAATGCGCCGTGACGCGAACCGCACCGTCTACCAGTGCCACTGTGACACGTCTGGATCGAGCGCAAAGAGCTAGACGATTACCTCACCGAACGTTGCACTTCCTCACTGACACGTCACGGGATTCCCAATCCATTATTGCTTCCGCGAACACACACCAGCGAGGTGGCGGATGTGGGCACTTTGCCGAGCACACCACGCCCGCGGGCGGCCCGCAACTGGTGCGCCGAGCAGCGGGCTCTCATCGCACCGATGTTAGCCGGGCGGAATTATACACGTACGCTCGACCAACTTTTGACCCTCTGGACACGCCTTCCCCGACTTGGACGGAGATGGCACTGACGTGGGCTGATATGGCAGCACCGGCACGGGATGATACGTCGGTTGCTTGGGCTGGCAGGTACCTCTGACTAATTCCTGACCCTTTGGACAGGTGGTCACTTTTTTGGCCTGGCAGGTACTCCCGACCAGCTCCTCACCCTGCGGGCAGATCACCTTCTTGGCCTGGCAGGTACTCCCGACCAGCTCCTCACCCTGCGGGCAGATCACCTTCTTGGCCTGGCAGGTACTCCCGACCAGCTCCTCACCCTGCGGGCAGATCACCTTCTTGGCCTGGCAGGT
>DATDHI010000306.1:0-4894 GCA_036521655.1 Pseudonocardiaceae bacterium | reverse complement strand
CGGGCACAAGCTTACCCACGGGTACTGGATGAGCTGCTGCCCGCCGCCTGCCATGTCCTGGAGAAATACGCGAATAATCCCATCGAATCCGACCACGGCCGACTCAAGTCCCGACTGCGGCCGATGCGTGGCCTCAAACAGCTTCGCTGTGCACGAGTGATCACTACCGGGCACGCGTTCATCCAGAATATCCGCCGCGGACACTACGAACTTGGGGCTGAGGAAGTAGTGAACCTCCGGGTCCTGGCTGCCTTCAACGAGCTGACCCTGGCGATCTGACCAACCGGAATCAACGATCTCACCTGCCCCGGCTTCGCCCAATGCAACAGTCCCGTTCGACGTGGTGGACGTAACCTCGGGCGACGTGCGCCGCGGTGCCTAGCTCGGCTAGCGACAGACCTGCGCGACAGCGCAGCGCCGCCAGCGTCGCGGCAAAGCTCGCTCGCTCGTCGCCGTCCACCTCGTCTCCTTCGGTGTCGTCTCGCCGTGAGGTGACAGTGAGAGGGTTCCACCTCGCCTGGGCTGGCGCGACGGTAGCCCCATGATCACCGCTCCGCTCCGCGTACCGACCTCGCCGACTCCCGCATCGCTGAACCGTCCTCGCGGTGGCGCGCGCCAGAACTGGCGCCGCCAAGGATGGCCGGCGCATGAAGCTGCCTCCGTCACCAAACGCCGGCGTCGGCAATCAGCTGGACCTACCGCCAGTGGTGGAGGGGCTGCTTGTTGACGTCGTCGCGGACGGGTTCGTCCTGTACCGCTGTGGACACCGAGCCGAGCCGACTGCCCTCCTCGCGTCCTACCAGTGGGAGCGCTGCCTGGATCTGGTCACCATCCGGAGCTTCGATCGGGTCACCGCGGCGAGGGTTCCGACGCCACACCGAGGAAAGGTCGACGTCTTCGCACCGGAGGTCGTGGTGTGGCGTATGAGGGCCCACCGCAGGGGACGCTGCGGGCGATGCTGAAGCTGGTCCACCCGACGCACCCCGAGGCTCCCAACACCGCCTGCCCGGCTCCGCGATCCCTGCACATCCCCCGTGTTGAGCAGCGGCCTCTGACTATCCGGCCACCGTCATCGGTCCGGGCTGGCGTGCGAGCCACCCGGCTCGCCGCGGCGATGAACGCGGTCATCTACTGCCCGGACGTCGAGACCTACCAGGACAGCAATGGCGATGGACACGGCGACTTCCGTGGCCTGATCCAGCGCATCGACCACCTGCAGCGGCTCGGCGTGACCTGCGTGTGGCTGATGCCGTACTACCCGTCTCCCGACCGCGACGACGGCTACGACATCACCGACTTCTACGGCGTCGACCCCAGGCTGGGCAGCCACGGCGACTTCGTCGAGTTCGTCCGCACCGCGCGCGACCGCGGAATGCGGGTGATCGCCGACCTGGTGGTCAACCACACCTCCGACCAGCACCCGTGGTTCCAGAGCGCCCGCAGCAGCCCCAACTCGCCGTACCGTGACTGGTACGTCTGGGCGGACGAGCCGCCCGCGGATGGCCCTCAGGGCATCGCGTTCCCGGACCAGGAGACCAGCGTCTGGACCTACGACGAGGTCGCCGACCAGTCCTCAACGTGACCAACCCGGAGGTGCGCGACGAGATCGCGCGGACCGGGATGGACTCCGGCCTGCTGAAGGACGTTCTGGCCGACGGATCGGAACGCGTAGCGAAGGACGGTTCGGTGACTCTCGAGCTCCAGCGGTACGGCTGCCGCTGGCTACGTGTCGAGCGCGATCACCGGTGAACGCCGAGGGCCCATGTGGCGGTACGTCTGGTGCAGAGCTTAGAGGCTGAACGCCGACGCACTCAGGTGGCGTCGTCGTAGTGGGGAGCCGCGTCGTCGGAGGGCACTGGCCCCACCCGATCGTCCAGCGGGGAGGGCTGGTCGGGGTCGAGGTCGTCCCAGCCCTGTGCGGCCCGCCGGCGTGCCACGGCGCGATCGTGCGCCCGGGCGATCAGTACCGACGTCTCGAACAGCACCACCAGGGCGCCAGCCAGCGCCAGCATCGAGACCGGGTCGTTGCCCGGGGTGGCCACCGCGGCCAGCACGAACAGCCCGAACAGGATGCCGCGCTGCCAGCGCCGCAGCTTCGCGTACGGCAGCACGCCGACCCGGTTGAGCATCACCACCAGCAGGGGCAGCTCGAAGGTCAAGCCGAAGACCACCAGCATGGTGAGCAGGAATCCGACATAGGCCTCGCCGTTCAGTGCGGTGATGAACTGCCCGGCACCCAGGTTCGCCAGGAACGATAGACCCGTGGGCACGACGAAGTACGCGAGCACCGCACCCGCGGCGAAGAGCACGGTGGCGGCGCCGACGAAGGTGAGCGCGAACTTGCGCTCCTTGGTGTAGAGGCCGGGCGTGATGAAGGCCCACACCTGGTAGATCCAGATCGGGGCGGTGAACACCGCACCTGCCGCCAGGCCCACCTGCATTCGAAGGGTGAACACCTCGAACGGGCTGGTCTGCAGCAACTGGCACTGGCCATGATTCGGGGTGAGCCGAAGCGATTCCGGCAATTGACAGTATGGACCGGTCAGCAGGGTGCCGAGACTGGGCAGGCCGAACGGAGAAACTCCCCACCAGATGAACCCGACGACGCCGCCGAGCGCGATCGCCGACAGCGCGACGAAAAGCCGGTAGCGCAGCTCGTACAGGTGCTCCATGAGGGTCATGGAGCCGTCCGGGTTGGCCTTGCGCCGGCGTCCCGGGAATCCTCGGGGTAAACGCACCCGGCTCATCGTCCTCAGTGATCGGTGCCGTCGTGGTTCTTGAGCGGGGGCTCCTCGACCGGCGTCACCGGGGCATTCGAGGGCGGCTGCTGCTGGACTCCGTCGTCGGAGCGCATGCCCTTGGTCTCGGCCTTGAAGATCCGCATCGACTGCCCGATGGACCGGGCGGCCACCGGGAGCTTCGTCGAACCGAACAGCAGGACGAGTACACCGAGGAGCACAACCAACTCCCAGCCGCTCGGAATCATGGCGGACTCCCCTCTGCCTCGGTCTGGTGCGAGTTCGATGCTACGCGCCGGGGGCCGCGCCGCTGGGCCAGCTGCACCCGCAGCGCAGCGATTCGCGCAGTCAGCAGGCCGGCGCGGTCGGCGACGTGGGCGCGGCTGAGCGCAACGACCGCGGCGGCCTGGTGGATCGAACCGGCCAGCCGTGCCAGCAGCGCAACCAGCACGACGACGCCAGCGGCCGCCGCCAGCCCGCTGACGAGGTAAGGCACGGCAATGAGGTTAGCCCGGTTGCGGCGACGGCAGGTGATCGGACCCGCATGAGGCTCGGTGCAGCGCCGCGCGGGCTCGCTGCGCCACCGCCACGGCCAGCTCGGCGGGCTCCTGGACGACCACGTCGACCCCCAGCCCCAGTACCAGGCGCACCATCCACCCGGTGTCGGCATACCGCATTCGCACGGTCGCGGCTCCCCCCTCGCCCTCGGTCAGCTCCTCCACCGGGTAGTACTCGGCGACCCAGCGGGCGTCGGCGGCCAGCGTCAGCACGGCGACCTGCTGGCCGGGCTGCGCGCGGAAGAGACCAGCCGACACGTCCGTGGGGCGAGCGGCCGGCGGCGGTACGGCGGGCTCGTCGCGGGTCGCGACGTGCTCGATGCGATCCAGCCGGAAGAGCCGGACGCCCTGCGCCGCGCGGCACCACGCTTCCAGGTAACTGCGGCCCTCCACCAGGAGCAGCCGCATCGGGTCCACCGTGCGCTCCCCCACTGCGTCCCGGGAGGCGGTGTAGTAGCGGATCTGCAACGCCCGCCGGTGGTCCAGCGCATCACGCACCGCGTCCAGCGCGGCCTCTTCCCGGGTGGCCAGCCCGACCACCACGCCATCGGCCTGCCCGGCGGCCGCCTCGATCTTGGCCAGGGCCCGCCGTACCGGACCGGCGTCCACCACGCCGGGCGTGTCGGCCAGCGCCCGCAGCGCAACCACCAGTGCGGTTGCCTCCGCGCCGGACAGCCGCAGTGGTCGGCGCATGCCGGCGTCGAAGCCGACGGTCACGGTGTCGCCCTCGAAGGACAGATCGATGAGATCGCCGGGCCCGTAGCCGGGCAGCCCGCACATCCACAGCAGCTCCAGATCGCGGCGCAACTGCCGGACCGTGACCTCGAAGTCGGCGGCCACCTCCTCGATCGGTGCGCCGGGCCGAGCCAGCAGGTAGGGCACCAGGGCCAGCAGCCGGGGCAGCCGTTCCGCGACCCCCACGCTCCCCATTAGCTCGCCGTCCCAGCGGCGGCCACCAGCCGGGCTCGCACCGCGTCGGCCAGTCCGGCGGGCTCCAGAACCACGACGTCGGGCCCGTGCCCGGCGATCCACCGCGCGGCCACCTGGTAGCCCGGCAGCTCCACGTGCGCCACCTCGCCGTCCACCCCGTCGATGGTCAACCTGCCCAGCAGCGTCGCGAATCTGCGAAGGCCCTGCGCGCGGCCGTCAGCCAGCCACAGCCGGGCGGTGTGCGCCACCGGCGGCGGTTCCGCGGAACCCGCGACGATCTTCAGCAGATCCACCCCTTCGGGACGCCGCACCGCTCCCAATGCGGGGAGGGTGCGGACCGGGCCGACGATCCGGGAGACCCGGAAGCAGCGGGTCGCCTCGCGGTCCCGATCATGACCCACGACGTACCAGCGACCTCGCCAGGACACCACTCCCCAGGGCTCCAGGGTGCGGGTCGCGGGCTGCGCGGCGGGGTGCCTGCGGTGCGCGAAGGTCACGATCTGCCCAGCCTGAACGGCCGAGATCAGCGGGGTCAGGGCCGGCTCGGTGGCCCGCACCCGAGGTTCGACGGCAGCCGTTGGCTCGGTGTCCACGTCCACCCCGGCCGCGCGCAACTTGAGCACCGCGCCGTGCGCCGCCCCGGCCAGCTGCGGGGAATCCCATAACCGG
>DATDHI010000305.1:0-7843 GCA_036521655.1 Pseudonocardiaceae bacterium | reverse complement strand
CGGTGTTGCAGTCGCTGGATGGCGCAGCGGTCCGTCGCTGGGCTGCCACCTGCTGCGATGCGCTCGCGGCACATCGCGAGGAGATCGACGCGCTCAATGTCTTCCCGGTTGCCGACTCCGACACCGGCTCGAACCTGCTGGCCACCATGCGGGCCGGGCTGGCCGCGGTGGACAGCGGTGACGACTGCGACGCCTTTCCGGGCACGGGCACGGTCGCCGTCCTGGCCCGCGGCGCGCTGATGGGGGCGCGAGGCAACTCCGGGGTGATCCTCTCCCAGGTGCTGCGCGGGCTGGCTGAGGCACAGGTCGACGCGGCTCTGGATGGCGCGGCGCTGCGAGACGGGCTACGCCGGGCCGACGAGCTGGCCACGGCGGCGGTGTCCGATCCGGTACCGGGGACGGTGCTGACCGTGCTGCACGCCGCGGCCCAGGCGGCCGCGGGGGTCCGCTCCGACGACCTCGGCGAGGTGGCATCGGCGGCCACCTTCGCCGCGTCCTGCGCGCTGGCTGACACTCCGAGCCAGCTAGCCGTGCTGGCCAAGTCCGGGGTAGTGGATGCAGGCGGTCGGGGGCTGACCGTGCTGCTGGAGGCACTGCTGGCGGTGGTGACCGAGCGTCCCGGCCTGAGTCCGCTGGCGGTCGCCACTCCCATCCCAGCGCGCCCCGCACCCGCGCTGCACGCGGCCCGGGAAGGCGGGTCCGCGGAGTACGAGTACGAGGTGATGTACCTGCTCGATAGCGCCGCCGAGGCCGGCGTCGGCACATTGCGCGCCGAGCTGGCCGGGCTGGGTGACTGCGTGGCGATCGTCAGCTCGGGTGGCGCTGCGGCGCTGTGGAACGTGCACGTGCACTGCTCCGACATCGGTGCCGCGATCGAGGCCGGGGTGCGCGCCGGGCGACCACACCGCATCACGGTGCTGCGCTTTGCTGATCAAACCTTTGCTGATCAGATCCGTGCTGAGCGCACCGACCGGTTCGTCACTGAGCACGCCGTGCTCGCGATGGTCTCCGGGCCCGCGGTGGCTGAACTGTTTCGCCGGGAGGGCGCGGTCACCGCCGCCGCCACCAGCAGCGTCAGCGGGCTGCTCGCAGCCCTCGCCGGTACCCGCGCTCGCCACGTCATAATGCTCACGGAGACGGCTGCCGCGACCAGAGTGGCTGAGATCGCGGCTGCACAGGTCCGGGACACCGGCCAGGAGGTGACGGTCGTACCGACCACGTCCCCGGTGCAGGCATTGGCCGCGATCGCGGTGCACGACGCGGCCCGGCGGGCACCCGAGGACCTGGTCGCCATGACCGAGGCGGTCGCCGCGACCCGGTGCGGGGAGCTGACCGTGGCCAAGACGCAGGCGCTGACCTGCGCCGGGCTTTGCCAGCCGGGTGATGTACTCGGCATCCTCGGCGACCAGGTCGTGCTGATCGGCGGTGACCCGCTGGCCGCGGCGTGCGAGCTACTGGAACGGATGCTATCCGTGGGCGGGGAGCTGGTGACCGTGCTGCTGGGCCAGGATGCCCCGGATGGCGTGGAGGACGTGGTGATCAAGCATCTGCATGCCGCGCACCCCGAGGTCGAAGCGGTGTGCTACGCCAGTGGCCTGCCGGACAGGCTGCTGCTGGTCGGGGTGGAGTGAGCTGTGGCCCAGTTGGACGATGCGCTGGACCGGGTGATCGGTGCGAAGTCGGCGACACTACTGGCTGAGCAGTTGGACGTGCACACCGTCGGCGACCTGCTGCGGCACTACCCGCGCCGGTACGCCGATCAGGGCCAGCTCACCCCGATCGCGGGTCTGACGCCGGGGGAGGACGTCACGGTCGTCGCCGAGGTCCGTAGCTGCAGCTCACGGCGGATGCAGACCAAGAAGGGCACCATCCAGAGTGCGGTGATCTGGGACGGCAGCCGCACCCTGAACCTCACCTTCTTCAACCAGCACCACCTGCCCAGCACGCTCACCCCCGGCCGGAAGGTGTTGTTCGCGGGCCGGGTGACGACCTACGGCAAGAACCGAGCCCTGCAGCTGACCCACCCGCGATACCAGCTGCTCGACGGCGACGCGGACAAGCTCGCGGAGTTCACCCGGCCGCTGATCCCGGTCTATCCCGCCACCAAGGACCTCCCGTCGTGGACGATCCAGCTCTGCGTGCGCCAGGTCTTCGACCTTTTGGATGACCCAGCGGATCCGCTGCCGCGGTCGCTGCGTGCCCAGCACAGGCTGCCGGGGTTGGGCGCTGCGTTGCGGGCCGTGCATCGTTGCGACGACCGGGCCGAGATTGCCGCTGCCCAGCGCAGGTTGAAATGGGACGAGGCGATGGCAGTCCAGCTCACCCTCGCGCGGCGGCGACAGGAGACGGGGTTGCGGCCTGCCCCGGCCTGCCCGCGTCGCCGTGGCGGGCTGGCTGCTGCGTTCGACGCCGCGCTGCCCTTCACCTTGACCGCTGGGCAGCGGGAGGTGGGTGAGCTGCTGGCCGAGGAGCTGTCCGGGGAGCACCCGATGAACCGTTTGCTGCAGGGTGAAGTCGGATCCGGGAAGACCGTGGTGGCGCTGCGCGCGATGCTGCAGGTTGTCGATGCCGGGCGGCAAGCGGTGCTGCTGGCGCCCACCGAGGTGCTCGCCGCGCAGCACGCTCGATCCCTGCGGGACATGCTCGGCGATCTCGGCCGGGCCGGCGAGCTGGGGTCTGCCGAGGCGGCGACCCGGATCGCGCTGCTCACCGGGTCCCTGCCGGCGCGTGCCCGCAAGCAGGCCCTGCTGGACGCGGCCAGCGGCGTCGCGGGCATCGTGGTGGGCACGCACGCCCTGATCCAGGACGGGGTGTCCTTCGCCGATCTTGGCATGGTCGTGGTGGACGAGCAGCACCGCTTCGGCGTCGAGCAGCGCGACGCGCTGCGGGGCAGGGCCGCCGACGGCACCAGCCCGCACGTGCTGGTGATGACCGCGACGCCGATCCCGCGCACCGTCGCGATGACCGTCTATGGCGACCTGGAGGTCTCCGCGCTGCGCGAGCTGCCGGGTGGGCGGTCACCGATCTCCACCACGGTGGTGCCGGTCGGGGAGAAGCCCGGCTGGCTGGACCGGGTCTGGCGGCGGATCACTGAGGAGGTCGCCGGGGGCAGGCAGGTCTTCGTGGTGTGCCCCCGCATCGGCGGCGAGGACGCTGCCGACACCGCTACCGGGGAGCGCCCGCCGATCGCGGTCCTCGACCTTGCCCCCCAGCTCGAAGACGGGCCACTGGCAGGGCTGCGGCTCGGCGTGCTGCACGGCCAGTTGCCGGGGGATGACAAGGACGCCATGATGCGCTCGTTCGCGGCCGGCGAGATAGACGTGCTGGTGGCCACCACCGTCGTCGAGGTCGGGGTCGATGTGCCCAACGCCACCGTCATGGTGATCATGGATGCGCACCGGTTCGGTGTCAGCCAGCTGCACCAGCTGCGTGGCCGGGTGGGCCGGGGATCACATCCGGGGCTCTGCCTGCTGGTCACCGATGCACCTGAGGGCACCGGCGCCCGGGAGCGCCTGGACGCTGTGGCTGCCACCACCGACGGTTTCGAGCTGGCCCGGATGGACCTGGAGCTGCGCCGCGAGGGCGACGTGCTCGGCGCGGTCCAATCCGGCCGCCGTTCCGGCCTCAAGCTGCTCTCCCTGCTGCGCGACGAGGACCTGATCGGCCAAGCCCGGCACTCCGCCCAGCAGCTCGTCGAATCCGATCCAGACCTCACTCAGCACCCCGGCCTGGCCCGCCTAGCCGCAGACCTCCTGAACGACGAACGCGCGGGCTTTCTGGAGAAGGTCTGACCCTGCTTGCCCCCCTTACGCTGTTCTTCCTTCCCCGCCCTCCTGAAGCCGGGACGCGTTCACCGAGCGTTCGGCACCCGCCAGGCGCTGACCGCGACGTGAATGCGAAGGTGCGCCGAATCGTTCGCCAAGCTCGGCGGTTGCAGCAGGCGGTTTCGTGGGCGCGTCGGATAGCGCTCTTGAGGAGCGGAACGTTCTGGCGTTCGCCCCGGAGATTGGACGTGGTGAGGTTCGTGGGTTCTCGTCTTGGGATTCGGGCCTAGTTCCTCGACGGAGTATGACGCTGCTGTTCTCCATCTCTTAACCTTAACGAAGCTGTGGCAGGTCCTCGGCGACGAGCATCAACCAGGGCATCCCAGTCCCGTTGGGTACACGGAACCAGATGGTACTACCTTGTAGTGGATGTATTGACACGAGCTGTACGGTTGGCGGAGCAGGCTCGAGGAGCGCCGCAAACCAGCGATGGCCGATCGAGGAGTGGTGGTCGGCGACCTGCAGTCGGCCATCACTCGAGTAGCGCGTGGCGACGCCTTCATTGGGGCCTTGTCGTGGAGGTCTTCCGGGAGTCCGTCGTCATGAAGAGCCCCGACTTCGGCTACCGACTCGTCGTCACGCGCATGTCTCACCGCTGGACTCGTCCTGTCGCTTCCTTCAATGCGACGTCCTCATGGGGTCGCCAGCTCTCACCCGGGTGACTGTATGAGTAACGGAGCTGGTCGCTCAGCCGACAACATACTGTGTTGGACCCGGTTTCGGCATAGTTTGCTGTGGCGCTGAGATCGATTTTATCCCTCTCTTTGCTGCCTGACGCCCACCCGTTCTCACGTCTTATGGAGTGCGCATGACCGCCATTACCCTCGATCTCCTTCTTCATTCCACTGTGGCGGGGGGACCCAGCTGCCTGACCTCGACCACCGAGCTGCAACCAGCTGGCGGCCAGCACGCCTCGGTCGCCCCAGCCAAGTTCGCTCTGCCCCGTTCGCAGGACGGCGTGTACGCCTACGAGCAGCGGTTTCTCGACGGTACGGCGCGTCCAGCAGTGATCATCGACTCCAAACAGTCGCAGGTCAACCGAGCCGAGGTGGCGCTGCAGCAGGCCATCGACGACGGGCATCCGGTCATGGTGAGGTTGCCGCACGTGGTGGTCACCTACCAGCGCGATGGCGTGGAGGAGCGCTATACCGACCTGATGCTGCCGCACCGGGTTTACGACGGCCACATCCGAGCTGGCTTCGTCGATGGCGGGCCCGTTACCGCATTCGAGGGCTATCGGGCAGTCCGCAATGCCACGCCAGCCAATGCTCGCGCGCTGTTGGAGACCAGCCCGGTGACTCTCGTTTTCGGTGGGTGGGATTCGTCTCGTCGCGCCCGTCAAGGTCGGTGGCGCAGTGCGCTCGTCGGAGAGATCGTCGGCTTCTGTGCGGATCGCGCCGCCAACCAGGGCGCTAGAGTGATGCGCGGTGGTGCTCGCGTTGACCCGGTGGCCATGCAGGTGCGGCTTGGGCAGAAAGCGATGATGGGTGTCGCCGACGCGCAGCGCGATGAGCTTAGCCCCAAGAATTACACGAAGATCAAAGCGGCAGCTGAGAAGAGCGCCAAGGACAAGCAGCCGGGCTCGGCGTCGGGCCTCGGGCTGGGTGGGGTGCCGCCGACGCTGGAGCAGCTTGCGGGTATCGCTTGCGAGCGGATCATCCGCAGTCACGTGTTGTCGTTCGCCACGCTGCGCCAGATGCGGTTCGGTGCCGGGCCCGACGGGGACGCCGCCTGCCGTGCGCTGCTCGCCGCGCTGGCCCTTGATGGGCTGGCCCGCTCCGACGCGGAGCTTTACCTGCGGGCGAACTGCGATCTGGTCGAGGCCGCGGCACCGGTGCTGACTCTGGACCGGCGCGATGGGCAGTCGGATTCACTGGAGCGGCTAACGGTCGCGGCCGCCGACGCCCTGCTCGCGAACGCGCTGCAGCACGCCGAGAGTGCGGCCGGGGTGCAGTGGAACGGCGTTGCACTGCAGGTCACCGGCAACCAGGACGTCATCGCGGGCGCGGTTGACGAGGAGGAAGGCGCGCAGGCATGAGCTTCGCGATCATCGCCGAGCTACCGCTGGGCGTCTATCACGGTGGGGTGGGCGACGGCGAGGTCGATGCGCTGCCCTCCCCGGCGCGACTGCACGCGGCGTTGCTCTGTGCCGCCGCGCAGGGGCCCCGCGCGCTTCCCCACGGGGAGCTGCTAGCCCCATGCAAGGAGGACGCGACTGCGCTGCGCTGGCTCGAACAGCATCCACCGGACGGGGTCCGCCTGCCGATGCACACTGTCAACACCCCACCGGGCATCGCATACCGCAGGCTCGGTCTGCTGGAGAAGAGCAAGGAACGGATCATCGGCAAGACGTCAGTGTCGGTGGCTGTGGACGGGCCCTACGCCTGGACCTGGGGGGCCGAGCCGGATCTTGGGATACGGGCCGCATTGCGTGAGCTGTGCGGCGACGTGTCACACCTGGGCCAGGCGCAGACACCGGTGCGGTTGGCCGTCGCTGACATCGAGCCGAGCCATCGCCTTGATCCGGACGCTGACCTGTTCAGCGGCACGGGAATTGACGTGGACGTCAGCGTCGCGGGTCGCACTGACGCTCTGATCGATGAGTACGTGCAGGCCAACGCCATTCCGCCGAAGGTGAACGCCGACGGTGTGCGCAGCAGCGAGGATGAGCAGCGGCGACCAGCCGTACGTGCCGCGTTGGCGCCCGCGCGGTACGTCGCGCCAGCACCCGTTCCCACCACGGACCCGTGGGCTCGCGTGCTGCTGTTGCCGCTGCGTTCAGGCCCGCCCCGCGGGTGGGAGCGGCTGCGGGTTCGATGGGCGGTGGCGTTGCATCGTGCGCTCATCTCGCTTGTCGGTGACGGTGCGCCCACCGTGCTCACCGGTGCCTATCCTGCAGGTGCGCCGCAGCCAGCCAATCGCGTCGCGATCCAGCCGATCGACGGCTCCCTGCAGATCGCTGAGTGGAATAACGCTGGGTTCGCCCTTCTGCTGCCTCGCGACGCCGATGCAGCCGATCTGCGCCTGCTGGCGTCGGCAGTGCAGGCGTTGCGACTCGTGCGGCTTCCTCGCGGGGATACGGTCGCCATCGACCATCGCAACATCACGGTCCGGTCCGCCGCTGACTTCTGGCAGCCGCTCGCTGCGGGGTACCGGAGGCACTGGGTGACCAAGCCAGCAGCGGTGCCCGAGACTCGGGGGCTACGGAGCGGGCCGTGGAGCCTGGCCGACGCAGTGCGACTGTCGGTCGGTCTGGTGTGGCGAGACGAGCTGACCGGCCGCGGTCGGGGCGAGGCCTGGTACCGGAAGGTGGCTGAGGCCGCTGCGCGCCGCGGCGTGCAGGTGGGGGCAGTGCACCGGGTCACCGACACCGACCTTGGCCGCTTCGTGCACAAGGTCGCGTCGGGCTCGGTTGTGCAGCCATACCGGGCGGAGGTGACGCTAGGCGACCTGGCGGGCGATCGCATTCTGATCGCGGTGGGTCAGAGCCGGCATCTAGGTGGCGGGCTGCTGGTGCCCTGCGATCGGCCTGAGCAGGAAAGCGCGTGATGGCACTAGAGCTGAGCGACTTCCCGGCGTTCTTCGCCGAGGTGCATGGGGGTCGTTGCCCTTTCCGATGGCAGCAGCGGCTGCTCACCCAGGTGCTCACCGGCCGCTGGCCGGACCGCATCGCCGCCCCGACTGGAGCAGGCAAGACGGCGGTGATCGACGTGCACGTATTCGCGGTAGCGTTGATGGCCGCCGGCGCGACGCCCGTACGGGTGCCGCGCAGGCTGGCGCTGGTGGTCGATCGTCGAACTCTGGTCGACGACCAGCATGAGCACGCCCGCGAGCTCGCCGGGCTCTTGAAATCGGCCACCGGCGACGATGTGGTAGCCCGGGTGGCGACGGCGCTGCGCGGGCTGCGGGCCAGTGCGGGCCGCAGGGGCCGGGACAGGGAGCTCGATCCACTGGTTGTCGGGTCCCTGCGCGGTGGGTTGCCCGCGTCCCGAGCGTGGCGGGACGATCCGGTTGCCTGC
>DATDHI010000304.1:0-8256 GCA_036521655.1 Pseudonocardiaceae bacterium | reverse complement strand
ATGTCCTCCAACCGCACGGCTCCGTAGCGATCACCCGCCCAACCCGGCATGAGTCACGAACTGCTCGCTCACTAGTCTCGCATCTTCTCGTCGAGGCGGGCACGATCAAGCCGACCCGCCGGGTCCACGCAGTCAAAGATCGAATACGGGGAATGGGCTGCTGAACAGCTATCAGCGGTCACAGCACATCGATCCCATGATGCCCTATCCGCATGGAGTTCAGGAAGGGCTCGCGAGCACGCAGGATGGGAGCGCCACTCGCGAGGGGTTTCGACCTGCCCGCTTCGCGTCGTGCAGCGGCTGTGGGCGGCTTGTTGAGCGAGCTAGCCCAAGTCTTGGAGTCTGGGAAAAGTCGCGAGACTCACTTGCCGCTGACGAGGCAGGTTCACGTGCGGTTCACGGTCGATCGGGAAGGTGCCGCGGCGGTTCACAGCATCCTCTACGTCCTCGTAGTCCTCGTCAGATGAGGCGATCAGCTTGGCGCACCGTGGGCAGCGCACTAGTCGCAGGCGGGCTTCCCGCAGTGTGCGGCGCCGCTCGTTCAGTTCCTGTCGCTCGACAGCGAGACGTCGGTACTGTTGATCCAGCACTCCGACAGTGCAGGAGCTGCCCATCAGCGCGCCGAGGCACAGCAGCAACAGTCCTAAGATGACGGCGACCCAGACGGTGGTCATCGTGATCGGCCAGGCTTGCCGCCGCGACAGCTCGGTTCCACGGCACTGCCCTGAGGCCGCGGCCCCTCGCCCGCGCTCCCCGTCGCGCTCGACATGCTCACAACCCACCCCTTTCCGGGTGGAACAAATTGTTCTAGTGTCACCGTGCCGGATGGTGGTGTCGCGGAAAAGGGATTCCTACCGGCAGTGAACCGGTATTTGTGCACATTCAGCGGGCGCGTCGGCGGAGCCCTTCGATATCGATCACGGTGACCGTGCGGCGCTGGGTCCGTACGTAGCCGCTGGCACGCAGCGTCCGAAGGGCTTTGGCCACGGCTTCTCGTGACGCGCCGACCCAGCTGGCGAGCTCGTCCTGGGTGAACCGCAGAGTGATCCTGATACCGGATTCGGTCGGTTCGCCGAAGCGGTCGACCAGCTCGACCAAACGGCGGGCAACCCGGTTCACGGTGTCGTAGACACCGAACTCGACCCGTTTGCGGTCCGCGTCGCGCAGCCTATCAGCGAGGCTGCGCATCAGCAGCCACATTGTTCGCGGGTGGGCATGGAGGAAGGCGGTGAACTCTCGCGACCCCACGGTCAGGACTTCGACAGGTTCCATAGATCTGATTGACGCCGACCGTGGCTGCTCGTCGATCACTGCCAGCTCGCCGAGCAAAGCCCCTGGCCCGCGTACCCCCAAAACCACCTCGGCACCGTCCTCTGCGGAGGAGAAGACCTTGACCCGGCCCGAGATCACAACAACCACTGTGTCGGAGCGGGTGCCCTCAACGAACAGTGGCGTGCCTGCAGGCAGTCGACGTGGACGACCGTGTCGGGCAAGGTCGGCCCATTCTTGCTCGGTCAGCTGCGCGCCGAACTCCAGCACGCGGGCAGCGTCATGTTCCACCAGGTTCCCCCTAAAGGCCAGCGTGCACCGGGTGGGCGACCCGGCGCCGCCCGACATCAGCACCCTGCTAGCCACTCATGGGGCGCTGCGCAGGAGCGCGACGACCCCCTGTCCTCCCGCTGCGCATACCGAAATCATCCCAGTGACCGGGCGCCCGGTGTCGACCGCTCGTGCGTGCAGCAGCGTCGCGAGGGTGGCGACAATGCGGCCACCGGTCGCGGCGAAGGGGTGCCCGACGGCCAGGGACGAGCCGGTCACGTTGAGCTTGTCCCGGTCCACTGCCCCGACGGGGACGTCCAGGCCGAGCTCGCGCTTGCAGTAGTCGGTGTCCTCCCACGCCTTGAGCGTGGCCAGCACCTGCGAGGCGAACGCCTCGTGGATCTCGATCAGGTCCAGGTCGGCCAGCCGCAGGCCGTTGCGGGCGAGCAGTCGCGGCACCGCGTGCACCGGTGCGGTGAGCAGGCCCTCGTGGCCGTGCACGAAGTCGACGGCGGCGGTCTCGGCGTCCACCAGGTGCGCCAGCACCGGCAGGTCGTGCTCGGCGGCCCACCCTTCGCTGGCCAGCAGCACCGCGGAGGCACCGTCGGACAGCGGCGTGGAGTTGCCTGCGGTCATCGTGTCCGACCCGAAGATCGTCTTGAGCGTGGCGAGCTTCTCGACCGAGGTGTCCGGGCGCAGGTTCTGGTCCCGCCGCAGCCCCAGGTAGGGGGTGACCAGGTCGTCGAAGAAGCCGCGCTGGTAGGCGGTCGCGAGCCGGTGATGGCTGGCCACCGCGAGCTCGTCCTGCGCCTCCCGGGAGATCTCCCACTGCCGCGCAGTCACCGCGGCGTGCTCCCCCATCGACAGTCCCGTGCGCGGCTCGCTGTTGCGGGGGGTCTCCGGGACGATCTGACCCGGCCGCAGCCCGCTGAGTGCCCGCAGCCACCCGCCGACCGACCCGGCCCGCTCGAACGACAGCAGCACCCGGCGCAGATCCTCGTGCACCGCGATCGGCGCGTCACTCACTGTGTCCGCGCCGCCGGCGATCCCGACGTCGACCTGCCCGAGCGCGATCTTGTTGCCGACTCCGATGGTGGCCTCCAGCCCGGTACCGCAAGCCTGCTGCAGGTCGTAGGCGGGAGTGCGGGGGTCCAGCGCGCTGCCCAGCACGGCCTCGCGAGTGAGGTTGAAGTCCCTGCTGTGCTTGAGCACCGCGCCGGCGGCAACCTCGCCCAGGCGCTGGCCGGCCAGGCCGAACCGGGCGATCAGACCGTCCAGCGTGGCGGTCAGCATGTCCTGGTTGGACGCCTGCGCGTAGCGGCTGTTGGACCGCGCAAACGGGATGCGGTTGCCCCCTAGAATCGCGACCGGGCGAACTGCGCGGGTCATGGCTGTCCTCCTTGCGGGCCGGGTAACCTACTAATGAGTAATGCTACCGACGAGTAGGGGCGACATGGCCGATCGCTACCAGTCCTTCGCTCGGTCGCCGCTGGGGCAGACCCTGGTGCGGCGGCTCGGTCTGCCCGACCCGCCCCGGCTGCAGCGGCACACCCCCGGCCGGCCGGTACTCGAGGGCCCGGTGCTCTCCGGTGCCGCACCTGCTGGGTGGGCTGGCAAGCAGGTTGACGCGCTGCTCGCCGACCTGGGGGCGCCGAACTACCCGGCCGACTATGCAGCCCTGGTGTTCGACGCCACCGGGATCGCCGACCCCGGGCAGCTGCGGGCGCTGTACGAGTTCTTCCATCCGGTGATCAGGTCGCTGCGCCCGTCCGGCCGGGTGATCGTGCTCGGTACCGAGCCGCGCAGCGACCCCGCGCAGGCCGCTGCGCAACAGGCGGTGGAAGGCTTCGTCCGTTCGGTGGGCAAGGAGGTGCGTCAGGGGGCCACCGCGCAGCTCGTCCGGTTGGCGCCCGGTGCGGAGACCGCGATGGAGTCCACCCTGCGCTTCCTGCTCTCCGCCCGCTCGGCGTACGTCTCCGGGCAGGTGATCAGTGTCGATCCGGCGACGGTGCCCGACGTGACCGATTGGGAGCACCCGCTGCACGGGCAGGTCGCGCTGGTCACCGGGGCCGCCCGCGGCATCGGCGAGGCGATCGCCGCCACTCTGGCGCGAGATGGCGCCCGCGTCGTCTGCCTGGACATTCCCGCCGCCGGTGACACCCTCGCGGCGGTCGCCAACCGGATCGGTGGTGTCGCCCTGCAGTGCGACATCACGGCCGCGGACGCGCCGCAGCGCATCGCCACACACCTGCAACGCGGGATCGACGTGGTGGTGCACAACGCCGGCATCACCCGGGACCGCACCCTGGGCCGGATGAGCGACGCGGAGTGGGACGCCGTGCTGGACGTCAACCTCGCCGCGCCGGCGCGAATCACCTCGGCGCTGGTGGAGTCCGGCGCGCTGCGCAGCGGTGGGCGGGTGATCGGGCTCGCTTCGATCACCGGCATCGCGGGCAACGCCGGCCAGACCAACTACGCGGCTTCCAAGGCAGGTGTCATCGGGCTGACCCGCGCGCAGGCAGCGGTCCTGGGCGAGCGCGGTATCACCGTCAACGCGGTCGCCCCCGGTTTCATCGAGACCGAGATGACCGCCCGGATGCCGCTGGTGATCCGGGAGGTGGGGCGGCGGCTGAACTCGCTGGCCCAGGGCGGGCGGCCGGTCGACGTCGCCGAGACGGTGGCCTGGTTGGCCGCCCCCGCCTCGGCCGGGGTCACCGGGCAGGTCGTGCGGGTGTGCGGCCAGAGCTTGCTAGGAGCCTGACGATGGCGACGATCGAATTGGGCGCTCCACCGGCGACGGCGCCGCTGTTCGTCAAGGCGGCGCTGGGTGTGGTGCCCCGTCCATGGCGACCCAGGGAGCTGCCGGAGACCGCACTGGTACTGCCCGAGCAGGTCATCGACCGCGATCACGTGGCGGCCTACGCCCGGGCGTGCGGCTTCCCACTGTCTGACCAGCTGCCGGTGATCTACCCGCACGTGCTGGGCTTTGGGCTGGCACTGCGCCTGATGACCAGCCAGGACTTCCCGTTCCCACTGCTGGGGCTGGTGCACATCCGCAACCGGATCGTTGCGCACCGCGCGATCGGCGCCGACGAGCCGATCACGCTGGGGGTCCGCGCCGCTGGACTGGCAGCCCACGACCGGGGCACCCAGTTCGCCCTCACCACTGAGGCCACTGTGGACGATAACGTGGTGTGGTCCGAGGAGAGTACCTACCTGCGGCGCAGCGGCGCGGGCCAGCCGCGAGGTGCTGCGGGCGAGCCGACCAACCTTCCTCAGCCCACGGCCGTGTGGCGGCTGACCAAAGACGCCGGCCGGCGCTATGCGGCGATCTCCGGCGACTACAACCCGATCCACCTGCACCGGCTGACCGCCCGCGCCTTCGGCTTCCCCCGAGCGATCGCGCACGGCATGTACACCGCGGCACGATGCCTCGCCGCACTGGACCCCCGGCTGCCCGAGAGGTACACAGTAGACGTCCGATTCGGCCGTCCGGCCCTGCTGCCCTCTACCGTGCAGGTCCGCATCGACCGGGCGGACGGAGGCTGGAACCTGGCGGTGCACAATCCCGACGGGCGCCCCCACCTCACCGGCACCATCAGCCCCGACGGGTGAAGCGACAGATTATCGGCCCCGAACTGTAGTGGTGAGGATGGCGGCTTCTACGGCGCGAACGGCTGGGAGGTACGTCGACTAGCGGCCAGCAGCGACGTCGCCTGAGTCTCCTGTCGGCGGTCGGCGTGGTCCCGGTGCCCGAGTCCGGCACGGATGACGGTCATCAGTCGAGTGACCAGGGCGTCCGGCGTATCTGCGGGATGATCGAGTCCCCCGGCCGATGCAGCTCTCGTACCTGCCGCGACAACCGCCGGCGAGGACGGGGTGGCCGCTCATATTGCGGAGTCCAGCTACCGGCTCCTAACCTTACTCACCAGTAGATGGGGAGGGACCATGGCGGACGCCGACATCAACAGCATTGATCCGAGAAAGCTGTCCACAACGGAGTTCGCGCAGCTGCTCAAGCCACCAGCCAGCCGCAGTGCGCAGAAACAGCAGGACGACATTGGCGCGATGGATCCGCGGGCCTTCGCGCGGCTGATCAAATACGCCTCGAAGAGGCAGCTCGACGCCGTGCTCAGTGATCCAGCGCTGCGCTGCGCCCTGCTGGATCGGGTGTTCAACAGGATGGCCGACCAGTTCCGCCCGGACAAGGCGCCCGGGCGGGACTCCGCAATCCGCTGGCGGATCACCGGCGGGCCGGGCGGTGACGACGTGTACGAGACCTGGATCAGCGGAGCCCGAAATCCTGTAGCTCCCCACTGCACGACCAGCAGGGAACCATCGCACGATCCGCGGGTCACATTCACGTTGTCGGGCGATCAGTTCCTCATGCTGGTCTCCGGCAACGCCTCCCCCACGATGATGTTCATCACCGGGAAGGTGAAGCTGGAAGGCGACCTCGGCTTTGCCGCCAATCTGACCAACATCTTCGACATTCCCAAAGCGTGAGCTAGCTTCCCAGTGTCTGCCGTGTCGTGGGCATGAGCGGGCTCAGTTTCTCGAGCAATGATCGCAGCCTCAGCAGGTTACGGCGAATCTCGCGAAGGGAGGTGGCGCGGGGGTCATGCGCAACCGCATTCCTGGTGCGAAGGATCGACCGGATCTCCTCTGGATCCAGATCATACCGCCGCGAGAAACGGACTATGTCATCGGACAAATCCTGCACAGGAACCTCGATCGGGTCCGCGTAGAGTTCCCGCTGCATAAGCTCTTCGAAGTCTGACCATTCCGTACGAAGCGCGATCTCACTCTCACGTCGAGAACTGCGAGCTACTCGCACTTTCCCGATTCGACTTTGACCCTCTCGGGATTCACGGAAAATTGCTAACAGGGTCGCCGTGGCCACAATCAGAAGCGTCGCCAGCAAAACTGTCGTAAAGAGGGATCTCGAAGAGCTGACAGCATCGCTTACCCCGGTACCCTCACCACCGAGGACCAAACGGACGATCGCGAAAGACATAACGGCTGCAGAGATAGCGAGAGCGGTCAGTGTCACCTGCGCGGCAAATGCCGCACGCTCCCGCCACCGTCCACGTTCCTGCTGTCTCCTCAAACTATCCAGGATATCCGAGGAAGACACCCGACTATTGCCATCCGGTCGTCGTGCTGCGATCTTCCGCGCTTCTTGAAGAAGTCGGCCATTGAACCAGTCAAACAGCTCCTGCGCACTGGCGTCGAGGCGCGTTCCTGGCTCGTAGCTTCGAGTCACCGTTTGCCCTTCCTTCCGGCCTGCTCCCCGTACCAGCCTGTGAGTGCACCTGAGATAACTGTGATCGAGAACCCGATAGACCCCCAGGGTTTGTCGATGTTATTGCCGAAGTAGCCCGCTAGGACGGCCGCGACGTAGCTTGCGGCGCGGGATGCGGCAGCACCTCGAGGCTGTTGGTGAACCGCCGGCAAGCCATCGACATTGTGGACAGCGCGTACGATGTCGTTGGGAGTAACGGGCTCGCGCTGGGTGCCAGCCTCGCGGCCAGTCGCCAGCCGCGCAGCTTCGGCAACAACCTTCACTTGCCATGTGATTGTCTGTTCCTTCAGTTCGGCCGCAGCCGAGAGACCTAAGCCGTCCTCGTCGAACATGGCGGCAGGCTATACGACGCGTACTGAGGCGGTTACCCGCAGTCGACGCCGGTCCGTGCCGCTGAGACATGACCCGGCTACCGTGTCCCGCAACCGAGTGGTGGAGCGGCGCTGCCTGGAACCATGCTCGGCGTGTGCAGGTCTGCGGACATCACAGATAGTCCTCCTCAAACTCGCAACGGGCGTCACCGGTAATGTCGTCCAACAGTGGATTCCGTTACTAAGATGGCGCCGGTTCCCGGTCAGCGCAGGAGAAGGACCTCTCACCGAGAAGGTCTTGCAAGAACCGACCCCGCCTCAGCGGCCGAGCGGTCCTCGTGCCAGGCTTCGCGGCCAACGTCACCCGTGCTCATCCCGCCATTGACCTACGGGGCGCTCAGCGGATGGTTAGCTGTCTGCGTCCTCTTGGATGTAGTCGCTGTACTCAGCCGCGGTGAGCAGTCCCGTTGCCCCGGTGGCGTTCGCCATCCGGATCTCAATCATCCACCCATCACCGTAAGGGTCCTCGTTAAGTCTCTCCGGAGAGTCGTTGACGCCCTCGTTGACCTTGATGATCTCACCGGTGACCGGGGCGTACACCTCAGTCACCGCCTTGACCGACTCCACCGAGCCGAACGGCTCGCCCGCCTCGAATCGGTCGCCGACCTTCGGCAGCTCGACGTAGACGATGTCCCCGAGCTGCCTTTGGGCGTGATCCGTGATGCCGACCATGGCCACGGCATCACGTTGGCGCACCCATTCGTGCTCCCTGCTGTACTTGAGATCCTTAGGAACAATGGCCATGAGTAACCCCAGCTCCCGGCCTCCGGCGCGACGCGATTGTCCACCACGTTTCTACCACCGCACCCGGCTCCCGTCCGCCGGATTCACCCGTTCTCGCGGACAGCCTGATCCGTCATCAGGTTCCACTTGGCGGTTCGCTCAGCCCCGACGAGCAGCTCAGCCGGCCACGTTTGCGGCGCACGAGGACCCTGTTGGCTTATTCCGCGCGGCACGCCGCGGCGCGTCCCGCATGTTGATCTCGATGGTGTTCATGATCTTTGCTGTGGCTGGCCTTTCCTCGTTCCCGGCCGCAGAATC